>NZ_CP116346.1:301666-603333 GCF_030254645.1 Paucibacter sediminis
AACGCTGGCCCGCACGCCAGTGCGGGCGGCGCGCCGCGCCTAGCTTGGCCCGCTGAGGCGAGCCTTCGCGGCCCATCGGCGTAGTATTAACAGGCCCTATCGCAGCATGCGCAGCGCGGCTTCCAGTTGCTCGGTGGGCTGGCGCTTGAAGCCCGAGCGCGCATAGCGCTGCAGGCGGCCGATCACGAAGCTCACCAGCACCGAGGCCTGGGCGTTCGCGTCCACCGTGGGCGTGGCCGAGCCGCTGGCCTCGGCCGCGCTGCGCAGGCATTGGCGCAGCGAGGATTCGATGCGGTCGAAGAACTGGTTCATGCGCGCCACCAGGCGCTCGTTCTCGGTCACCAGCGCGTCGCCCACCATCACCCGCGTCATGCCGGGGTTGCGCTCGCCGAACTGCAACAGCACCGAGACGATCTTCTGCGCCTGCGCAAGACCTGACCCCTCGCGCTCGGTGATTTGGTTCACCAGGCTGAAGATGCTGGTCTCGATGAATTCGATCAGGCCCTCGAACATCTGCGCCTTGCTGGCGAAATGCCGGTACAGCGCCGCCTCGCTCACCTCCAGCTTGGCCGCCAGCGCCGCGGTGGTGACGCGCTCGGCGCCGGGCTGCTCCAGCATGCCGGCCAGCACCTGCAGGATCTGCACGCGGCGCTCGCCCGGGCGCGGGCGCTTGCGCGGCGCGCCGCTGGGGGCAGAAGGCGCGGATTCGGCGTCGCTCAGGTCGTCGGGGGTGGCGTGCATCGGCTCGGTGCGCTGGCGCGGGTTGGGTGCGCCGATTCTGGCATAGGCGCCCGGCCCCGCCCCGAAACGTCAGTCGCGCAGCCAGCCGAGGCGGCGCGCCTCGTAGATCGCCTCGACCTTGGAGCGCACCTGCAGCTTGCGGTAGGTGCGCTTCACATAGGTCATGATGGTGTGCGGCGAGACGCTCATGAACTGGGCGATCTCGTCGAAGGTGAAGCCCTTGGCGGCCAGGTGCAGCACGCGCGATTCCTGCTCGGACAGCGCCACCACGGTCTCGTCGTCCAGCGGCAGGGTGCCGGTATCGGGCGCCGGGCCATGGCCGGCCTGGGGTGCCAGCCGCATCAGCAGGCGGCGTGCGATCACCGGGCTGATGGGGCTGCCGCCGGCGCGCAGGGAGCGCAACTGGCCCGGCAGATCCAGCGCCAGGCTGTCCTTCAGCAGATAGCCGGTGGCGCCGGCCTCGATGCTGGAGAGCACATGCTGCTCGTCGCCGAACACCGAGATCACCATCACCTCGCACTCGGGCATGGTGTGGGCGGCATGGCGTATCAGCTCGATGCCGCTGCCGCCGGGCAGGTCCAGGTCGACCAGCAGCACATCGGGCCGGGTCTGGTCGAACAGCTTGCGCCCCTGCGGCAGGTCGGTGGCGATGCCCAGCAAGCGTATATCCGGCGCCTTCTCGAGCGCGTGCGCGAATGCCTCTCGGAACCTGAGTTGGTCTTCAACGATCAGAACACTGAACAATGACATGCGAGGGTCGCCACGTGATGGAACCCCATTCTGGCAGCGGCAGCGGTGCCTGCAATCCCACGCTTAGAGGAGCGTAGCTTCCCTGCCCCACGGCGGTTTGCCCCAGGGCGCCGGCGGCACCGGCACGGCGATACTCAGCGCCCGCACTCCTCTGGCCGCAGCGCGCCCAGGCTGGCGATGCGCTGGCGCACATAGACGGGCCTGCGCTTGAGCGCAAGCCCGGCCTCGGGCCCATGCGTCGAGCGTGCGGCCCAGCGCTGCATCCAGGCCGTGCCCATGCCCAGGCCATGCGCCGTCTTCTGGTGGATCAGGGTGTCCTCCACCAGGATGCAGCGCCAGGGCGGCACCTTCAGCCTGGCCGCGATGTAGCGGAACATGCGCCGGTCCGGCTTGGGGCGCAGCTCGCCGAACATGGCCATGTGCTCCAGCGCCAGCACGCTGTCGAAGCAGCGCCGCATCTTCAGGGCCTTCAGCACGCGCAGCGCATAGGCCAGCGGCGCGTTCGTCAGCAGCACCTTGCGCCCCTTCAGCCGCTTCAGCGCGGCCAGGTCATGGGCATGGGTGTGCAGGCCGCCCTCCAGGCCCGGCAGGGCATGCGTGACGCGCAGGAAGTGCGCGGCGTCCACGCCGTGGTGCCGCACCAGGCCGATCAGGGTGGCGCCGTAGCGGGCCCAGTACTGGGCGCGCAGCCGGTTCGCCTCGGCCGTGTCGACGCCCAGCTCCCGCTCGATATAGCGCGTCATCGCCACATTGAGCGCACCGAACACCTCGTGCGAGGCGTTGTGCAGGGTATTGTCGAGGTCGAAGAGCCAGACCGGCTGGCGGCGCTTGCTCAACTCAGTGAGACCGGATCATGGTGCCGTAGGCCTGGTCGCTCAGGATCTCCAGCAGCATCGAGTGCGGCACGCGGCCGTCGATGATGTGCACCGCGTTCACGCCGCTCTTGGCCGCGTCCAGCGCCGAGGCGATCTTGGGCAGCATGCCACCGGAGAGCGTGCCGTCGGCGAACAGGCCGTCGATCTCGCGCGCCGACAGGTCGGTGAGCAAGTTGCCGGCCTTGTCCAGCACGCCGGGGGTGTTGGTCAGCAGCACCAGCTTCTCGGCCTTCAGCACCTCGGCCAGCTTGCCGGCCACCACATCGGCATTGATGTTGTAGCTCTCGTTGTGCTCGCCAAAGCCGATCGGGCTGATCACCGGGATGAACTGGTCGTCCTGCAGCGCCTTCACCACGCTGGGGTCGATGCTGACGATGTCGCCCACCTGGCCGACATCGTGCTCCTTGGCGGGGTCGTCCTTGTCCACCATCTTGAGCTTCTTGGCGCGGATCATGCCGCCGTCGCGGCCGGTCAGGCCCACGGCCTTGCCGCCGGCCACATTGATCAGGCCCACGATGTCCTGCTGCACCTGGCCGGCCAGCACCCACTCGACCACTTCCATGGTCTCCTCGTCGGTGACGCGCATGCCCTGGATGAAGTGGCCCTTCTTGCCCAGGCGGCTCAGCGCGCCCTCGATCTGCGGGCCGCCGCCATGCACCACCACCGGGTTCAGGCCCACCAGCTTGAGCAGCACCACGTCCTCGGCAAAGTCCTGCTGCAGGGCCGGGTCGGTCATGGCGTTGCCACCGTACTTGATGACGATGGTCTTGCCGTGGTACTTGCGGATATAGGGCAGGGCCTGCGAGAGGATCTCGGCCTTCTCGCGCGGGGCGATGTGGGAGACGTCCGTCTGGTGCTGTGCTTCTTGGCTCATGATGATGCGCTGGATCAAAAGGCGTGGATGGGGCTGCCGCAGATTGTAGGACCCGCCCCCTGCGTCGGCGGCTCCCGGCCGCGGCCGCGGCGACAATGCCGGCCATGCAAGTCAGCTCCTATCTGCGCATCTCGGTGGGCGTCGCCCTGGTGACCATCGCCCTCAAGACCGGCGCCTGGTGGTGGACCGATTCGGTCAGCCTCTTGTCCGACGCGATGGAATCGCTGGTCAACCTGGCCGGTGCGATCTTCGCCCTCGCGATGGTGACGGTGGCGCAGCGCCCGCCCGACGAAGACCACCCCTTCGGCCACCACAAGGCCGAGTACTTCTCCAGCGGCTTCGAGGGCGTGCTGATCCTGGCCGCCGCCGCCGGCATCATCTGGGCCGCCGTGCACCGCCTGCTGGCCCCGCAACCGGTGGAGGCACTGGGTTTCGGCATTGCGCTCTCGCTGCTGAGCTCGGCCCTCAACGGCGGCCTGGCCTGGGCGATGCTGCGCAAGGCCCGCGAGCACCGCTCGATGGCGCTGGAGGCGGATGCGCGCCACCTCTTCACCGACGTCTGGACCTCGGCCGGCGTGGTGGCCGGCCTGCTGGGCGTGATGGCCACCGGCTGGCTCTGGCTGGACCCGCTGCTGGCGATGCTGGTGGCGCTCAACATCATGCGCGAGGGTGCGCTGCTGATCTGGAAGTCCACCGACGGCCTGATGGACCAGGCCCTGGACGCCGAGTCGCGCGCCGCCATCCAGCAGGTGCTGGACGACTTTGCCCACCAGACCATCCGCTTCGACCATATCGCCACGCGCTGCGCCGGCCAGCGCCGCTTCGTCGACCTGCACATGCACATGCCCGCGGCCTGGAGCCTGGGGCGCGCCGCCGCGGTGCGCACCTCGGTCGAGCAGGCACTGATGAGCGCCGTGCCCGGCCTGCGCGCCACCATCCAGCTGCTGCCGATGGACGTGGAAGCCCATTTCGACGACCCGAAGGACCTGCTGTGATCGGCCTGGTGCAGCGCGTCAAGCAGGCCCGCGTGGACGTGGCCGGCCAGACCATCGGCGCGATCGGCCCCGGCCTCTTGCTGCTGGTCTGCGCCGAGCCGGGCGATGGCGAGGCCCAGGCCGAGAAGCTCATCGCCAAGCTGCTCAAGCTGCGCATCTTCAGCGACGCGGCCGGCAAGATGAACCTGAGCCTGCAGGACGTGGACGGCGGCCTCCTGATCGTGTCGCAGTTCACCCTGGCGGCCGACCTGGCCGGCGGCAACCGCCCCAGCTTCAGTGGCGCGGCCGGCCCCGAACTGGGCCGCAAGCTCTACGAGCATTGCCTGACTTTTGCCCGCGCCCGGCATGGCTTGGTACAAAGCGGCGAGTTCGGGGCCGACATGCAGGTGAGCCTCGTCAACGACGGCCCCGTCACCATCCCGATGCGCATCATCAATTGACCGAGGAGACCCGCGCCATGATCAGCTACGCCACCCTGGGCAGCAACAACCGCCAGGCCGCCAAGACCTTTTACGACGCCGTGCTGCAGCCCCTGGGCATGAAGGCCAGCTATGCGGACGACGACTTCGTCGGCTACGGCCCCGACGCGCCCGATGCCAAGACCCAGCTGTGGATCTGCAAGCCCTACAACGGCCTGGACGCCAGCGCCGGCAATGGCAGCATGCTGGCCCTGGAAGCCAGCACGCGCACCCAGGTGGACGCCGCCCATGCCGCCGCACTGGCCCAGGGCGGCCGCAGCGAGGGCGCGCCCGGCCTGCGCGAGGCCTATGGGCCGAACTTCTACGCGGCCTATTTCCGCGATCTGGACGGCAACAAGCTGGCGCTGGTATGCCGCGCCGAGGCTTGAGCGTCGTCAGCCGCCGCTAGTCAATCGGCGTACTGCCCCGCCGCCTTGATGACGGGGCCCCATTTGTTGATCTCGGCCTCGACGAACTTCTTGTGATCGGCCGGGTTGTTGCGGGCGTCGTTGACGATCACCGCGCCCAGGGCTTCCTGGCGCTTGTGGAAGTCGGCGTCCTTGAGGGCCGTCTTCAGCGCGGTGTTGAGCTTGTCCAGCACCGGCTTGGGCGTGCCCTTGGGCGCGTAGACGCCATGCCAGATCGAGACGTTGAAGCCCTTCAGGCCCATCTCGTCCAGCGTCGGCAGCTTGGCCAGCGCGGGCGCCGTGAGGCGCTTGCTGGTGGTGACCGCATAGGCCTTGACCTTGCCGCTTTCGATCTGGCTGCTGGTGTTGGTGGTCTGGTCGCACATCAGGTCCACCTGGCCGCCGATCAGGTCGGTCATGGCCGGGCCGGTGCCCTTGTAGGGCACGGTGGTCATGTCCACCTTCAGGGTGCTCTGGAACAGCAGGCCGCACAGATGCGACGCCGAGCCCAGGCCGGCATTGGCGAGGTTGATCTTGCCCTGGTTGGCCGCGATCCACTTGCTCAGCTCGGCATAGTTGCTGGCCGCCATGCTGGGCTTGGCGATCAGGGTCATCGGCACCTCGTTGACCAGGCCCAGGTACTCGAAGTCGTCCAGGGTCTTGTACTGCATATTGCGGTACAAGGCCGGCGAGGTCGACATGCCGATGTGGTGCAAGAGGATGGTGTAGCCATCCGGCGCCGCCTTGGCCACCTTGGTCGCCCCCAGGGTGCCGCCGGCACCGCCCACGTTCTCGATCACCAGCGTGGCGTTGAGGGGCTTGCGCAGGGCCTCGGCCAGATCACGCGCCACCTTGTCGGTGGGGCCGCCGGCCGCGAAGGGCACGACGATGGTGATGGGTTTTTCCGGGTACTCGGCCCAGGCGGCGGTGGTGCCCAGGGCCGCCAGGCAGGCGAGCAGCAGTTTGTTCATGTTGCCTCAACGATGGTAGGGGTGAAGCCGCATGCTAGGTCCGCCCGGCGAGGCCGTTGTTACGGAAACTACGTAAGCTCAACTTCCCGCCCGCCCTGCCGATAAGACCTTGGATAAGCGTCCGTCCGGATGCAATCCACAAAACATCGGCTGGGGTGACGAGACATGGGCATGCACAAGTTGAAGATGTCGGTAGGCCGCAGGCTGGCGCTGAGCTTCGGGGCCGTACTGGCCCTGCTGCTGCTGCTGGCGGTGCTGGCGGCGCTGCAGATGCGCTCGGTGGGTGCCAGGGTCGAACAGCTGGTGCAGGTCAACAACGCCAAGAGCGCCCAGGCCAACAGCATGCTGCATGCCATCAACGAGATGGCCATCCAGGCCCGCTCGGTGACCCTGCTAACCGACGTCAAGGAGATCGACGCCGAGGTCAAGGTGCTGAACGCCGCGGTGGAGCGCTACAAGGGCATCGAGAGCAAGCTGGCGGACCTGATGTCGCAGCAGGGCGATGCCGATGAGCAGGCGCTGATGAAGGCGGTGCAGGAGGGCGCGGCCAAGACCATCCCCCTGCTGCAGCGCGCCGCCAAGGAGGGCCAGGACGGCGCCAATATCGAGGCCACCCTGACCCTCACCCAGGCCGTCAAGCCGGTGGAGACCGCCTGGCGGCGCAAGGTCACCGAGATCGTCGAGGCGCAGGAGCGCATGAGCCAAGCGGCCAGCGTCGAGATCTCGGCCGGCGCCCGTCAGTCCCTGTGGGTGCTGGGCCTGCTGAGCCTGGCCGCGCTGGCGGTGGGCACCCTGCTGGCCTGGCGCATCACGCGCAGCATCAAGCGCCCGGTGGACCGCGCCATCGTGGTGGCCGAGCGCATCGCCCAGGGCGATCTGTCATCCAGCTTCGTGCCCGAGTCCGACGACGAGCTGGGCCAACTGCTGGCCGGCCTGGCCGCGATGCAGGACAAGCTGCGCGAGCTGGTGGGCGAGATCCGCCACACCGCGGAATCGATCCAGACCGCCAGCCAGGAGGTGGCCAGCGGCAATCTGGATCTGTCGCAGCGCACCGAGCAGACCGCCAGCAGCCTGCAGACCTCGGCCTCGCAGATGGAGCAGCTCACCGGCACGGTGCGCCAGTCCGCCGACTCGGCGGCCCAGGCCAACCAGCTCGCGCATTCGGCCGCCCAGGTGGCCACGCGCGGCGGCCAGGTGGTGGGCGAGGTGGTCACCACCATGGACAGCATCAGCCACAGCGCGCGCAAGATCGGCGACATCATCGGCGTGATCGACGGCATCGCCTTCCAGACCAATATCCTGGCGCTGAATGCCGCGGTGGAGGCGGCGCGCGCCGGCGAACAGGGCCGCGGCTTCGCGGTGGTGGCCAGCGAGGTGCGTTCGCTGGCGCAGCGCTCGGCCGAGGCGGCCAAGGAGATCAAGACCCTGATCGGCCACAGCCTCGAGAACGTCGACGCCGGCGCACGCCTGGTGGGCGACGCCGGCAGCACCATGCAGGAGATCGTCAGCAGCGTGCAGCGCGTGGCCGACATCATCGGCGAGGTGACCGCCTCCTCCGGCGAGCAGAGCCAGGGCCTGACGCGCGTGAATCAGGCCGTCTCGCAACTGGACCAGATGACGCAGCAGAACGCCGCGCTGGTGGAAGAGTCCGCCGCCGCGGCGGAATCGCTGAAGGATCAGTCGCTGCGCCTGGGCGGCCTGGTGCAGGCCTTCGTCCTCAGCCGCGAGGATCGCGAGCGCCTCGGGCGCGGCTGATCATTCGTATTTGCGCGCGTCCTCGATCACGCGCCCGTCATTGGGCAGGCTGCCGGGCGCCACGAAGCGCACCTCGGCGCGCAGCTTGGTGATGTCGCGCGCCGCGGCGGCCACGCGCTCGGCCAGGCCCTCGGGCGCTGCGTCGGGCCCACCGGCCAGCTCCAGCAGCAGGCTCATGCGGTCGTTCGCCATCTCGCCCTCCACCACCAGGCGCGCGCGGCCCAGCTCGGGGAAGCGTTTACGCAGCTCGCCCACCTGGGAGGCATGCACGAACATGCCGCGCACCTTGGCGCTCTGGTCGGCCCGGCCCATCCAGCCCTTGATGCGCTGATTGCTGCGGCCCGTGGGGCAGCGGCCCGGCAGCACTGCGGAGAGGTCGCCGGTGCCGAAGCGCACCAGCGGGTAGTCGGGGTTGAGGGTGGTGACCACCAGCTCGCCCACCTCGCCCTCGGGCACCGGGTCGCCGGTGCCGGGACGCACGATCTCGACGATCACGCCCTCGTCCAGCACCAGGCCCTCGCGCGCCGCGGTCTCGTAGGCGATCAGGCCGATGTCGGCGGTGGCATAGCACTGGTAGCCCTGCACGCCGCGCTCGGCGAGCCAGTCGCGCAGCGAGGGCGGGAAGGCCTCGCCGCTCACCAGCGCCTTGGCAAATGAAAGGCGCTGGCCCTGCTCCGCCGCCTTGTCGAGCAGGATCTTCAGAAAGCTGGGCGTGCCGATATAGCCCTGCGGGCGCAGCTCGGCCACCGCCTGCAGCTGCATCTCGGTATTGCCCACGCCGCCCGGGAACACCGTGCAGCCGAGCGCATGGGCGCCGGTTTCCATCATCGAACCGGCCGGCGTGAGGTGGTAGCTGAAGCTGTTGTGGATCAGCTCGCCGCTGCGAAAGCCCGCCGCATGGATGGCACGCGCCACGCGCCAGTAGTCGCTCGCATGGCCCTCGGGCTCGTAAATCGTGCCGGGCGATTGGAACACCCGCTTGGCGCCGCTGCTGCGCACGCAGCCGGCCCAGCCGATGGCGGAGAAACCGCCGAACACATCGCGGCCCTCCTGCAGCTGGCGCCGGGCCTGCTGGCGCTCCAGCAGCTCGTGCTTGCGCGTCACCGGCAGGCGCGCCAGCGCGGCGCGGCTGTCGACGCCGGCGGCGTCCACCCCCGCCAGCAACTCGGCGAAGGCCGGCGCCTGCCGCTGCGCATGGGCGATCTGCCGCGGCAGCGCCGCCAGCAGCGCGGCCTCGCGCTCGGCCGGGTCGCGCGCCTCGAGGGCGTCGTGGAAGGTGGTGCTATCGCTGATGCTCATGTCTCTTCCGTCCAGCGCGCCAGGCGCCGCTTGATCTCGTCCAGCAGGGCGCGCACGTCGGCGCTGTTGCGGCAGGCGCGCAGTTCCCACTCGGGCGCACGCGCCGGCCTCTTGGCCAGGCGCACATTGAGGCGTTCGCTGTCGGCGGCCAGCTCGATCACCGGCTGGCCCTGCAGGGTGAAGCTGTTGCCGCGCTCGGCCAGCGGCCGCAGATCGCGCAGATTGCGCTTGAACTGCAGCAGCGCCTGCTCAGGGTTGAAGGCGGGGGGAGCGAAGAAGTCATCCGACACGGCGGTGCTCCTGCCTCAGGCCAGCCAGCGCTTGCGGCGCTTGTAGCTCTTCACGTCCTTGAAGCTCTTGCGGTCGCCGCCGCCCATGCCGAGGTAGAACTCCTTGACGTCCTCGTTCTCGCGCAGGGCCTTGGCCTCGCCGTCCATCACGACACGGCCGTTCTCGAGGATGTAGCCGTAGTCGGCATAGCGCAGCGCCATATTGGTGTTCTGCTCGGCCAGCAGGAAGGTCGTGCCCTCCTTGGCGTTCAGGTCCTTGACGATCTCGAACACCTCCTCGACGATCTGCGGCGCCAGGCCCATCGAGGGCTCGTCCAGCAGCACCATCTTGGGGTTGGCCATCAGGGCGCGGCCGATCGCGCACATCTGCTGCTCGCCGCCCGAGGTGTAGGCGGCCTGCGAGCCGCGGCGCGTCTTCAGGCGCGGGAAATAGTTGTAGACCTTCTCCAGCGTGGCGGCCACCGCGGCCTTGCCGTCCTGGCGCGTGTAGGCGCCGGTCATCAGGTTCTCCTCGATGCTGAGGTGGGCAAAGCAATGCCGCCCCTCCATCACCTGGATCACGCCGCGGTTCACCATCTCCGAGGTGGAGAGCTTCTCGATGCGCTCGCCGCGCAGCTCGATGCTGCCCTTGGTGACCTCGCCGCGCTCGCCCGCCAGCAGATTGGAGACGGCGCGCAGCGTGGTCGTCTTGCCCGCGCCGTTGCCGCCCAGCAGGGCCACCACACCACCCTCGGGCACCTGCAGGGACACGCCCTTGAGCACCAGGATCACATGGTTGTAGATGACCTCGATGCCGTTGACGTTCAGAAGGATGTTGCTCATATCGGCCTTTGACCTTGGACCTTGGACTCTGGGCAGCACCGCACGCGATGCTGCGCAGAGGGCCCCTCGCGAGGCCCTCATCTGCTTGCTTAGCTCTGGCAGTCTTCCGGCGTGCGACGCGTCAGCTTCTTCTCGCCGGCGTACTTGTCGGCACCGGCCTTGACCATCGGCTTGATGATTTGCTCATCGGCCTGCAGCCAGTCGGAGCTGAAGTTCCACTTGCTGCCGTCCCAGGTGTGGACGCGCGCCGAGGTCGAGCCCATGTGGTCGGCGCAGGAGGTGCTGAGCGGCCGCATGATGCCGGTGAAGCCCAGCGCGTCGAGCTTCTTCTGGTCCAGCGCCAGGTTCTCCAGGCCCCAGCGCACCTGCTCGCCGGTCATGACCTTGCCCTTGCCGAAGCGCTCCTGCGCGCGGCGCACCGCCTCGATGCCCAGCATCTGGATGATCAGGCCGCGCGAATACAGCACCGAGCCAACCTCCTCCTTGGGCCCCGTGCCCTGGCCCTTGCCATGCACATGCTTGAGGATCTCCTGGATCACCTTGGGGCTCTGGCCGTAACCGTTCAGCGCCAGGGCGTTGTAACCCTTGGCGCCCTCGCCCACGTCCTTCACGTCCGGCTCGGCGCCCGACCACCACACGCCATACATCTTCTCGCGCGGATAGCCGGTGGCCTGCGCTTCCTTCAGCGCGGTGGAGTTCATCACGCCCCAGCCCCACAGCAGCACGTAGTCGGGGCGCTGCTGACGCACCTGCAGCCAGGCCGACTTCTGCTCCACGCCCGGCGCGGTGACGGGGATCTTCACCAGCTCGAAGCCATGCATCTTCTGGCGCTCGTCCAGCAGCGGCATGGGCTCCTTGCCGAAGGGCGAGTCGTGATAGACGATGGCGATCTTCTTGCCCTTGAGCTTGTCGAAGCCGCCTTCCTTTTTGGCGATGTGCTGGATCAGCATGTCGGCGGCGGTCCAGTAGCTGCCCATCAGCGGGAAGTTCCACTTGAAGACATTGCCGTCCTGCGAGGCCGAGAGGCCGTAGCCCAGCGTCACCAGCGGGATCTTGTCGTTGGGCACCTTGTCGGTGAGCGCGAAGGTGATGCCGGTGGCCTGCGGGTCGATCAGGCTGGCGCCCTTGCCCTTCAGGCGCTCATAGCATTCCACACCCTTGTCGGTGGCGTAGCCGGTCTCGCATTCCTCGAAGGTGATCTTCACGCCGTTGATGCCGCCATCGCGGGCATTGATCAGCTTGATGTAATCCTGCTTGCCATTGGCCCAGGGCGTGCCGTTGGGCGCATAGGCGCCGGTGCGGTAGACCAGCAGCGGGAAGAACTGTTCCTTGGCCTGTGCCTGGGCCTGGTTGGCCATGCCGGAGAGCCCGGCGGCCATCAGGGTGGCTGCAAATGCAAACGACTTCAGTTGTCTCATACCTTGTCTCCGGTTGCTTGCACTCGTGGTGCGGTTTTTGGAATCAATGAAGGTGAATCAATGCGGGAAAGGCCAGAGCCGCAGCTTTTCCTTGGCGGTGGCCCAGAGCCGGGCGAGGCCATGCGGCTCGACGATCAGGAAGAACACGATCAGCGCGCCGAACACCATGCTGGTGAGGTGCGAGGACATGGCGGTGGACATCGGGATGCCCAGCATCGCCGGCAGGCGGTCCAGCAGCAGGGGCAGCAGCACGATGAAGGCCGCGCCCAGAAAGCCGCCCATGATGGAACCGAGGCCGCCGATGATGACCATGAAGAGCAGCTGGAAGCTGCGGTCGATGTTGAAGGCCGCCGGCTCCCAGGCGCCCAGGTGGATGAAGCCCCACAGCCCGCCGGCCACGCCGACGATGAAGGCGCTCACCGCGAAGGCGGTCAGCTTGGCATAGACCGGGCGGATGCCGATCACCGCGGCCGCCACGTCCATGTCGCGCATGGCCATCCATTCGCGGCCGATATTCGAGCGCACCAGGTTTTTGGCCAGCAGCGCGAACACCACCACGAAGCTCAGGCAGAACAGGTATTTGGCGGCCGGGCTCTCGATCGGGATGCCGAACACCTGCAGGCCCGCCACGCTCACCGAACCCGAGTCCGAGCCGTTCGTGACCCATTTCAGGCGCAGCGCCGACCAGTCGACGAAGAACTGCGCCGCCAGCGTCGCCACCGCCAGATAGAGGCCCTTGATGCGCAGCGAGGGCACGCCGAACAGCACGCCCACCACGGTGGAACACAGGCCGCCCAGCAGCAGCGAGGCGATCAGCGGCATGCCCTCGACGCGCACCTGGAAGTTGTAGGCCGCATAGGCGCCCACCGCCATGAAGGCGCCGGTGCCCAGCGAGATCTGGCCGCAATAGCCGACCAGGATGTTGAGCCCCAGCGCCGCCAGCGAGAGGATCAGAAAGGGCGTGAGGATGGCGCGGAACCAGTATTCCGGCGCACTCAGCGGCACCACGACGAAGGCCACCAGCAGCAGCAGGGCCATCGCGATGCGGTCCTGCCGGATCGGCAGGATCTGCTGGTCAGCACGGTAGCTGGACTTGAACTGGCCGTTTTCTCTGTACAGCATGGCTCAGACCCGATCGATGATTTTTTCGCCGAAGAGGCCTTGCGGCCGCACCAGCAGGAACAACAAGGCCAGCACATAGGCGAACCAGATCTCGATGCCGCCGCCCAGCATCGGGCCGACATAGATCTCCGAGAGCTTCTCGCCCACGCCGATGATGAGCCCGCCGATGATGGCGCCGGGCACCGAGGTCAGCCCGCCCAGGATCACCACCGGCAGTGCCTTCAGCGCCACCAGCGAGAGCGAGAACTGCACGCCCAGCTTGCTGCCCCAGATGATGCCGGCCACCAGGGCCACGAAGCCCGCCACGCTCCACACGATCACCCAGATGGTGGAGAGCGGGATGCCGATCGACTGCGCGGCCTGGTGGTCGTCGGCCACCGCGCGCAGTGCGCGGCCGGTGGCGGTCTTCTG
Organism: Paucibacter sediminis; assembly: GCF_030254645.1. Classification (NCBI taxonomy): domain Bacteria; kingdom Pseudomonadati; phylum Pseudomonadota; class Betaproteobacteria; order Burkholderiales; family Sphaerotilaceae; genus Roseateles; species Paucibacter sediminis. The sequence goes on from NZ_CP116346.1 coordinate 314,855, forward strand.
GAAGAACAGCGCCAGCAGGGCGACCAGGGCCGCCGCGATCAGGGCCGCGTAGAGGTCTTCCTTGCTGACCAGCAGGCCGCCCTGGAACAGCGACTCGCCGACGATGATGGGGTCCTTGGGCATGCCCACATCGATCTTGTAGATGTCGTTGCCGAACAGGGTCTGACCCAGGCCGTCGAGGAAGTAGGTGATGCCCAGCGTGGCCATCAGCAGGGTGATGCCCTCCTGGTTCACCAGGCGCGAGAGCGCCAGCTTCTCGATCAGCCAGGCCACCACGATCATCACCGCCATCGCCGCCACGAAGGCCAGCAGATTGGCCATCAGCAGGCTCTGCACGCCGGTCCATTGCGGGATCCATTCGGCAAAGCGCGCCATCGCCAGCGCGGCGAACAGCACCATCGCACCCTGGGCGAAATTGAACACGCCCGAGGCCTTGTAGATCAGCACAAAGCCCAGGGCAATGAGCGAATACAACATGCCGGACATCAGTCCGCCCATCAATGTCTCAAGGAAGAATCCCATGGCGCTCTCGCTCAGTGACTGGTGCCGAGGTAGGCACGGATGACGTCTTCGTTCTGGCGCACCTCGTCGGGCGCGCCATCGCCGATCTTCTTGCCGTAGTCCAGCACCACCACGCGGTCGGAGATGTCCATCACCACGCCCATGTCGTGCTCGATCAGCACGATGGTGGTGCCGAACTCGTCGTTCACGTCGAGGATGAAGCGGCACATGTCCTGCTTCTCCTCCACATTCATGCCGGCCATCGGCTCGTCCAGCAGCAGCACCGTCGGCTCCATCGCCAGCGCGCGGCCCAGGTCGACGCGCTTTTGCAGGCCATAGGGCAGGCGGCCCACCGGGGTCTTGCGATAGGCCTGGATCTCGAGGAAATCGATGATGCGCTCGACCTTCTCGCGCTGCGCGAACTCTTCCCGGTCGGCCGGGCCCCATCCCCACGGATCTCTCAGCGCCTGCAAAAAGAGGTTGCTCTTCATGTGCAGGTTGCGGCCGGTCATGATGTTGTCCAGCACGCTCATGCCCTTGAACAGGGCCAGGTTCTGGAAGGTGCGCGCCACGCCCATCTCGGCCACCTGGCGCGAGTTCATGTGCTTGAAATGCTGGCCGCGGAAGGTGATCTCGCCCTGCTGCGGCTGGTAGACGCCGTTGATGCAGTTGAGCATCGAGCTCTTGCCCGCGCCGTTGGGCCCGATGATGGAGCGGATCTCATGCTCGCGCACATTGAAGCTGATGTCGGTGAGCGCCTTCACGCCGCCGAAACTCAGCGAGATGTTCTTGACCTCGAGGATGACCTCGCCAATCTTCTTGGCCATCAAGCAGCCCTCCTGACAGCCGGAAACGTCTTCGTGTCCATGATTCTCAAATCGGCCGAGACCGAGCCGCTGCGGCCGTCCTCGAACTTCACCGCCGTCTCGATGAACTGCGAGCTCTTGCCGCCGTAGAGCGCATCGATCAGCACCGCGTATTTCTCGGCGATCGCGCCGCGCCGCACCTTGCGGGTACGGGTGAGTTCGCCATCGTCGGCATCCAGCTCCTTGTGCAGGATCAGGAAGCGGGTGATCTGGCTGCCGGCCAAGAGCTCGTCCTGGGCCAGGTCGGCGTTGACCTTCTCCACGCATTCGCGGATCAGCTCGTAGACCTCGGGCTTCTGCGCCAGATCGGTGTAGCCGGCATAGGGCAGGTTGCGGCGCTCGGCCCAGTTGCCCACCGCCTCGAAATCGATGTTGATGAAGGCGCAGACGCGCTCGCGCTTGTCGCCCAGCGCCACCGCCTCCTTGATGTGGGCGAAGAACTTGAGCTTGTTCTCCACATACTTGGGCGCGAACATGGCGCCGTCGTTGGGGCCGCCCAGGATGCGGCCCACGTCCTTGGCGCGGTCGATGATCTTCAGGTGGCCGCTGGCATCGATGAAGCCGGCGTCGCCGGTGTGATACCAGCCCTCGGCGGTGAGCACCTCGTTGGTGGCGGCCTCGTTCTTGTAATAGCCCTTCAGCAGGCCCGGCGACTTCACCAGGATCTCGCCGCTCGCGTCCAGCTTGATCTCCACGCCGTCGATGGGCACGCCCACGGTGTCGGAGCGCGCCTCGTTGTCGGGCTGCAGGCAGACGAACACCGCCGTCTCAGTGGAGCCGTAGAGCTGCTTGAGGTTGATGCCGATCGAGCGATAGAAGCTGAACAGGTCGGGGCCGATCGCCTCGCCGGCGGTGTAGGCCACGCGCACGCGCGAGAAGCCCAGGGTGTTGCGCAGCGGCCCGTAGATGAGCAGATTGCCGAGTGCGTACTTCAGCTTGTCCAGGGCGCCCACCGGCTTGCCGTCCATCAGCGCCGGGCCGACGCGCTGCGCCAGCGCCATGCAGCGCGCGAACAGCCAGCGCTTCAGGCTGCCGGCATCCTCCATGCGGATCATCACGCTGGTGAGCAGGCCCTCGAACACGCGCGGCGGTGCGAAGTAATAGGTGGGGCCGATCTCCTTCAGGTCGATCGAGACGGTGCTGGCCGACTCGGGGCAGTTCACCACATAGCCGCAGGCCAGCCACTGGGCATAGCTGAAGATGTTCTGGCCGATCCAGGCGGGCGGCAGATAGGCCAGCACTTCCTCGTGGCTGCCGAGCTTGTCGAAGCGCGCGCCGGCCTGGGCCCGGTCGATCAGGGTGGCATGGCTGTGCACCACGCCCTTGGGGTTGCCGGTGGTGCCCGAGGTGAAGAACATCGCCGCCACATCGTCGGGCTTGACGCGCTCGGCCCATTCGCGGAACAGCTGCGGCTGCGTCTTGGCGGCGGCCGCGCCGGCGGCGATCAGGCTGTCCAGCGGCGCCACGCCGGGCTCGTCGTAGTTGCGCAGGCCGCGCGGATCGTCGTACCAGAGGTGGGTGAGCTGCGGGCATTGGCCGCGTATCTCGATCAGCTTGTCGACCTGCTCCTGGTCCTCCACGATCGCGAAGGCCACCTCGGCGTTGTTGATGGGGAACACGAACTCCGCGCCCACCGCGTCCTGGTACAGCGGCACCGGAATCGCGCCCAGCACCTGGGCCGCCAGCATGCTGGCCGCCAGGCGCGGGCGGTTCTCGCCGACCACGATGACATGCTGGCCGCGCTGCACGCCGGCCTGGTGCAGGCCATGCGCCAGCGCGCACACCAGCTCCGCCAGCTGCGCCCAGCTGAGCGCCTGCCAGATGCCGTATTCCTTCTCGCGCAGCGCGGCGTCATTCGGACGCTGGGCCGCATGGTCAAGCAAGAGCCTGGGAAAAGTCGTGCTGGTCACCGTGTGTCTCCTCGGTGCACTGCGCCCCACAAGCGGGAACGAACGGAAACGGATGGGCGGTGCATGCCTTGTTGCGGTGCAATCCTAGGCCTTTACTTTGACGCCGTGTTGTCGTTGCGACGACATTTGATGGAAATCACGGCCCGTGCTTTCCCGGGGGTGCCGCGTCAGGATCACGTCATGCTGAGCGGCGATGAATAGAGGGATGAACTCGACAGTGACGCAAAACCTGACCCTTCGCCAGCGCGCGCGGCCACCCAGCGCCGCCGAACTTGAAGCGATTCCCTGGCTCGCCGTGCTGGAGCCGGCGCAGCGCGAGGCCGCCGTGGCCCAGCTGCAGGTGGCCGACGCCGAGGTGGGCGAGCGCGTCTGCCGCATCGGCAAGCCGGCCAACTTCTGGTTCGGCGTGATCGACGGCCTCTTGAAGATGAGCAACGACGATGCCGCCGCCCAGTCCATCACCTTCACCGGCGTGCCGCCGGGCGGCTGGTTCGGCGAGGGCACCCTGCTCAAGCGCGAGGTCTACCGCTACAACATCCAGCCGCTGCGCCGCAGCGTGGTGGCGGGCCTGCCGATCGAGACCTTCCACGACCTGCTGGAGCACAGCATCGGCTTCAACCGCTTCGTGCTGAACCAGCTCAACGAGCGCCTCGGCCAGTTCATCGCCGCGCGCGAGATCGACCGCATCTCCGACCCCGACCTGCGCGTGGCGCGCAACCTCGCCGCCCTCTTCCACCCCCAGCTCTATCCCGGCGTGGGCAGCCTGCTGCGCATCACCCAGCAGGAGCTGGCCAAGCTGGTGGGCCTGTCGCGCCAGCGCGTCAACGAGGCCCTGAGCCATCTGCAGGAGCGCGGCCTGATCAGCGTGGAATATGGCGGCGTGCGGGTGCTCGAACTGCAGGGCCTGAGGCGTTATCCGCAGCCCTGAGACGGCCTCCTAGAATCGCCCCACCATAACAAGGGGCTGCACCATGAGTTGGTTAGGTCTGGTAGGGGGCGTGGTGCTGGCCTGGCTGGCCGGCGAGATCTTCGGCCAGCGCGGTGGCGGCCTGGCCGTGCTGGGCGGCCTGGTGGGCGTGCTGCTGATGCGCATGCAGGCCAGGCTCAACGCCCTGGGCGAGGAGCTGCGGCAGCTGCGGCTGGGGCAGGCGCCCGCCGCCACGCGGCCAGCGCGCGCCGCCATGCCCGAACCCGAACCCGAGCCGGCGCCCGCCCCCCCGCCGCGCATCGAGACGCCGCCGGCCCTGCCACCCCGCCTGCCGCCCGAGCCGGCCGCGCGTGCGCAGCCCCGGCTGGAGCCCGACGAACAATCGCTGGCCGCGACCAGCTCGCTGGGCCGGTCGCTGCTGGCCTGGTTCCGCGGCGGCAACACCATCGTGCGCGTGGCCGTGCTGCTGCTCTTCATCGGCGTGGCCTTTCTCTTGCGCTATGCGGCCGAGAACGCCCTGCTGCCGCTGGCCTGGCGCCTCGCCGGCACGGCGCTGGCGGGCCTGGCGCTCACCGGCCTCGGCCTGCGCCTGACTCCCAAAAGGCGCGGCTACGGCCTGAGCCTGCAGGGCGCCGGCGTGGGCATCAGCTACCTGGTGCTGTTCGCGGCCTTCCGGCTCTACGGCCTGGTGCCGGCGGGCCTGAGCTTCGGCCTGCTGGCCGCGCTGGCCGCCATCACCACCGTGCTGGCGCTGCGCCAGGACGCCTTGCCCCTGGCGGCGCTGGGCTTTGGCGGTGCCTTCCTGGCGCCGGTGCTCACCTCCACCGGCCAGGGCAGCCATGTGGCCCTGTTCGGCTACTACCTGCTGCTCAACCTGGCGATCGCCTGGATCGCGCGCCACAAGGCCTGGAAGTTACTGAACCTGGAGGGCTTTGTGTTCAGCTTCGGCATCGGCGGGCTGTGGGGCTTGAAGGCCTACCAGCCCGAGCTGTTCTGGAGCACCGAGCCCTTTCTGATCGCGCAGTTCGGGCTCTATCTCTTCATCGCGGTGCAGTACACGCAGCGGGTGCTGCAGCAGAACCAGGATGGCGAAAAGACGCTGGCGCTGGTGGATGGCGGACTCCTGTTCGGCGCGCCCATCGTCGCCTTCGGCCTGCAGGCCGGCATGCTGCGCGGCCAGCCCCTGGCCCTGGCCTTCAGCGCCGCGTCGCTGGCGGCCATCTACCTGCTGCTGGGCCACTGGCTGTGGCGCCAGGCCGGCCAGCGCCTGCTGATCCTGGTGGAGGGCATGGCGGCGCTGGGCCTGGCCTTCCTGGCCCTGGTGATGCCGCTGGCCCTGGACGCACGCTGGACCAGCGCCGCCTGGGCCCTGCAAGGCCTGGGCGTGCTGTGGATCGCGCTGCGCCAGGGCCGCTGGTGGGCGGCGGTGCCCGGCATCCTGCTGCAGCTGGCGGCGGCCCTGAGCTACTGGAGTTCGCTCGGCGCGCAGGGTATGGAAGGCCGCTGGCTCTTCCTCAACAGCGCCTTCCTGGCCCTGGCGCTGCTGGTGGCGGCCGGCCTGGGCAGTGCGGCATTGTTGCGCCGGCCGCGGCCCCAGGCCCCGGCCTGGCTGCAGCCGCCCCTGCCCGAGGCCCTGATGCTGGGCCTGGCGCTGCTGCAGCTCTGGGTGGGTGGCCTGAACGAGCTGCAGGCCTGGGACCAGCACTGGCTGGACGGCGCCGCGCTCGGCGCCGGCTGGAGCGCGCTGCTGGCACTGGCGGCCGAGCTGCGCCGCCCGGCCTGGCCCACGCTGCGCTGGCCGGCACGCATCTTCATGAGCCTGGCCCTGCTGAGTTCGACCCTGGGCCTGCTGGACGCGTCCAACGCGGCCAGCCTCTGGCAGCGCTACAGCCAGGGCCCTGGCCTGCCCGAAGCCTTCGCCCTGCTGACCCTGGGCCTGTGGCGCCTGTTGCGCCAGCGCCGCGCCCCGCTGCCCGAGCCCTGGGCGCAGGCGGCTGAGCATCTGCTGCTGGCCTGGTACGCCATGCTGCAAGGCGGGCTGTGGCTCTACACCGCCGGTGCCCATCTGGTGGCCCGCCACGAAGGCTGGACACCCGCCGCCGCCATCCTGCTGCCCACCCTGCTGGGCCTGGCCCTGCTGGCGCGCCACCAATCGCAGCGCTGGCCCATGGATGTGCAGGGTCAGGTCTTGCGCCAGGGCCTGCTCAAGCCCTGGATGGCGCTGCTGATGCTGTGGGTGTTGGCCGCCAATCTGTTCAGCGATGCATCGATGGCGCCGCTGCCCACCCTGCCCCTGCTCAACCCGCTGGACCTGGCCCATGGCCTGGTGCTGATCTATGCGCTGCGCCTGCGTCAGGCCGGTCCGGGCACCGGGCGCGCGGCACGCGTGGCGCTGCTGGCCGGCGCTGGCCTGGCCTTCTGGTGGCTCAACAGCCTGCTGGTGCGCAGCCTGCACCATGGCCTGGGCACGCCGATGTGGCTGGACGGCGCGCTCGGCAGCGCCGCGGTGCAGACCGGGCTTTCGCTGCTGTGGACGCTGGCCGCCCTGGCCGCCATGCTGTGGGCCACACGGCGCGCCGCACCGGCGCTGGCGCGACCCTTGTGGATGGCCGGCGCGGTGCTGCTGGGCGCGGTGGTGCTGAAGCTGTTCCTGGTGGATCTCTCGCAGCTGGGCAGCCTGGCGCGCATCGTCTCCTTCCTGGCGGTGGGTGCGCTGATGCTGGTGATCGGCTATGTGGCCCCGCTGCCCCCCGAGGAGCGCACGACATGATGACAAAGAAAGCCCTCGTCACCGGACTGGCCTGCTCGCTGCTGCTGGGCAGCGCCCAGGCCGCGCCGGAAACCGTTCGCGCCTACAGCCACCAGGCCGCCGTGCAGCCGGCGCCGCAAGAGGGCCTGCAAAGCCTGGCCCTGCCCTGGCCCGTGCTGCAGGCCTCGCGCAGCCCCGGCCTGGCCGATGTGCGCCTGTTCAATGGCCAGGGTCAGGTCTTGCCGATGGCCTGGGCGCGGGAGTTGCCGGCCCGCGAGCAGGAGCGCCGCGTCAGCGTGCCGCGCTTTGCCTGGCCCGAGCCCGCCAGCGCCGCGCCCGGCGCCGGCCTGCAGCTCCAGCTCGATGCCCAGGGCATGGTGCTGCAGCTGCAAACCTCGGACGGCCGCCAACCAGCCGTGCCCGGCGCAGCCCGGCGCTGGCTGCTGGACCTGAGTGCGCTGCCGGCGGAGGTGGAGACACTGCGCCAGATCCGCCTCGACTGGCCACATCGCCCCGCGGGCCTGAGCAGCTCGGTGCTGATCGAGACCAGCATGGATGGCCGGGCCTGGCAGGCGCTGCAGGACCAGCCAAGGGCCGCACAACGCCTGCTGCAGCTGCCCGCCAGCGAACCCACGGCCCCCAGCCTCAAGACGCTGGACTGGCCCGCCGGCATGGCGCTGCCGCGCTATCTGCGCCTGCAGTTCGAGCAGCCGCTGGCGCTGCAGGCCAGCGAGCTGCTGCTGCTGCGCCAGGCCCCGGCCGATCTGCAGCAGGCCCTGCAGTTCCAGCCCGAGCCGGCCACCCAAACAACGGCGCCAGCGGCCTGGCAGCTCGACCTGCAAGCCCGCATCGCGCCGCGCGCGCTGGCCCTGCAGCTGCCCGCCGGCAACCATCTGCTGCCGCTGCGCCTGGAGCAGCGCGACGCGCCCGAGCAGCCCTGGCGGACGGTGAGCCGCTTCGTGGCCTGGCGCATGCAGCGCGACGGCCTGGACGCGAGCTCGCCCACGCAAGCCCTGCCGCAAGCCCCCGCCGCACGCTACTGGCGCCTGGCTGCCGAGGGGCCGGCCGTGGCATTGCAGGGTCAAGCCTTGAACGTGCAATGGCATTGGCAGGCGCCAAGGCTGGTGTTCCTGGCGCCGGGGCAGCCGGCCCAGCTGCAGCTGGCCGTGGGGCGCGCCAAGGCCCAAGCCGGCAGCCTGCCGCTGGCCAGCCTGATGCCGGGCTACCGCGAGGGCGACGAATTCAAGCTGGCACAGGCCCAGCTGGGCCCGCTGAGCGCGCAGCCCGAGCCCGGCTGGCAGGAACAGCTGCTGAGCGCGCCCGACCCCGAAACGCGCCAGCGCTGGCTGCTCTGGGCGGTGCTGATCGCGGCGGTGGCAGGGCTGGGGGTGCTGGCCTGGCGGCTGGTGAGGCAGCTGCCGGACCGACGGCAAGAGCAGGACGGCCCGGCGGCCTAGCGAGGCCTTCCGCCCCGCGGCCGCGCATGGTGGGCCGTGCCCAGGCATAACCCTCGTAGTTGACGCCTCTCGCGCTTTCTATACTGCGCGCCGTCCGGGCGCTGTGCGCCCAAACTTGCCCATGAAAACTGCCATGCACGCTCGCCCCAGCACCACCCCGCGCCATCCCCTGGGCGCCTGCGCCGCCGCATTGGCCGGCCTCCTGCTGGCGGCCTGCGCCAGCGTGGACGTCAACGACGCCGACCTCTTCGTGCGCCACCAGCAGCCGATGGAGGCCGGCTGGCTGGCGCAGGCGCAGGCACGCGCCGCCGAGTCCGGCGCAGGGCTGGAGCAGGTGCAGTTCCGCTCGGCCGATGGCACCCTGCTGGGCGGCCTGTTCCTGCGCCAACCCGGCGCCCGGCTGACGGCCGTCTATTTCCAGGGCGCCGGCAATATCGTGCAGCGCAGCTATCCCGCCCTGCTGCGCGATGCGAGCCAGTTGCCGCTCAATGCGCTGTTCTGGGACTATCGCGGCATGGGTCTGTCGGAAGGTGTGGGTGGCACCCCGCAGTTGATGGCCGATGCGCAGGCCGCCGTGCGCGAAGCGCGCCGCCTGTCCGGCGAGGCCCTGCCCCTGGCCTACTGGGGCTTTTCGCTGGGCACCCTGGTGAGCGCCCATCTGGCCCGAGAGCTGCCCCCCGATGCGCTGCTGCTGGAAGGCGCGCTGACCACAGCCCAGGCCTGGGCCGAGAACCAGGTGCCCTGGTATGCCAAGCCCTTCGTGAGCATCCGGCTGGCCGATACGGTGCGCGGCTACGACAACCACCAGGCCCTGCGCGAGCTGCGCCGGCCCACGCTGATGCTGGTGGGCAGCCTGGACCCGGCCAGCCCGCCGGCCTTCACCCACAGCCTGGCGCAGGCCATGCAGCATCGCGACAGCTGCCTGCGCGTGGTCGAGGTGCCCGAGGTCGCCCACGGCGGCGCCCTGCGCAAGCCCGAGGGCCTGGCGGCCGCCCGCGCCTGGCTGGAACGCGGCGCCGCACGGCAGGGTTGCTGATCACGCCCCAAACGGCGTCGGTTCGGGCTTTTGGCGGGGGCTGCTGGCGTATTGCGCCGCCGTCAGCTCATAGAGCAGGCTGGGCGCCTGCCCCGGCACGTCGGCGAGCGAGCCCTTGAGGCGCATGCCGATGCGCTCCAGGGTCTTGCGCGAGGGCGTGTTGGCCGGGCGCACCACCGCCAGCACGGCGGGGGCCTGCAGCTGCGTGAAGGCCAGGCCCAGGGCGGTGAGCGCCATCTCGGAGGCATAGCCCTGGCCCCAGGCCTGGGGGCGGAAGCGGAAGTAGAGGTTCAGCCCCTCCTGGCCATCGATGGGCTTTGCCATGATGCCGCCGAAGCCCAGCACCTGCTCGGGCAGTTCGCGCAGGGCAATCACCCAGTAGCCAAAGCCGCGCTGCTGCCAATGGGCCTGCCATTGCTGCAACAGCTCCTGGGCTTCCGCGCGCGCGTGCAGGGGCCCGTGCGGGCTGTGATGGTTGGTGACCGGATCGGCATGCACCTCGAACAGCGTGTCCAGGTCGGCGTCGGCGGGCGCGCGCAGCAGCAGGCGCTCGGTCTCCAGCAGCAGCGGTGCTGCCATGGGATGCGCATTCGCAACGGGACCTATTTGCCAACTCATGCCTTGCCAAAGCCTTTGGGTTCGGGGTTTTCCCTGATTATGACGGCAGCCCGGGCGGGCCGAGCCCCCTGGGCTTGGGGGCCTGTGCGCGCAGCGGATTCCGCTGTGACATGCTGCCGATTTGCATATACTGTGTTTTTGTACAGTTATCATGCCAACCGCCGTTCTCGCCGCCGATCCCAGCCACGCCGCCCTGCTGGCCGATGCACGGCTGTGGCGCGCCACCAGCCTGGGCGCCAGCGCCAGCCCCTGCATCGCCAGCGGCTTCGGCGCCCTGGATGCCCAGCTGCCCGGTGGCGGCTGGCCCACGCGCATGCTCAGCGAGATCCTGCAGGCCCAGGCCGGGCTGTGCGAATGGCGCTTGCTGGGGCCGGCGCTGGGTCGGCTGCTGCAACAACAAGCCCCGCAGCCCCAGCCCATGCGCCGCAAGCCCGTCACGCCGGCGCCCGCGGCGCGCCCCCCGCTCTTGCTGGTGAACCCGCCGCAGCAACCCCATCTGCCGGGCTTGCGCGCGCATGGCATCACGCCGCAGCAGCTGGTCTGGGTCGCGCCCGCCAATGCCTTGCAGGCGCTCTGGGCCACCGAGCAGGCCATCAAGGCGAATGCCGCCGGCGCCGTGCTGGCCTGGCTGCCCGAGGCAAGGCCGGCGCAGATACGCCGCCTGCAGGCCGCGGCCCTGGGCTCGGCGGCGCCGGTGTTCCTGTTCCGGCCGCTGGCGGTGCAAACCCAATCCTCGGCCGCGCCGCTGCGCCTGATCCTGAGCCCCGGCGCCGACTGGCAGCTGCAGCTGCACATCCTCAAGCGCCGCGGCCCCGCCCATGCCCAGGCGCTGCGGCTGGAGGCGCTGCCGGCCGAGCTGGCCGCGCTGCTGGCGCCGCGGCAGCTGCGCCCCGCCACGGTCATCGCGCCGAGCATCCCCGCCGTACCCAAGGAGCTCAGCCATGAGCCCAAACCCGCCCCATCCGCTGTATTGGCTCGCCCTGCTGCTCGCGCCGCCAGCCTGCAGTGATCCGGCCGCGCGGCAGACCCTGGCCTGGTGGAGCCTGCAGTTCACGCCGCGCGTGGCCCTGCTGGAAGATGAGCAAGAAGAAAGCCCGGCCGTGCTGCTGGAGCTGGGCGCCAGCCTGCGCCTGTTCGGCGGCCTGCGCGCCCTGCACCGGCGCGTGCTGCGAGAGGGCCCGGCCTATGGCGTGCAGGGCCTGGCCTGGGCCCCCACCAGCCTGGGCGCCTTGGCTCTCGCCAGAGCGGGCATCGTGGATGGCCTCACGCAAGACCTGACCCCACTGCTGGACAGCCTGCCCCTGCACAGCCTCAGCGCGGTGGCCGCGCACGCGCCCATGCTGGCGCGGCTGGGCTGCCAGCGCCTGGGCCAGCTGCGCGCGCTGCCGCGCGGGCCCACGGCGCGGCGCTTTGGCCCGGCCCTGCTGCAGGCGCTGGACCAGGCCTATGGCCAGGCCCCCGAGGCCCATGCCTGGGTGGTGGCGCCCGAGCAGTTCCGGGCGCGCCTGGAGCTGCCCTACCGCATCGAGAACGCGCCGGCGCTGAGCCATTACGTCGAGCAGCTCCTGCGCCAGCTCTGCGCCTGGCTGGCGGCGCGGCATGCCGGCATCAAGCGGCTCACGCTCGCCTGGCAGCACGACGCGATGCGCGCGCGCGAGGCCGGCAGCGGCGGGCAGCTGAGCCTGGGCACGGCCGATACCACGCGCGATTTCGGCCATCTCGCGCGCCTCATGCGCGAGCACCTGGCCCAGCTGACGCTGCAGGCGCCGGTGGGCGAGCTAAGCCTGTGCGCCGACGAGGTGCTGGCCCTGCAGGAACACAGCGCCTCGCTGCTGCCCCCCAATGGTGCAGGATCCCCCGAACAGCCCAGGGAGCCGCTCAACCAGCTGCTGGAGCGCATGGCGGTGCGCCTGGGCCCCGAGCGCGTGCGCCGCGCCCGCCTGCGCGAGGACCACCGGCCCGAATGCATGCAGGACTGGCTGGCCTGGGGCCAGGTCTTGCCCCCGGCCAGCATGCGCCCGGCCCTGCAGCCCCAGCCCAGCTGGCTGCTGGAGCCGCCGCTGGCGCTCAAGACGCGCCGCGACCAACCCGTTCACCAGGGCCAGGTCTTGCAGCTGCTGGCCGGGCCGCAGCGCATCGAGGGTGGTTGGTGGGGCGGCAAGGCCGTGGATCCGCAGGTGCAGCGCGACTATTTCCTCGCCCGCAGCAGCAGCAGCAGCGCCAGCAACGGCCTGAGCGGCCTGCTGTGGATCTACCAGGAGCGCCTCTCCACCGCAGAGCAGCGCTGGTTTCTGCATGGGGTGTTCGCATGAACAACCAGACGCGCGGACCGGGGGGATACGCGGAACTCCACTGCTTGAGCAATTTCAGCTTTCTGCGCGGCGCCTCCGATCCTGAGGAGCTGGTGCGGCGCGCCCACGACCAGGGCTATGCGGCCCTGGCCATCACCGACGAATGCTCGTTGGCCGGGGTGGTGCGCGCGCATGTGGGCCTGAAGCGCCTGATGGGCGAGCGGCCCGAGCTGGACCCCGAGCTGGAGCTGCCCCAGCTCATCATCGGCAGCGAGTTCCTGGTGCGCGCGGACGACGGTGAGGCGCCGCTCTTCAAGCTGGTACTGCTGGCGCCGCAGCGCGAGGCCTATGGCAACCTGAGCCAGTTCATCACCGATCTGCGCCGCGCCTCCCTCACCAAGGGCCAGTACCGGCTGAGCTGGCCGCAGCTGCATACCGCCAGCCAACAAGCCCAGTTGGACGGCTTGCTGCTCATCCTGCTGCCGCTGCGCAGCCGCAGCGATGCCGAATTGCTGGCGCAGGCACGCTGGCTGCTGGGCGCCTTCGCGGGCCGCGCCTGGATCGGCGTGGAGCTGCTCAGCGAACTCTCCGACGAGCTCTGGCTGCAGCGCCTGCGCGCGCTCTCGGAGGCCACGGAGATCCCGCTCGTGGCCTGTGGCGATGTGCACATGCATGTGCGCTCGCGCAAGCCCCTGCAGGACGTGATGACGGCCACCCGCCTCAACAAGCCCATCCATGCCTGCGGCCTGGACCTGCAGCCCAATGCCGAGCGCCATCTGCGCAGCCGCCTGCGCCTGGCCCAGGTCTACCCGCCCGAGTTGCTGGCCGAGACGCTGAAGATCGCCGAGCGCTGCCACTTCACGCTCGACGAGCTGCGCTACCAATACCCCAGCGAAGTCATCCCCGCCGGCGAGACGCCCTCCAGCTATCTGCGCCGCCTCACCTTCGAGGGCATGGCCAGGCGCTGGCCCGCGGACGGCGGCGCCGCCTGGCTGGCGCGCGTCGAGCATGAGCTGGCGCTGATCGCCGAGCTGCGCTACGAGCATTACTTCCTCACCGTGGCCGACATCGTGCGCTTCGCACGGGGCCAGGGCATCCTCTGCCAGGGGCGCGGCTCGGCCGCCAACTCGGTGGTCTGCTACTGCCTGGAGATCACCGCGGTGGACCCGGCCGAGAGCACCCTGCTGTTCGAGCGCTTCATCAGCAAGGAGCGCAACGAGCCGCCCGATATCGATGTGGACTTCGAGCATGAGCGCCGCGAGAAGGTGATCCAGTACCTCTACCAGCGCTACGGCCGCCACCGCGCCGCCCTCACCGCGGTGGTGATCGCCTACCGCGCGCGCAGCGCGCTGCGCGACGTGGGCCGCGCGCTGGACTTCGACGCGGCCTTGCTGGAAAAGCTCGCCAAGGACCATTCGGGCTGGAGCGAGGACATCCTGCCACCCGAGCGCTTCGCGCAGCTGCAGCAGGAGCTTGGCTTCGATGCCCAGGACACGAAGCTGCAGCAGCTCATCACGCTGGCGCGCCAGCTGATGGGCATGCCGCGCCACCTCAGCCAGCATGTGGGCGGCTTCGTACTCACCGAGGGGCCGCTGTCGCGCCTGGTGCCGATCGAGAACGCCAGCATGAAGGACCGCAGCGTGATCGAGTGGGACAAGGACGATCTCGACGCGCTCAATCTGCTCAAGGTCGACGTGCTGGCCCTGGGCATGCTCAGCGCGCTGCGGCGCTGCTACGCGATGGTGAACCGGCTGCGCGGCAGCACGCTGGAGCTCGCCACCACGCCGCAGGGCGACGATCCCACCTACGACATGATCTGCGCCGCCGACACCATCGGCACCTTCCAGATCGAGAGCCGCGCGCAGATGTCGATGCTGCCGCGCCTCAAGCCGCGCAAGTTCTACGACCTGGTGATCGAGGTGGCGATCGTGCGCCCCGGCCCCATCGAGGGCGGCATGGTGCACCCCTATCTGGAGAACCGCGCCAAGCACCCGGACGATGTCGTCTACCCCAGCGAGGACCTGAAGGCGGCGCTCGCGCGCACCTGCGGCATCCCGATCTTCCAGGAGCAGGTGATGCAAGTGGCGATGATCGCGGCCGGCTTCACGCCCGGCGAGGCCGACCAGCTGCGCCGCGCCATGGCGGCCTGGAAGCGGCCCGGCGACCTGGGCAAGTTCCACGAAAAAATCCTCGACGGCATGCGCGCGCGCGGCTACCAGGACGCGTTTGCCGAATCCATCTTCAAGCAGATCAAGGGCTTTGCCTCCTACGGCTTCCCCGAATCGCATGCCGCCAGCTTTGCCCTGCTCACCTATGTGAGCTGCTGGCTCAAGAGGCACGAGCCGGCGGCCTTTCTGTGCGCGCTGCTGAACTCGCAGCCGCTGGGCTTCTACACCCCGGCCCAGCTGGTGCAGGACGCGCGCCGCCATGGCGTCGAGGTGCTGCCCGCCGATGTGAGCTACAGCGATCTGGACAGCCGGCTCACCCCCGAGGTGCTGGGCGACGATGCCGCACTGGCCCAGCCCGCCGTGCGCCTGGGCCTGCGCCTGGTGCATGGGCTGGCGGATGCGGCGGCCGAGCGCATCGTGGCGGCGCGCAGCGCAGCCCTCTTCAGCGATGCGCAAGACCTGGCCCTGCGCGCCGCGCTGGACCAGCGCGAGATGCAGCTGCTGGCCGCCGCCGATGCGCTCAGTTCGCTCAGCGGGCATCGCCGCCAGCAGGTCTGGCAGGCCTCGGCGCTGCGCAGCCTGCCGCCGCTGTTGCGCGGCAGCATGCCGGCCGAGGATGAGCTGGCCTTGCCCGCCGCGCCCGAGGGCGAGGAGGTGCTGTGGGACTATGCCTCGCTGGGCCTGACCCTGCGCAGCCATCCGCTGGCGCTGCTGCGCGCACGCCTGGCCAGGCGCGGGCTGCAGAGCTCGGCCGAGCTGCAAGACTGGCCCAGCGGCCGCATGGTGCACAGCTGCGGCCTGGTGACGGTGCGCCAGCGCCCGCAGACCGCCAAGGGCACGCTCTTCATCAGCCTGGAAGACGAGGCCGGCAGCGTGCAGGTGATCGTCTGGCCCGACATCTACAAGGCGCACCGCTCCACCATCCTGGCCGCGCGCCTGCTGGTGGTGCATGGCCGCTGGCAGCACGAGAACGGCGTGCGCCATCTGCTCGGCCAGCGCTTCGAGGACCTGACGCCCTGGCTGGGGCGGCTGGGGGTCAGCAGCCGGGACTTCAGGTAGGGCCGGGGTCGGCCAGACCGGCGAGTTCCGGCACCGGGCCGCTGGCGGCACGATCGATCGAGACGCTCAGGGCCTGCCAGCGGTCGGCGAGTTCGGCGCGCTCCTGCTCGGCCTGGCGGGCATAGGCGAAGGCATCACTGCCCAGCAGGATATGCGGCGGCAGCTGCGCGGCCGCTGCCAGCTTGAGCACCACCTGCGCGACCTTGGCCGGGTCGCCGTTTTCATGGCCCCAATAGTCCTCCAGCATGCGGTTGAAGGCGCCGACCGAGGGCTCGTAATCGGGCAGCAGGGCCACGCCCTGGCCATGGGCCCGCTTGCCCCAGTTCGTCTGCATGCCGCCCGGCTCCAGCGCGGTGACCGCCACGCCGAAGGGCGCGGCCTCCTGCGCCAGGCATTCCGTGAAGCCGCCCACCGCCCACTTGGCGGCGAAATACGAGGAATTGCCGGGCCTGGTGATGCGCCCGCCGACCGAGGAGATCTGGATGATGTGCCCGCTGCGCTGCGCCCGCATCAGCGGCAGTGCGGCACGGCTGAGGTTGACGACGCCGAACAGACAGGTCTCCACCACGGCGCGGAAGTCCTCGGACGGGATCTGCTCGAAGGGGCGCGCATCGCCGTAGCCGGCGTTGTTCACCAGCACATCGAGCCGGCCGAAGGCGGCGATGGCGGCCCGTACCGCCGCGACGCCTTGCGCCTCGTCGCGCACATCGAGCGCGGCGGTACGCACGCGCGGGCCATAGCGCTCGACGAGCGCGTCGAGGGCGCGGACCTCGCGGGCCGTCGCCAGCACGCAATGCCCGGCGGCGAGCGCCGCTTCGGCGATGTGGCGGCCGAGGCCACTGCCACTGCCCGTGATCAACCAGACTTGAGTCATTGCATTCACCTGTTCCATGGGGGTTTCACTCGCTGCGGCGCACCTTCAGGCGCGCACCTC
This sequence comes from Paucibacter sediminis, assembly GCF_030254645.1. Classification (NCBI taxonomy): domain Bacteria; kingdom Pseudomonadati; phylum Pseudomonadota; class Betaproteobacteria; order Burkholderiales; family Sphaerotilaceae; genus Roseateles; species Paucibacter sediminis. The sequence goes on from NZ_CP116346.1 coordinate 331,372, forward strand.
GACCACCAGCCGGCCGCGTGCGCGGCCGGCGGCCACTTCCTCATGCGCGGCCAGCGCGCTGTCCAGCGTGTAGCGGCGCGCGTCCATCAGCGGCACAAGCTGCCCGCGTTCGGCCAGCTTCGCGGCCTCTTCGAGGATGTGGCCATGGTGGGCACGGCCCTCGCCCGTGAGCAGCGGCAGCAGCGTGAACACGCCCGAGTAGCTCGCCGCCCGGAACGACAGGGGCGCCAATGCATGCGTGCCCCAGCCCAGGCAGCTCAGCACATGGCCGACATGGGGGCGCACGGCCTGAAAGGCGGCGTCGAGCACGGCACCCCCCACGGTGTCGTAGATCACATCGAAACCCAGGCCGCCGGTGTGCTCGGCCACATAGGCCTCGACGGCGGTGGTCCGGTAGTCGATCGGTGTGGCGCCAAAGCGGCGCACCGTTTCGGCCTGCTCCGGCGACACGGTTGCATACACCTCGGCGCCCAGCGCCTTGGCCAGCTGCACCGCGACATGGCCGACCCCGCCGGCACCGCCATGCACCAGCACCTTCTGACCGGCCCTGGTCCTGGCCCGGTCGACCAGCCCTTCCCAGGCCGTGATAGTGATCAGCGGCAAGGCCGCGGCCTCCCGCATCGACAGATTGGCCGGCTTGCGCGCAAGCAGGTCCGCGTCCACGGCGGCGAACTCGGCCAGCGAACCCTGCAGGCCGCCGACCCCACCCGTCAGGCCATAGACCTGGTCGCCGACGCGCAAGCGCGCAACGCCGGGGCCCACGGCCCGCACCACGCCAGCGACGTCCATGCCCAGCACGGCCGGCAGGGCATGCCGGGCATGGGCCGCCTTGCCGGCGCGGATCTTGCCGTCCAGCGGATTCACGCCGCTGGCGGCGATTTCCAGCAGCACCTGCCCCGGGCCCGGCACGGGAACCGGCAGCGTCCGGGACAGGAATGGCCCGTCGGTGGCTTCAAGCACCAGGGCGCGCATGGAGGTGGTGGTCATGGGGATCTCCGTTGTGGGTCAGTGGCGCTATTCTTGGCTCGTCAATAACGCATGTAAATTCACAACATCGCATGGACTCCATGCACATTTGTTGAGGGCATCGATGGAATGGAGTGACATCAAGGTGTTTCTCGCGATTGCGCGCGCACGCTCACTGAGCGGTGCCGCGCGTGCCACCAAGCAGAGCCAGCCCACCATGGGCCGCAGGCTCAAGGTGCTGGAGCGGGACCTGGGCCACGCGCTGTTTCAGCGCGGCAGCGAGGGCCTGCTGCTGACCGACGAGGGCGACGCCTTGCTGGCCCATGCCGAGCGCATGGAGCAGGAGGCGCTGGCCTTCGAGCGCGAGCTCGCGGGGCAGCAGACGCAGCTCGAAGGCCAGCTGCGCGTGGCGTCGTCGGACTGGTTTGGCGTCCACATGCTGACGCCGGTGTTCGCCGAGTTCGGCAAGGCGCATCCCCGCGTCAGCATCGAGCTGGTGACCGACGCGCGCCTGTTCAGCCTGGCGCGCCGCGAAGCCGAGCTGGCCTTTCGCATCCAGCCCTTTGCCGAGCCGCACGTGATCCAGCGCCGGCTGATGACCGTGCCCTACGGTCTCTATGTGGCCAAGGGAAGCCCGCGACCGGACGGCGCCGGCGGCCAGGGCAGCGCGCTGATCACGCTGGATGCCGCCTACAGCGACTTCCCCGATGCACGCTGGCTGAAGAAGACCCTGCCCAAGGCACGTGTTGCCTTCACCAGCAACAGCCGCGACGTGCAGGCGCGCATGTGTGCGCTGGGCGCCGGCTTGGCGGTGCTGCCCCGGCCGCTGGGCGACAGCATCGCCAACATCGAGCGCATCGAGATCGACCCGCCGCCGCCCGGACGCGATGTCTGGCTGGGCTACCACCGCGACCTGCGCCGCCTGCGACGGCTGCGCGCGCTGGTGGACCTGGTGGCCGCGCGCTTGGCCGAATAGGGCGGCCTCAGCGCTGCCCGGCAGGCAGGCCCGCATTGGCCGCGCGGCAGCGCTGCACATCGCAGGCGGTGGGCAGCAGCGCCCGGTACTCCACCCCCTTGGCCAGGCGCGAGCCATCGCGGATGCTGCAGACCTCGCCCATGGCGCCGGTGTAATAGGACATCACGTCCACACAGCGCTTCGAATGCGCCATCACGCCGAACAGATGGCCCATCTCGTGCGAGATCACCATCTGCAGGGTCTGCTCGGCCGGGTGGCCGGGGTTGCGCTCGTGCAGCAGCTCGAAGGCCGCCGGCCCCAGCGAGAGCGTGCGCCGGCCCAGATCGGCCAGGCCGAAGTTGCGCGCCGCGCCCTGCTCGTTCCACTGCACCAGCACCGCGCCCTGGCGCCAGGCGTTCTGCGCATGCTCGCCCAGCAGCAGGCGCGCCGGCACGCCGCAGCCGGCCCAGCCCTGCAAGGCCTTGTCGAGCGCCTGCTCCACCTGCGCCGCGCCGAACCAGTAGGGCGCGCCGCGGTGGCTGTAGACGAACAGCAGCGGCGTGGCGATGGCGGGGCGGTCCCGGCCATCGCCCCAGGTGCTGATCTCGCCGGGGCGGCATTCGGCGATCTCCTGCTCGCGCAGGCTGGCCGGCGCGGCCCGCAGCAAGAGCGGGCACAGCAGGGCAAGGCAGAGCATCAGGCGCATGACCGCATTGGAGCAGAGCCGGGTCAAGCCCCTGTCAGCTGCAGCCCGCAGACTGGGGTTCAATTTTCACCAGCAGTACCCAGCCCATGACCGTTCAGGACCTCTACCGCAGCAAGCGCCTCGGCGCCAACGACGCCCTCGGCCACTTGCGCGACGGCGATTTCATCATCGTGCCCACCGGCGTGGGCGAGCCCCCCGCGCTGCTGACGGCGCTCTCCGAACAGCGCCGGCGCTTCCGCGACATCAAGGTGGGCCAGATCCTGGCGGTGCGCAAGTTCGGCTATTTCGACCCCGAGACCGTCGAGCATGTGCGCCATGTGTCCTTCTTCTACGGCGCCGCCTCGCGCCCCGGCGGCCAGGCCGGCTGGGTGGACTTCATCCCCAGCTATTTCTCCGAGATGCCGGCCCTGATCGCGCGCGGCCAGATGGCCGCCGACGTGGTGTTCGCACTCGCCTCGCCGATGGACGCGCACGGCTACTTCTCGCTCAGCCTGGGCGCCGACTACACCATGGCCGCGGTGGCCAAGGCGCGCGCCGTGGTGCTCGAGGTCAACCCCCACGTGCCCTATGCCTATGGCAACTGCCGCGTGCACATCTCGCAGGTGGCGGCCCTGGTGGAGGACGAGACCCCGGTGATGGAGGTGGGCCTGCCCAGCATCGGCCCGGTGCAGCAGGCGATCGGCAAATACGTGGCCGACATGATCGACGACGGCTCCACCCTGCAGATCGGCTATGGCGGCATTCCCGACGCGGTGGTGATGCAGCTCACCGCCAAGCGCGACCTGGGCGTGCACACCGAGATGATCGGCGACGGCATCCTCACCCTCATCGAGGCCGGCGCCGTCACCAACCGGCGCAAGACCCACCACGCGGGCAAGAGCATCGCCACCTTCGCGCTCGGCTCCAAAAAGCTCTACCAGTACATGGAGCGCAACCCGGCGCTGGAAATGCATCCGGTGGACGTGACCAACGACCCCTACGAGGCGGCCCGCAACGACAAGCTCTGCGCCATCAACGCCACCCTGCAGATCGACCTGCTGGGCCAATGCGGTTCGGAGAGCCTGGGGCCCCTGCCCTACTCCGGCACCGGCGGCCAGAGCGACTTCGTGCGCGCCGCGAATCGCTCGCGCGAGGGCAAGGCCTTCATCGTGCTGCCCTCCACCGCCAAGGGCGACAGCATCAGCCGCATCGTGCCCACGCTCACGCCCGGCACGCACATGAGCACCAGCAAGAACGACATCAACTACGTCGTCACCGAGTTCGGCGTGGCCCAGCTGCGCGGCAAGTCGGCCAAGCAGCGCGCCCAGGAGCTGATCGCCATCGCGCATCCGGATTTCCGGGGCGAGCTGCGCGAGCAGGCCAGAAAGCTGCAGCTGCTCTGAGGCCCAGCGGCGAGAATGCGCGGCCATGAGCCCGCTCGCCCTCGCCCTCGTCCTCATCGCCGCGCTCTGCCACGCCGCCTGGAACCTGATCGCCAAGCAGGCCGGCGGCGGCCAGGCCCTGGTGCTGCTGATCGCCCTGCTGGTGCTGCTGGTCTGGGCGCCGCTGCTGCCCTGGCTGGGGCTGGAACAGGTCTTGCACTGGGGCTGGAAGGAACTGCTGGTGTTGACCGGCAGCGCCGGGCTGCACGTTGTCTACTACCACTGCCTGATGCAGGGCTATGCGGTGGCCGACCTCAGCGTGGTCTATCCGGTGGCGCGCGGCAGCGGCCCGCTGCTGAGCTCGGCCGGCGCCCTGCTGCTGCTCGCCGAGCCGCTCAGCCTGCTGGGCGCGCTTGGCGCGCTGGGCGTGGTGGGCGGGGTGTTCCTGATCGCCGGCGGGCCGGGCCTGTTCAAGCGGGCACAGCAGCCCGAGCAGCGCCGGCGCGTGCACCGGGGCCTGCTGTGGGGCGGGCTCACCGGCGCCTGCATCGCCGGCTACACCCTGGTGGATGGCTATGCGGTCAAGGTGCTGGCGATCGCGCCGGCGCTGGCCTACTACGCCAACAACCTGCTGCGCGTGCCGCTGCAACTGCCCCTGCTGGCCGGCCACCGGCGCGCCGCCACGCTCGAGGTCTGGCGCACGCGCTGGAAGGCGGCGCTGGCGATCGCGCTGCTCAGCCCCATCAGCTATGTGCTGGTGCTCCACGCCATGCGCCTGGCGCCGCTGAGCCATGTGGCGCCGGCGCGCGAGGTCTCGATGCTGTTCGCGGCGCTGGCCGGCGGCAGCCTGCTGGGCGAGGGCGACCGCCTGCTGCGCCTGCTGGGCGCGCTGTGCATCGGCCTGGGCGTGGCCGCCCTCGCGCTGGGATGAACGTGGCGGATTCGTGACACCTTACCGCCGCGCGCGCACTCAAACCCCAGCTCCAGGGTAAACGGCGATTGCCGCTGGCCGAAGTCCGGGCGATACACCCGCTCGGGCGACATCCGCACCGCCCGCCGATCGACCGAGGAGCACGAGACGATGACGGAATTCAAGCGCGCAGCCCTGTTCAGCCTCGGCCTGCTGGCCATGGCCTCGTCCATGAGCGCCCAGGCCAGCGGCGGCAGCATCGGTGTCATCCTGCCCGAGAGCTGGCCCAGCAAGGCGCAGGCCGAGGAGATCCGCAACGGCATGCAGCTGGCCCTCAAGACCTGGCCCTCGCAGCCCGTGCCCACCCTGATCGTGAAGGACAGCGGCTGCGACCCCAAAAAGGCCGAGGCCGCCACCAAGGCGTTGATCGAGGCCAGGGTGGACGTGGTGCTGGGCAACTGGTGCGAGATCGGCGGCGGCGCCGAGCTGCTCAAGAACGCCGGCATCGGCTTCGTCTCCAGCAATGCCGAACGCGTCAAGGGCCTGGAAGGCAGCCAGCTGCAGCTCGGCCGGGTGGAGCTCTACGCGGGCGAGAAGCTGGCGGCCAAGCTGCGCAGCGAGACCGGCCTGCGCGTCAGCGCCCGCACCAGCTGCTGGATGGATTTCGAGCCCAGCATCTCCGACAAATACGACGCCGTGCTGTGCCCGGTGCTGGCGATCGACAAGGCGCGCTGGGACCAGGTGGCCGCCACCTACAGCGCCGGCTTCCTCAAGCCCTTCACCGTCTCGGTGGCGCGCGGCTATGCGGCCATGGAGGTGGCGCTGTCCTATGTGCGGCGCCTGCGCGGCGGCGCCAAGTCCGGCGCGGCGCTGAAGGACACGCAGAGCATCAGCACCTTGTTCGGCCCCCTGCCCGCGCCCGACGGCGCCACGCCGGCCGAGGCCATGCAGCTGGTGTTCGCCGCCAAGCTGCCCAAGCTGGCGCCCAAGCAGGCTGCCGCGGTGGACGAGATCGTCAAGAGCAAGGGCTGCGGCGGCAAGGCGGCCGGCGCCCACAGCGGCCCCTGGGCCGAGCAGCCCTTCGTGGTGCGCGGCACCGGCGCCGCGGCCGACTGCGCCGCGCCCATCGTCACGGCGCAGCGCTGACGGCCGCCGCCAGCCGCTCGGCGAAGAAGGCCGCGATGTCGGCCTGCATCTGCGGCGTGACGCTGTGCGCTGCGCCCGGATAGAGCACGAAGCGCGCATCCAGGCCCTGCTCGGCGTAGAGGCGCTGGCTCAGCTGCCAGCGCGCCAGCGGCGTGCTGCCGAAGCGGGCGAAGATCAGCCGCTCGTCGGCGGCCGAGAAGCTGTCGCGATGCACCACCGCGTCGTTGGCATCCTGGTCGCCCATGTAGATGAAGGCGGCCACCGCCTTCAGCGCGGCCGGGCGCCAGGCCTCGCCGCTCAGCGCGGCCAGGTCGGCCACGCCCACCGGGTAGTTGAGCGCCACGCCATCGGCCAGCGCCGCCTGTGGCGCCAGCGGCCAGCCGCCCGGCGAGCCGCTGGCCAGGGCCAGCACGCGCTCGGGATGCAGGAAGGCAAAGCGGTTGACGAAGGAGCCCGAGGCCGAGAAGCCCGACATCAGCAGCCGCGCCGACAAGACCTGACCCTGCTGCGCCAGGCGCTGGCGGGCATCGTCCACCATCGCCAGCAGCTGGCGGTCGACGCGCTGCCAGGCCGGGTGCGTGGCCAGCAGGGCGGCGCGGCTGAGCGCTTGCAGGTAGAGGTCATCGGCCTGCGGATCGGCCGGGCGCGGAAACATCGGCACCAGCAGCGGCACGCCCAGGCCCTCGGCCAGCGCCGCCTGGCGATTCAGCTCGCCGGCGGCGGCGGCGCGCAGCAGCTCCAGCTCGGTGCTCACGAAACCGCTGTTGTTGGGCACCACCAGCAGATGCGGCGACTTGATCTGCTGGGGCAGGTAGAGGAAATAGGGCCAGTGGAAGCCGCGCTCGGGGGCCGCGGCACGCTCCTGCACCCGCGCCGCGTCCAGCTGTGGCAACACCAGCGCCGGCCCCTTCACCCCCAGCAGGGCGAAGCCGCCCTCGCTGGCGCCGGCGTCGAACTCCAGCTCGTAGCGGCCCGGCGGCAGGCGCCGCTGCAAGCTGGTCTCGCCCTGGCGCGCCGCCCAGCTCAGCAGCGGCGCCTGGCCGGCCGGCCCGCGCAGCGTCAGCTGCGCCTCGCCGCCCTGCACCGCCAGCCACAGGTGCAGGCGGTGGTCTTCGTCGGAGGGTGGCAGCACCAGGCTGATGCGCGCGGGCGCGCCGCCGCGCCCCTGCAGCCGCAGGCCGTGGGTCAGGTTGAAACCCTGCTGCACCAGGGCCGCATTGCGCTCGTTGACCTCCTTGCGCAAGGCCTCCAGGGCCGGCGGCGGCGCGGCCGCGGGCGTGGTTTCGGCCGCCCTTGCATTGCCCAGCGCCAGCCAGGCACAGGCCAGCAAGACCCTGCAGATGGTTGTTCGCATCCTCTCCCCTTCGTCTTGGTGTGCAGGCGCGCATGCTAGGGCCTACCTACACTCTAGGCATGAGTGAATCCGATACCCAGCAAGATCCCGACGCCGCCATCAACGAGCCCCGCCTCTGGCGCGACCGCGGCTGGACCGCCCAGGTCATCAAGAACGAGGACGACGAGGGCTGGGCCGTGGCCATGTACAAGGCCGGCGAGGCCGAGCCGGCCCTGGTGGGCCCCTGGACCATGGGCCGCGACAAGAAGAACCCCAAGCCCCTGGACGTGAATGCCTTCAACACCCTGGTGAAGACCGCCAGCGAGGTGATACGCCGCCACGAGCAGGCCCTGTATGCCCAGCTGCACCGCGAGCTCAAGCTGGACAGCGAGGCCGGCCGCCTGCTCGTCACCCTGGACATCGTGCCCGACGAGGAGGCGCCGCATGCGCTGCTGGCGGCCTTCGACGCCGCCGGCGAGCGCCTCGCCCAGGTGCGCGTGGCGCCGGGCTTCAAGCTCAGCCAGGCCAGCGCCGCGGCCTGGGTGGAGGCGGGCTTCGAGCGCCCGCGTTCGTCTTGATGGAACTCAAGCCCGGCTGAGGCGCGGCGTTCCAGAATAGGTCGTTGTCACTTGGTGAAACTCCATGACCGAGACCCCCACCCAACGCCTGGACCGCGTGCTGCATGCGGCCGCCGCCCCGCTCACCGGCGGGCTTTCGCCGGTCTCGTTGGCGCTGGCCATGGCGGACTGGGGCTGGCATCTGGGCGTCTCGCCGGGCCGCCAGCTGGAGCTGGCCGCGCTGGCCGCGCAGCTGGGCGCCGACACCCTGCGGCAGCACGATGGCGCGGCCGAGGGCGGCGCCGGCGCGCGTGACGACGACCCGCGCTTTCGCCACGAGGCCTGGGCCGCCTGGCCCTACAGCCAGCTGCGCGCCGGCTTTCGCAATGCCGAGGCCTTCTGGCGCGAGGCCGCCCGCGTGCCGGGCATGAGCGCCCACCATGCCGAGATGACGCAGTTCTTCGCCAAGCAATGGCTCGCCATGCTGGCGCCGGCCAACTGGCTGCTCAGCAACCCGGTGGTGCTGAACGATGCGGTCGAATCGCAGGGCGCGCACCTGGCCCAGGGCCTGCGGCATTGGCTGGCGGATGCCAGCGGCACGGCCGCGCCGCCGCCCAGCGTCCGGGTCGGCCAGGACGTGGCCGTCACGCCCGGCAAGGTGGTGCACCGCAACCGGCTGATCGAGCTGATCCGCTACGAGGCGCAGAGCGACAAGGTGCATGCCGCGCCGCTCTTCATCCTGCCCTCGTGGATCATGAAGTACTACATCCTCGACCTCTCGCCGCACAACTCGCTGGTGCGCTACCTGGTCGAGCAGGGCCACACCGTGTACATGGTGTCCTGGCGCAATCCGGACGCCAGCGACCACGAGCTCGGCATGGACGACTACCTGAGCCTGGGCGTGCTGGACGCGCTGCGGGCGATCGGCACGCTCAGCCCCAAGGGCGTCGGCGTGCAGGCGATGGGCTATTGCCTGGGCGGCACCCTGCTGGCGATCGCCGCGGCGGCGCTGGCGCGCGCCGGCAGCGCGCCCCTGCTCGGCTATCAAGACCTGCCCCCGCTCAAGACCCTCAGCCTGCTGGCGGCGCAGACCGACTTCTCCGAGCCCGGCGAGCTGGGCCTCTTCATCGACGAGAGCCAGATCGGCCTGCTGGACAACCTGACGCGCGGCAAGGGCTATCTGAGCGGCAAGCAGATGGCGGGTTCCTTCCAGTTCCTGCATTCGCGCGACCTGGTCTGGACGCGGCGCATGCGCGAGTACCTGATGGGCGAGCGCGAACAGCAGAGCGATCTGATGGCCTGGAACGCCGATGCCACCCGCATGCCGGCGCGCATGCACCACGAGTACCTCACCTCGCTCTACCTGCACAACGCGCTGGCCGCCAGCAGCTACCGCGTCAACAGCCATGCGGTCTCGCTGAGCGAGCTGCGCATGCCCGTCTTCATGGTGGGCACCGAGCGCGACCATGTCTCGCCCTGGCGCTCGGTCTACAAGCTGCACCACCTCTGCGAGGCCGAGATCACCTTCGCGCTCGCCAGCGGCGGCCACAACGCCGGCATCGTCTCTCCGCCCGGCCCGCACGACCAACATCCGCACCGCGGCTACCGCATCGCCAGCCGGCCCGCCCATGGCGCCTGGCTGGACGCCGACGACTGGCTGGCGCAGGCGCACCCGCACGAGGGCTCCTGGTGGCCCGCCTGGGCGCAATGGCTGGGCCGGCATGGCGGGCGCAAGCAGGCCGCCACGCCCATCCCGGCGCGCGCGGTGCTGGCCGACGCGCCCGGCAGCTATGTGATGCAGCGCTACAGCGACTGAGAGGCACATCACCGGCTGGCTTAGCATGCGGGCATGATCCAACGCCTGCTCCTCGCCGCCTGCCTCCTGCTCCCCCAGTTGCCCGCCCGGGCCGAGCCCCACGCCCTGGGGCCGGCCGACATCGCGCAGCTGCGCGAGATCGGCGATGCCCAGATCTCGCCCGACGGCGCCTGGGTGGCCTACACGCTGCGCCGGCAGGACCTCGACAAGGACCAGCAGCTCACCGATCTGTGGATCAGCCGCAGCGACGGCAGCCGCAGCCTGCAGCTGACGCAGGGCGGCGACGTCGAGGGCAAGCCGCGCTGGAGCCCGGACGCGCGCCGCATCGCCTTCCTGGCCAAGCGCGGCGCCGACGAGGCGGCACGCAAGCATGCCCAGCTCTGGCAGATCGCGCTGGAGGGCGGCGAGGCGCAGCCGCTCACCAGCCTGAAGACCGGGGTGGCCGACTTCCAATGGGCGCCCGACGGCCAGCGCCTGCTGCTGGTGCTGGACGATGCCGACCCGGCCGACGAGCCCGAGCTGCTGGAGGGCTGGAAGCGCAAGACCCGCCCGCCCATCGTGATCGACCGCTTCCACTTCAAGCAGGACCGCGAGGGCTATCTGGGGCCGCAGCGCCAGCACCTCTATCTGTTCGAGCCGGCCGGCGCCAGGCTCACGCCGCTGACGCGCGGCGAGTTCGGCGAGTCCAAGCCGGCCTGGTCGCCCGACGGCCGGCAGATCGCCTTCCTCAGCCCGCGCATGGCCGAGCGCGAGCGCAGCGAGGCCACCGGCCTCTATGTGATGGAGGCCCGGGCCGACGCGCCGGCGCGCGAGCTGATCGCCAACTTCAGCACCGACGAGGACGCCTACCCGGCCTGGAGCCCGGATGGCCGCCAGCTCGCCGTGCTGATGGGCGACGAGGGGCGCTGGTCGGCCTACCAGCGCTGGCGCCTTGCGACCGTGCCCACCGTGGCGGCCGCGGGCGGCGCGCCGCGCATCCTGACGCAGGCGCTGGACCGCGGCCTGCAGGCGCGCTTTGCCTGGGCGCCCGATGGCGCCAGCCTCTACGCCAGCGTGGACGACGACGGCGCCGCCTGGCTGGCGCGCGTCGGCCTGGACGGCAAGGTCGAGAAACTCAGCGACGGGCGCCGCAGCGTGAGCGGCCTGAGCATCGCCGCCAAGGGCCAGATCGCCCTGCTCGCCAGCACGGCCAAGCAGCCGCCCGAGCTGCAGCTGCTGCAGCCGGCGGCGCCGGCCAGGCTGCTGCCCCTCACCCGGCACAACGCCTGGGCGGCCGAGGTGCGTTGGGGGCGCAGCGATGACTTCGCCTCACGCAGCGCCGACGGCACCGAGGTGCACGGCCTCATCAGCTACCCGCCCGAGTACCAGCCCGGGCGGCGCTACCCCACCCTGCTGCTGATCCATGGCGGGCCCAACGGCCAGGACGGTCACAGCCTGGCGGGGCGCGACCTCTTGCGCGAGGAACTCTGCGCCGCCGGCTATGTGGTGCTGCAGGTCAACTACCGCGGCAGCAGCGGCCGTGGCGACGCCTACCAGCGCGCCATCTATGCCGACTGGGTCAACAAGGAGGTGCTGGACCTGCAGGGCGCGGTGGACTGGGCCGTCGGCCAGGGCATCGCCGACCCGGCGCGCCTGGGCGTGGGCGGCTGGAGCTATGGCGGCATCCTCACCAATGCGCTGATCGCCGCCGACACGCGCTTCAAGGCGGCGGTGGCCGGCGCCGGCAGCGCCAACCAGCTGGCCATGTTCGGCACCGACCAGTACGCCGTGCAGTACGAGCGCGAGCTGGGTGCGCCCTGGCGCAACCCGGCGCTGTGGCTGAAGGTGTCGGCGCCCTTCTTCAATGCCGAGCGCATCAAGACCCCCACCCTCTTCATGGGCGGGGAGCTCGACTTCAACGTCCCGATCTCGGGCAGCGAGCAGATGTACCTGGCGCTCAAGACCCTCGGCGTGGAGACCCAGCTGGTGATCTACCCCGGCGAGTTCCACGGCATCAGCAAGCCCAGCTACGAGCGCGACGTGTCGGCGCGCTTCCGGGCCTGGTTCGACCGCTACCTCAAGCCCTGAGCTTGGTCGCGGTGATGACCTGGAAGTTGCCGAAGAACAGGGTGCGGCGCTCGCAGTGGAGGCCGCCCATGGCCTCCAGCTGGCGCAGCGGGTCATGGGTGCTCCACAGCGCCAGGCCGAGCGGCTCGAAGACCTTGAAGTAGGCCCAGCTGAGGGTGCGCAGCACCCAGGGATCGGGCTTGTGGAACTCGGCCAGGTAGAGCGTGCCGCCGGGCGCCAGCACGCGCACCGCCTCCTTCAGCACCTGGCCCTTGAGCTCGTGCGGCAGCTCGTGCAGCAGGAAGAACAGCACATTGGCCGCCACCGAGGCGTCCGGCAGCTGCAGGGTGTTGGCGTCCTGCTGGTGGAAGGCCAGCCGGCCCGCATAGGGCTGCAGCTTGCGTTGCGCATTGAGCAGCTCGTTCTCGATGATGTCGATGATCTGCACCTCGCTGGCGCCCGCGCCCAGCGCCGCCTTGACGACGCGCGGCATTACATTGCCGAAGGCGCAGGAGGTGATCAGCACCGGCTGGCCGCGCAGCTCGCTGCGGCGCAGGCGCTGGGTGATGGTGGAGACCAGGCGGTCGTACTGGAACAGCAGGATCGCCGCGATGATGGGCTGGAAGTCCACCAGCCGTATCAGCCGCATGTTCGAGTAGATCGGATAGACATGGCCGTCCGCGCGCGGCAGCACGCCGAAGAACACCTTGCCGACGCCGCGCGCAATCAGCGCGCCGCGCGTCACCGTGAAGAAGAACAGCGCCACGCTGCCAAGCACCAGGGCCGCCGACATGGCGGTGGGAAGAATCCAGTTGCTCACAATGCCCCCGAATGGCCGGGGTCGCGCGCCACAGGGCGCCGCTCACAAAGCCCCGACCTGGCTTGATTGGCGCACCGCAGCATCCGGCTGTCCTTGCTCAAGATCAACCGGCACGCCGCACCGCTACCATGCGCGCATGTTCATCAGCAACACCCTGCTGCCGGCGCTCCTCGCCACGCTCACCACGCTCGCATCGATGGCCCCGGCGCGGGCCACGCCGGGCGAGGTGCCGGTGGGCCAGCCGCTGCGCGAGGCCCGGCTGCAAGGCCTCAACGGCCCGCCGCGCGCGCTCTCGGCCTACCGCGGCAAGCCGCTCATCATCAACGTCTGGGCCAGCTGGTGCGGCCCCTGCCGGCAGGAAATGGCCTCGCTGGAGCGCCTGGCCTGGCGCGAGGACCTGGGCCCCTTCGCGGTGATCGGCATCTCCACCGACGACGAGCGCGACAAGGCGCTGGCCTTTCTGAAGCAGAGCAATGCCAGCTTCAACCATTACCTCGACCGGCAGCTGGAGATGGAGCACATGCTGGGCGCCACGCGCCTGCCGCTGACGGTGCTGGTCGATGCCCGGGGCAAGGTGCTGCACAAGATCTATGGCGCGCGCGCCTGGGACGAGGCCGAGGCGCTGGCGCTGATACGCCGCAGCTTCGGCACGGGCATGCGCTGATGCGCTGACTTGACGCAGCGCAAACCGCGCCGGCCGGGCAAGCGAAGAATCGAGCCCAGATCAACCCGCTGGAGTACGGTCATGGCTGCATTGGTGAAGGGCAAGTCGCGCCCCGCTCGCGATCGCGTCGAACTGGTGGACCCGTTTGCGGTGCTCGACCAGACCCACCGCGAGGTGCTGACCCAGCTGCAGGCGCTGCAGGGGCTGATGCCGCGGCTGGAGAGCTACAACGTCGACGATGCCGCGCGCGCGATCGCCCGCGGCGCGGTGGACTTCTTCGGCCACCACGCGCGCCAGCACCATGCCGACGAGGAGAAGCGCGTCTTCCCCGATCTGCTCAACAGCGGCGACGAGGCCTTGTGCCAGCAGGTGCTGCGCCTGCAGCAGGACCATGGCTGGCTGGAGGAGGACTGGCTGGAGCTGGGCCCGATGCTGGCCGAGATCGCCGATGGCCAGGTGGGCGTGGACCTGGAGAGCCTGCGCCATGCGCTGGAGGTGTTCGGCGCGCTCTACCACGAGCATATTTCGCTCGAGGAAGGCTTCATCTATCCAGAGGCCAAGCGCCGCGCCGCCGCCGCGCAGACCGCTCGCGAACAACGGCTGGCGACGGGGGGCTGAGCCCGCAGCGCAGAATGGGGGCATGAAAACACCCCCCAGGCTGCAAGCCTTGATGGAAGAAGGCCTGATCGACGGCGTGCTGCGCCAGCTGATGAGCGGCAAGGAAGCGCAGGTCTATGTGGTGCGCTGCGGCGAGGAGACGCGCTGCGCCAAGGTCTACAAGGAGGCCACCCAACGCAGCTTTCGCCAGGCGGTGGACTACACCGAGAACCGCCGCGTGAAGAACAGCCGCCAGGCGCGCGCCATGGCCAAGGGCACGCGCTTCGGCCGCGCCAAGCAGGAGGAGGCCTGGCAGAGCGCCGAGGTGGACGCGCTCTACCGCCTGGCCGCCGCCGGCGTGCGCGTGCCCCAGCCCTACAACTTCCACGAGGGCGTGCTGCTGATGGAGCTGGTGGCCGATGCCGAGGGCGCCGCCGCGCCGCGCCTCAACGACGCCCAGTTCACGCCCGAGCAGGCGCGCCGCCACCATGCGGCGCTGATCGCCGAGGTGGTGCGCATGCTGTGCGCCGGCATCGTGCACGGCGACCTCTCCGAGTTCAACATCCTGCTGGCCGAGGACGGCCCGGTCATCATCGACCTGCCGCAGGCGGTGGACGCCGCCGGCAACAACCACGCCAAGCGCATGCTGCTGCGCGATGTCGAGAACCTGCGCCTGTTCTTCGGCGCCAGCGCGCCCGAGCTGCTGGCCAGCGACTATGGCCATGAGATCTGGGCCCTGTTCGAGCGCGGCCTGCTCAAGCCCGACAGCCCGCTGAGCGGCCGCTTCGAGCACAGCCGCAAGGCCGTCAACGTGGGCGAGGTGCTGCGCGAGATCGAGGACGTGAAGGCCGAGGAGGCGATGCGGCAGCTGATGCGCAGCGGCGCGAATTAGAACTGCAGCGGCGCGCCGCCACTGAAGCTCAGCGTGTGGCCGAGATCACGGAAGTCGATGCGCAGCAGGGCTTCGTGCTCATCAAGCTGCCAGCGCATCGCCAGCACCTCGGGCTCGCTCTCCAGCAGCTCGAAGCGGCCCTGGAAGGCCGGATGCTCGTTGCGCAGCCGGATCAGCTGCAGGAGGCGCTGCACCACCGGGCGCTGCAGCGCGGCGGCGATCTCGGCCTGGTCGTAATGGTGGCGGTTGATGTCGCGCCCCACCCCGCTGCGGGCCAGCAGCGCCATGTCGTTGTGGCCGGCCAGCAGGCCGACGTAATAGACCTGGGGCACGCCGGGCAGGAAGAACTGCAGCGCGCGCGCCAGCAGATAGCTGCGCTCATCGCCGCCCAGCGCATCGAAGAACGTGCAGTTGACCTGGTAGAGATCGAGGTTGGAGGCCGCCGCCCCGGTGGCTTGGCGGCTCTGGCACTGGCTGGCGGCGTGGATGCGCTCCACCAGCGCGTCCAGCTCGGCGGGCGGCACCAGGCCGGGTGAGCCGGCACGGTCCGCGCTGTCGGCGCCGATATCGATGATGCCGATGCCGTCGTGCGTGTCCAGCACCGTCAGCGCATTGCGCGGCCGCAGCGCGATCCAGCGCTTCAGCGGCGCGGCGGTCTTGAAGAAGAAGGCATGCAGGACCAGCGGCGGCAGCGCGAAGTCGTAGACCCAGTCCACCTGTTGCGCGATCTCGATCTGGCGCCGGTAGTAGGAGTGGATCTCCACCAGCACCTCGATGCCCAGCGCCTTGGCGCGCGCTGCGAACTCGGCGATGAAGGCAAAGGTCTCCGGCATCATGAAGCAGGAGGCGCCGGCCTTCTTGATCGCATAACCGGCCGCATCCAGGCGCACCATGCGGATGCCGCTGTCGGCAAAGCGCTGCAGGATGCCGTCCAGGTAGGCGCGCCCCTCCGCGTGCTGCACATCGATGTCCAGCTGCTTGGGCGTGAAGGTGGTCCAGAGCAGCTTTTTCTGGCCGTTCTTCAGCGTGGCCACGGTGAGCGGCAGGCCCGGGCGCGGGCGGTACACGGCCAGCAGCTGCCGCTCGTCCACGCCGCCCGGGAACACCGAGTCCAGCGTCAGGAACAGGCCCGCATAGCGCGAGGCCTCGCCCCGCTCCGAATAGTCCTGGAACTGCGGCGAATCGGCCGAGATGTGATTCACGATCACATCGGCCATCACATCGCATTGCGCGCTCAGGGCGCGCACATCGGCCCAGGCGCCCAGGCGCGGATCGACCTGGGTATGGTCGATCGGGTCGAAGCCGGCGTCGGCGCCGTCGATGGGATAGAAAAACGGCAGCAGGTGCACGCCGCCGAACAGGCCTTGCAACAAGCCTTGCGGGCCCTGCAAGAGCACCTGCAATTGCGCGATGCCGCCGCCGCCGAGGCGGTCCACATAGGTGATGAGTTGGACTTGGTTCTTCATGATGGCTTGTGCGACTTCACGCGCAGCACCGCCGCGGCCGCCAGCATCAGCAGCGCGCCGGCCAGGCGGATGACGTTCTCGGGCTGGCCGCCCAGCAGTGAGTGGTAGATCAGCGGCAGGGTCAGCATCTGGATCAGCATCGGGATCACGATGAACATATTGAAGATGCCCATATAGACCCCGGCGCGTTCCGGCGGGATGCTGCCGGCCAGCAGCACATAGGGGTTGCCCATGATGCTGGCCCAGGCCAGGCCCACGCCCAGCATGGGCAGGAACAGCAGCCAGCGGTTGTGCAGCTCGGGGATGGCCCACAGGCCCAGGCCCGCCAGCGTGAGGCACAGCGCGTGCACGCGTTGCGCGCCGAAGCGCCGCGTGTAGGGCAGCATGGCCAGCGCCGCGATAAAGGCGACGAAGTTGTAGAAGCCGCCCAGCTGGCCGTTCAACAGGCCGGCATCGCGAAAGCCCTGGGAGCTGGCATCGCTGGTGCCGAACATGGTCTGGGCCAGCGCCGGCACGATGTAGATCCAGTAGCACATCATCGCGTACCACTGGAACAGCTTCATCCACCAGAGCCGGCGCATGGTCTCGGGCATCTCGCGGAAGGCGCTGAGGATCTCGTCCCAGGTGGCCCGGAGGCCCTGCGGGCGCTGCGAGAGCTCCTGTGCCTCGGCGGCCGAGAGCGGCAGCTCGGGCACGCGGCGCACCGACCACCACACCGTGGTGAAGGAGAACAGCGCGCCGATGCCAAAGGCCACCAGGGTGATCTGCGGGATGTGGTTGGCGCCCAGCGCGTCCTTGTCCATGCCCAGCCAGACCATGATAGAGGGCGCCAGATAGGCCAGGGTCTGGGCCAGGCCGGTGTAGGCGCTCTGGGTCAGAAAGCCCTGGGCATGCTGGGCCTCGTCGAGCCGGTCGCTCACATAGGCGCGGTAGGGCTCCATGGTGACGTTGTTGGCGGCGTCCAGTATCCACAGCAGGCCGGCGGCGAACCACAGCGTCGGGCTCATCGGCATCAGCAGCAGGCCCAGGCTGCACAGCAGCGCGCCGATCAGGAAATAAGGCGTGCGGCGGCCCCAGCGCGTCACCGTGCGGTCGCTCAGCGCGCCAACGATGGGCTGCACCAGCAGGCCGGTGAGCGGCCCGGCCAGCCACAGCAGCGGCAGGCTGGCCTCGTCGGCGCCCAGGTACTGGTAGATCGGGCTCATATTGCTCTGCTGCAGCCCGAAGCTGAACTGGATGCCGAAGAAGCCCAGGTTCATGTTCAGGATCTGCCAGAGGCTCAGCCTTGGCTTGGTGCTGCCGTTCATGCGGTGAACCTTTCCGGACTCAGCTCTTGCTGCCAGCGATCGTAGAAGCCGTCGCGCGCCGGCACCGCGCCGCGCTCGCCGCACAGCGCGGCGGCGAACCGCACCGCCAGGGCCAGGGCGCGCGAGACCCCCTGGCCGCCCAGCCAGGCGGCCAGCAGCATGGCGCTGAAGCCGTCGCCCGCGCCCACGGTGTCGACCACGCGCGCCTGCCGCGGTGCCAGCGCCAGCGCCTCGACGCGGCCCGCGATGTCGAAGCTCACTGCCCCCAGCGCACCGCGCGTCAGCAGCAGGCGCTGCAGGCCGTGGTGCTGCATCAGCGCGCGCACGCCCGCACTCCAGGCCTCGGGCGCTGCGTCCGGCGCCGGGCCGGGCAGGCCCTGCCAATGCAGCAGCCGGGCCAGCTCATGCTCGTTGACCTTGAGCCAGTCGGCGCGCGCCAGGCAGGCTGCGGCCAGCTCGGGCGTGGCGCTGCCCGCGCGCAGATTGAGGTCCAGGTAGCGCAACGCACCCTGCCGGCCAAGCTGGTCCAGCAGCTGCTGGATGCTGGCGCGCGCCACCGGCTGGCGCTGCGCCAGGCTGCCGAAGTAGACGAGCCGCGGCGGCGCGGCCAGCAGGTCCAGCAGGGGCTCGGCCTGCAGATGGTCCCAGGCGGCATCGTCGTGGATCTCGAAGCGATGCTCGCCGCCCTGTTCGCCCAGGTTCTCGATCACGCTGACGCGCCCGGTGCCGCGCTCGGCATCGAACTGCAGCGCCGCCTCGCTGAGGCCGAAGCGGCGCATGCTTTGCAGCACCAGCGCCGCGCCGGCATCGCCCTGCCCCAGGCGCGTGGCCAGCAGGGCCGGCTGGCCCAGCGCCTGCAGCGAGCGCGCCACATTCAGCGGCGCGCCGCCGGCCACCGGCCCGCTGGCGAACTCGTCCACCAGGGCTTCACCCAGCAGCAGCACGGGTGCCATGCTCAGAACTCGAACTTCACGGACGCGCGCAGGGTGCGGCCGGTGAGCGCGCGCGCCGCATGGCCATCGCCCTCGATCTCGGTATAGGCCAGCGCATTGAACAGATTGTTGGCCGAGAGCGAGAGCTGGGTCTTGGCATTGAGCTGGTAGTTCACGAAGGCATTCACCACCGTGTAGGCCGGCATGGTGATGCTGTTGCCATCGTCGCCATAGGACTTGCCCGAGCCGATCAGGGCCGCGCCCAGCTCCACATCGCCCAGGCTGTAGGCGGGGCTGAGCTGATAGACGAAGTCGGCCTGGCGGCGCGGCTTCTTGCCCACCACGCTGGCGTCGTTGGAGGCCTGGATGCGCGCATGCGTGAAGGTGGCGCCGGCGTTCAGGCGGAAGTTGCCGATCGCATAGGCGGCCTCCAGCTCCAGGCCGCTGGCCTCGTACTTGTTGGCGGTGAACTTCTGCGTCGTGACCTCGTAATTGCTTTCCTTGGTGCGCGCATTGAAGAGCGTGGCGAACAGGCTCAGCCCCTGGCCACGCCATTTGGCGCCGGCCTCGACCTGATCGATCTCGTTCACCGCGATCGGCACCGAGCCGTCCAGCGGATTGCCGTAGAGCAGGCGGTCGGCGCTGAAGGCCACGCCGTTGCTGGCGCGGCCGAACAGGGCCAGGTCGCGGCTCAGCGCGAAGTTCGCACCCAGCGAGTAGGAGGTGTGCGCCACCTTGTAGTCCACGCGTTGCTGGCTGGCCGCATCCCAGCGCTGTGCGGCGTTGTCGCCGGCCAGGGTGTAGCCATGGGCCTTCTGCTCGTCGCGGCGCAGGCTCAGGTCCAGATTGAGCGGGCCGCGCTCCCAGGCCAGCGCCGCATAGGGCGAGGTCTGGGTGTACTGCACGTCCCAGCTGCGCGTGCAGCAGCCGCCCCAGGTGCTCCAGCCCTGCGCCACCGCTGCGCTGGTGGGCTTGCCGCTGGCATCGACCACCTGGGCGTTGTTGCCGCTCAGCGTCAGGTTGTACTGGTTCCAGAACCAGGTCTGGGCCACGTTCTGCTGGCCATAGAACAGGCCGCCCACCAGGGTGGCCTTGCCGCCATCGCCGGCGGCGAAGGTCTTGCTCAGCTTCAGGTCGTTGAAGACGTTGTCCAGATTGTCCAGCGAGGTGTTGAACAGCGTGCCGGTGAAGAAGGCGGCACGGCCGTTATTGGCGTTGTCGGCCGGGAACAGCGCGATGAAGCGGCCCGAGTTGCTGCTCTTGCGGAACTTCTC
Source organism: Paucibacter sediminis (assembly GCF_030254645.1). Classification (NCBI taxonomy): domain Bacteria; kingdom Pseudomonadati; phylum Pseudomonadota; class Betaproteobacteria; order Burkholderiales; family Sphaerotilaceae; genus Roseateles; species Paucibacter sediminis. The sequence continues at coordinate 351,120 of NZ_CP116346.1, forward strand.
TTCCAGGCTCAGCCCGTTGCCCAGCTCCAGGCCGGACTCGAAGCCGATCGCCGTGCTCTTCACGTGCAGGCCGTCGCGGGTGTTGCTGGCGGTATAGGCGCCGTCCTTGTTGAAGCTCAGGTCGCGCGCCAGGCTGGGCGTGATGAAGAAGGCGCTGCGCGGGTCGATGCCGGCGATGGTGTTGATCTTGCCGTTCGAGACCGTCACCGGCACGGGCATCAGCGAGGGGGTCTTGTCGTCCAGGGCCTTGAGGCTCAGGCGCACATAACCAGAGAGATCCGTGCCCTGGAATTTCTGCGTGATATTGGCCTTGAGCTGGCCACCGCTCTCAAGATTCTGGCCGGTCGGCCGGCCGCCCTCGCCGATGCGCTGGAAGCCGCCGAGGTGGAAGCTACCGCCCTTGCCCAGCGAAGCACCATAGTCGGCATCGATGCGCCAGAGACGCCGATCCAGCCCGGCCGTCAGGCCCAGGCTGCCGCCCTGCTCGCTGCCGGTCTTGCTGATGAAGTTGACGAGGCCGCCCGGCGAGTTGCTGGCCAGGGTAGAGGCCGAGCCGCCGCGCAGCACTTCGAGGCGCTCGGTATTGGCATCGGCGCGCAGGAACTGGTCGGCGGTGCCGAAGGCGATGTCACCGAACAGCAGCAGCGGCAGGCCGTCTTCCTGGATCTGCACATAGCGCGAACCGCCGGCCGAGAGCGGCACGCCGCGCACCGTGATGTTGGCATTGCCCTCGCCGCCGGAGGACTCCGAACGCACGCCCGGCACCGCGCGCAGCAGCTCGGCCGCGCTGGTGGCGCCGCTCTTGCTGAGCTGCTCGCCGTCCATCGAGCTGACCGAGAGGCTCTGTTTCATCTTGGTGGATCGGGTGGAGCTGCCGGTGACCACCACCTGGTCGAGCTGCAGGCCGTCGGCGGCCTCCTGGGCCTGGCCCGGCCGGGGCGCGAAGGCCAGGGCCATGGCCAGCGTCAAGGGGGCCAGGGCCAGGGCGGCCGCGGCGGTGGGGCGTACTGCTTGTCGTTGCATCTTGCTTGTCTCCGAATCAGGACCGGCGCACACGCTGCATGGCGTGATGCGTCCGGCAAGGCTTGGCTATCGTGCTGGGCTGACGCCGGGCCGCGGACGGCACCTTGCGTTGCCCGCATTGTGCGGCGCCTGTGTTTTCTTTGCAATCGATTGCAATTCAGTAGAAACGCTTATTCACGCCGATGAATACGGCTATCTGTCTCACTTTTGATGAATGTCTTTCGAGCGACTTGCAATCAATTGCAGACCGCTCTATGGCGCCCGGATTCAGGTCGGCGCGCTCTCGCGCACCACCAGGTGCACAGGCAGCATGCTGGGCGGCACCGCCTGCCCCTCCAGCATCTGCATCAGCTTGTGCACCAGCTGCACGCCGGCGGCGGCCACGGGCTGGTGCACGCTGGTGAGCGGCGGGTCGCAGAAGGCGGCCAGGGGCATGTCGTCATAGCCCACCACGCTGACCTCGCGCGGCACCGCCCGGCCCTGCGCGCGCAGCACCTGGATGGCCTGCAGGGCCAGCAGATCGCTGCAGGCCACCACACCGTCCACCTCGGGATGGGCGGCAAAGAAGGCCTCGATGGCGGCGCGCGCCGCGCCCACCTCGAAGGGCACGGCCAGCTCCAGCGCGGGGTCAGGTCTGAACCCCCGCAGGGCCAGCGCCGCCCAGAAGCCCTCGCGTCGGTGCATCACCTCGGGCAGGGCCGCATCGCCGAGAAAGGCCAGCCGGTGCCGGCCCGCGGCGAGCAGGTGCTCGGTGGCCAGGCGCCCGCCCAGCACGTTGTCGCCGCCGACGCTGCAGTAGAGCTGCTGCGGCAGCTGGGCACCCCACACCACCACCGGCAGCTTGCGCGCCGCCAGCTCGTTGAGCTGGTCGTGGTGGCGCCACTGGCCGATGATGAGCAGGCCCACCGCCTTGCCCGAGTCCACCGCCTGCGCGGCCAGGTCGAGGCGCTCGGCATCGACGCGCGAGAGCAGCATGTCCCAACCCTGGTCGGTCAGGGCGTCGGCGATGGCGCCGACGATGGAGAGGAAGAAGGGGTCGGAGATGTGCTGGCGCGAGCCCGCGTCATAGGGCACCACCACCGCCACCGTGCGGTTCTTCTGCAGCCGCAGGTTCTGCGCGCCGAGGTTGATCGAGTAGTTGAGCGAGCGCGCCAGCTCGCTGACGCGCTTGCGGGTCTCCTCGTTCACCAGGCTGCTGCCGCTGAGCGCACGCGAGACGGTGGACACCGACACCCCCGCCAGGCGGGCGATGTCGGCCATTTGCAGGCGCCGCTGCTCGGCGCGGCTGGAGGGAGGCTTGGCTTCGGACATGTGCCGCCATTTTGCAGCAGCGGCCACAGCCAACTCAGCGGCGCAAGCCCGCGAAGGGATCCACCGCCTGCCAGGGCAGCGCCAGCCGCAGCTCCACCCCCTCGGCCGCGGCGCGGCGCTGCAGAAAGGCCATCGAGGCCTCCATGTCGTCGAACAGCAGGCGGCCGGGCCGCAGCGGCTGGTCCAGCGGCAGGGTGAAGTCGTCCCAATGAATCGGGATGACGCGCTTGGCCTGGGTCAGCTGCACGGTCTCGCGCCAGTAGTCGGCGCGGTAGGCCTCGTCCTTGCCGCCCAGGCCGCCAATGCCCAGGTAGACCACCTCGGCCTGCAGGCCGCGCAGGCGCTCGGGCACGAAGCCGGCGCTGCCCGCGATCAGCAGGCTGCGCCCCTCATGCTTTACCAGCAGTTGGTAGCTGCCGCCCTCGCGGTAGGCATCGGCGCGCACCGGCGGGCGCAGCGGCTCGGTGATCTCGCCCATCGCCAGCGGGTGCGGGAAATGGCGCGAGCGCAGCACCGTGATCTCGAAGCGGCCATAGCGCAAGACCTGGCCATCCTGCAGCAGCTGCATGCGCTCGGGGGCCAGGCCCCAACCGCGTGCGATCTGGGCGGTGGATGCCGAGCCCAGCAGCATCGCGCCGGTGCGTTGCGCCACCTCGGGCGAGTCCATCGCATGGTCGTAGTGCGAGTGCAGGGCGATCACCGCATCCAGCTTGGCGATGCCGGCGCGCTGCAGGCTGCGCGCGATCAGGGCGCGGTCCGGCGCGATCTTGCCGAGCAGCACCTCGCGGCCGGCCGGGCGGGTGAAGAAGCCATCGGTCAGCAGCGCCGTCTCGCCATCGCTGAGCAGCAGGCTGGACACCCCCAGGAAGGTGACGCGAAGCTCACCCGCGGGCTGGGGCGCAGCCGCCGCCGGCAGGGCCAGCGGCAGATAGGGTTCGAGGCTGGGGCGCGCCTGGAAGCGCCAGACCAGCCAGGCCAGGCCCAGCAGCAGGGCCAGCAAGAGCAGCAGCGCGACGCGCTTGACGATGGACATGCGGGTTCCTCGTGCGCCCCGAAGCGGGCGGACGCGAGCCTAGCACTAACTCCCCGTCTGCTGCTCCCTGAGCTTGCGATACAGGGTGTTGCGGCTGATGCCCAGGCGCCGCGCGGCCTCGGACAGATTGCCCTCGCAGGCCTCCACAGTCTGCCGCACGCTCAGGCGCGCCTGCTCGCGCAGCCCGCCGGGCGCCTCGTCCGCCCGGGGGTCAGGGCTTGCCTGGCGCAGCGCGCGGGCCAGATCGTTGGGCAGATGGGGCCAGTCGATGTGCTGCTCATGCTCGTCCAGCAGCGCGCAGGCGGTGCGCAGCGCGTTGTGCAGCTGGCGCAGATTGCCGGGCCAGCGGTAGGCGCGCAACGCCGCCAGCAGCTCGGGCTGCACGGCCAGCGCGCGCCCGGGCTGCAGCTCGGCCAGCATGGCCGCGATCAGGGCCGGCAGGTCCTGGCGCTCGCGCAGCGGCGGCAGCTGCAGGGCCAGGCCGTTGAGGCGGTAATAGAGGTCGGCGCGGAAGCGGCCCTGCGCCACCTCCTCGGCCAGCTCGCGGTGGGTGGCGCAGACCAGGCGGAAGTCCACCGCCACCGGCGCGCCGCCGCCCAGCGGCAGCACCTCATGCTCCTGCAGCACGCGCAGCAGCCGGCCCTGCAGGGCCAGCGGCATGTCGCCGATCTCGTCCAGGAACAGGGTGCCGCCGGCGGCCTCGCGGATGCGCCCGGGTGCGCCCTCGCGCGCCGCGCCGGTGTAGGCGCCGGGCCGGTAGCCGAACAGCTCGGCCTCGATCAGCGCCTCGGGCAGGGCCGCGCAGTTCAGCGCCACCAGCGGCTGCTTGGCGCGCGCCGAGCTGGCATGCAGGGCGCGCACGAACAGCTCCTTGCCGACGCCGGACTCGCCCTGCAGCAGCAGGGCGATGGGCTTGTCCATCACGCGGCGCGCGCGCTCCAGCGCGCTGCGCAGGGCCGGGTCGCCGCTGTCCAGGCGGGCGAGCGCGTCCTGCGGCGCCGCGTGTGACGACGCGTGTGGCGCGCAGATCCGCGTGACCGCCACCAGGCTGCGCCCCGGCTCCAGGCGCAGCCACAGGGGGCTGCCATCGTGGCGGCGCACCGGGCGCGCGGCGGCGCTGGGGCGGCGGCACCAGTCGGCCAGGGTGGCGATGTCCAGCTGCAGCAGCTGCTCGATGCGGCAGGCGGAGATCGCCGTCCAGTCCAGGCCCAGCATCTGCAGGCCCGCGGCATTGGCGCCGCACAGCCAGCCGTCTTCCGAGAGCGCCAGCAGGCCCTCGGCGCAGGAGCCTATGCCCTCGGGCTGGGCATGCAGGCGCAGGCGCAGGCCGGCGCCATGGCGATGCTCGAACAGGCGCTGCTCGATCATGCCGGCCGCCGTGCGCACCAGCGCCAGGGTGTGGCGGTGCACGCTGCGCTGCTCGCCGGAGATGTCCAGCGCACCCAGCACGCGGCCGGCGGGGTCGAGGATGGGGGCGGCGGTGCAGGTGAGGAAGCCGTTGCGCTCCAGGTAATGCTCGGCGCCATGCACCACCACCGGCGCGGCATCGGCCAGGGCGGTGCCGATCGCATTCGTGCCGCGCCATTGCTCGTGCCAGCTGGCGCCGGGGCGCAGGGCCACGCGCTGGGCGCGGTCCAGGAAGGTGGCATCGCCCAGGGCCTGCAAGAGCATGCCCTCGGCATCGGCCAGTATCACCATGCTGTCGGTGTCCATCGTCTGCTTGACGAGGAACTCCATCACCGGCCGCGCATGCGCCACCAGCTCGCGCTGCTGCTCCAGCGCCCGCGTCAGCTGGGCCGCCGACGCATGCGGCGCGCCCGGCATGCGGCCCTCGGGCCTGAGGCCGAAGGCGCGGCTGCGCTGCCAGCTGTTCAGCAGCGCGGGGGCGATCAGCCCCTCGGCCACGCTGCCGGCATCCAGCAGCGTGCGCCGCGCCTGGCGCAAGCGCGCCGGCGCATGGTGCTTGTTGGGTAATGCCTGCATCTCGATTGTCTCCATCGGGTCTCTCAAGCAAGTGAAGGGCCGTTCCCGAACTTGCTTGACCCCCTCGGGGGGCCTGACGCAACGCGGCAGGTCTGGGGGCACTGTGTCGGACCTCGCCCGCGAGCCTAGCGGGACGCGCCGCGCTGGCAAGCGTTTCAGCAGATCCGCGCCGCCGGCTGTTCCGTTTCGTGACAGTTGTTCAGTCCCGCCGGCGCATTCGACACAGTCTGCGCGCCCCAACTGACCCCGGACTTGCGCCAAACAAGGCCGTTGCGGCGCAAACGCGGCCTGGCACGCGGCGTGCAATGAGGACCCCGAGCCCCCCAAAACAAGACGGCTCGCACACCCACCATCATCATCAAGCAGGAGACAAGCCATGCTGTACGCCAACCCCAACACCGCCGGCGCCAAGGTCGAGTTCAAGCCCCGCTACGACAACTTCATCGGCGGCAAGTTCGTGCCCCCGGTGAAGGGCCAGTACTTCGAGGTCATCACCCCTATCACCGGCAAGCCCTACACCCAGGCCGCACGCTCGGGCGCCGAGGACATCGAGCTGGCGCTGGACGCCGCCCATGCCGCCGCCGACGCCTGGGGCCGCACGCCCGCCGGCGAGCGCGCCAACATCCTGCTGAAGATCGCCGACCGTCTGGAGCTCAACCTCGAGAAGCTGGCCTATGCCGAGACGGTGGACAACGGCAAGCCGATGCGCGAGACGCTGAACGCCGACATCCCGCTGACGATCGACCATTTCCGCTACTTCGCCGGCTGCCTGCGCGCGCAGGAAGGCGCGCTGAGCGAGATCGACGAGCACACCATCGCCTATCACTTCCACGAGCCGCTCGGCGTGGTGGGCCAGATCATTCCCTGGAACTTCCCCATCCTGATGGCGGCCTGGAAGCTCGCACCGGCCATCGGCGCGGGCAACTGCGTGGTGCTCAAGCCGGCGGAATCGACGCCCATCAGCATCATGGTGATGGCCGAGCTGATCGCCGACCTGCTGCCGCCGGGCGTGCTCAACATCGTCAACGGCTTCGGCCGCGAGGCCGGCATGCCGCTGGCCGAGAGCAAGCGCATCGCCAAGATCGCCTTCACCGGCAGCACCGCCACCGGCCGCGTGATCGCCCAGGCGGCCGCCGGCAACCTGATCCCGGCCACGCTGGAGCTGGGCGGCAAGAGCCCCAATATCTTCTTCGAGGACATCGCCGACGCCGACGACGCCTTCTTCGACAAGGCCATCGAGGGCCTGGTGCTGTTCGCCTTCAACCAGGGCGAGGTCTGCACCTGCCCCTCGCGCGCGCTGATCCAGGAATCGATCTACGACAAGTTCATGGCGCGCGCGCTGGACCGCATCAAGGCCATCAAGCAGGGCAGCCCGCTGGATACCGACACCATGATGGGCGCGCAGGCCTCGGCCATGCAGATGGACAAGATCATGTCCTACCTCGAGCTCGGCAAGCAGGAGGGTGCGGAGTGCCTGATCGGCGGCGGCCGGGCCGAACTCGGCGGTGAGCTGGCCGGCGGCTATTACATCCAGCCCACGCTGTTCAAGGGCCACAACCAGATGCGCATCTTCCGCGAGGAAATCTTCGGTCCGGTGCTGGCGGTGACCACCTTCAAGACCGAGGCCGAGGCACTGCAGATCGCCAACGACACGCCCTATGGCCTGGGCGCCGGCGTGTGGAGCCGCGACGGCAGCCGCGCCTACCGCATGGGCCGCGCCATCAAGGCCGGCCGCGTCTGGACCAACTGCTACCACGCCTACCCTGCCCATGCCACCTTCGGCGGCTACAAGGAATCCGGCATCGGCCGCGAGACCCACAAGATGATGCTGGACCATTACCAGCAGACCAAGAACCTGCTGGTGAGCTATTCGCCGAACAAGCTGGGGTTCTTCTAAGGGAGACGGGAATACTAGGTTCAGCGAAGTCGTAAGGCTGCGGCGGACCTGTCCCTACCCTTCTAATCCCATGCCTTCTGAGGGCAGCGCGCATCTTGAAATGCGCGCACCGCCTGGCCTCCTATTTGCCGCGTCGACGGGTGACTACCTTCCCGCACCCGCTCGCCGTCACAGTTCATATTCAAGTTACCGCCCGGGAGCCTTTGCCCCCCCGGTTCCTGATAGGGTCTGCGCCACGGCATCTCATCTTGAGAACCAAGCAACACGCCTCCGCGAAGCGCCTGCTTGGTCCATTCCGTCTAGCTTCGCTCGCTGGTAATGCTGTCTCCGTCAACAAGCTAGCGTCAAACAGGAACCCCTGCCCACTCCCAAACCTCTTGCGCGAGGGGTACAGCGGAGTCGTGCGCAGCCACCCGAAAGCCCTGTTGCTCCAGACTCCAACTCTGCTCACCAAGAATGTTCTCAACCCTATCGAAGTCAATGGCGGGCATGCTGTCTTTGGCCGGCATCATGATGAATAGGCCAAGTTGTTGGTCCGACAGCTTCTTAAGCTTCGCGTATGTGGACAGGTCTCGCGATGCCCGCAAGAAGTTCAGCTCAATGGTGTTAGGTGTCTTGTATACCGCGGATATGACGTTTCCGGCCTTGCCCTCAGGCTCAAGGTTGAACTCAAGCCAGTGAGCCTCGCCAGTGTTCTGGTCCTTTACCGCACGCTCTGGCTCGGTTGCTATTCGCTCATAAGCTAAGCCAGCGATTCTCTTCAGTTCATCGTTAACCAAGCGACGGACTGCAGCATTGTCCAAGCTGACGAAGTCACGCGTTTTCCGCTCGTCCCGAGGAATGAATGGAACCACATCAAAGTAGAGCCGATTGATGACAGCATCAATCGACGCTCCAGACGTCGTCCACAGGTCACCGAGAAACACAGCGCCTGTTTCGAATGGAACATCCTTGAGGGCAACCTTACTCTTCTGAGCTCGAAGAAGACCGTGCTCAGCAGCGTCGACAAGCGCGCGGATTTCGGCCACATCGTCACGACCGTACAAGCACTCAAACTTGGCAAGGTCGTCTAGAAGACGAAAGCTGAAACTGCCATCCATGCTGGCCACCGCAACGCCCACTGTGAATTGCTGGCGGGCAAACGGGTCGGGCTGCAGTTCAATGGTTGCCCACGTACCCTCGAAGGCAGCCGTAGGCACCGCAGCAGCATGTTGCAGCAGATGAGCGTATGGATCCGAACCCGCAGACAAAAACATGCTGTTCATACGATGCGCCCCAGTTGATTGGCAAGCCAGTCTGGATGAGCACGCTGCCCTAAGAATTGGAGGATAGCAGTGGCGGCAGCAACACCCTGAGCAGGGTCACCGTGCATGGCACAAATAAATTGCTGCAACGCCGGAGATGCCTTTTGGTACGCAGCCTCGTGCAGCTTAGAGGCAAGCACCATTGAAACTTCAAACTTTGTGTAGCCTGCGGCCTTCAATACTGAACGCGCTTCATTTCTCAGGCTCTGGTGACCCACAGTGATGTTGGCAGCCCAAACCAGCGAGTACAAGATGAACTCGTTATCAATGGGGACGTATTCACCTCCCCTGGTACGCAGGAAGTTGCCGGAGTGTCGATCCTGGTTCTCAACCCACGCATCAAACGCGGCAATGCGTGGCACATCGGGATGTTGGAAAGCCTTGGCTTTGCGCAGCCGCGCCAACCACTGCCAACGAGAACTGATGTGTTTGCCCTGCACGGTGGAAGCGCAGAAAGCCAGCGTATGCGTGTAGCCGAGCCAGTGTTGGTCAAGCTTCATGTGCCGGCGCAGCTTCTGCACGGGCAGCATCAGTACCGCGGCGAACGCTGGCCTTGGCAAGTCCAACGCTGCCGCGACGGACCAGCCGATGGCTTCCGTGAAGGGCATTGAATTACCCTGAGGGGCCGCCTTAACAAAGCACTTGTGCTCTTTACCGTCAGGGCCCGCAATTAGCGCCTGATGTGTAGTCAGGTTCAAACCTAGCGACGCCGCTGGGCCACGAAACTCGCGCCAGGCAGTGTCAGGCAATATTGGAATCATTGGCTCCCCATGTGTTCGCTGTCTTTGTCGAGCATGGTAATCCGCCCGGTGCATGTCCGGACCCGAAAAAACACCGACCCACGGGCGCCCTACTTGGCTGCGTGCCCCGGGGTCAGGTCTGCAATCTGAAGAACTAACCCTCAAATTCAGCTCCTCACGAAACTGCGCAACGAGCAGATGTATCGCTGGCATGGCTCGTGTGCGCCGAGGCACTGACCGCGTAGTAGCAGCCTATTTCCCCACCCTGCCCCGCTCCCGCCGCTGCGCCGCCGGGAACACCACCTCCTGCGCCAGCCAATGCTTGAACTTCAGCGTGTCCGGGTCCTGGGCCTTGGCCAGCAGTTCGAGCAGGGCCTCGGCCTGGATGCGGGCGGGCTGGCTATTCTTTTCGCCCAGGTGCACGCCGTCGGGACGCAGCTGTTGCAGCGTCTGATCGGCGGGCAGGCCGTGGATGAGCTTGCGCACATCGCTGATGCGCAGCCAGCGGAACTGCGCCGCGTCGTCGGCAATGTCCAGCATCTGGCCGCGGTGCACGAAATGGCGGCCGCTCACATCGCGATAGACCACCTCGGTGGTCTTGTGGCGCGCCATGCCCAGCAGGTCCAGGATCGGCCTGGCCAGCGCCACGCCCAGCAGCGGCGCGCCTACCACCAAGCCCACCGGCCCCAGCCAGCGCCATTGCAGATAGATCACGGCCGCGCAGGCCAAGAGGCGCAGCGCGATAGTGAGCAGGAGTTGCCGCATTGCTTGAAGATCAATCTTCGATAGCAAAGCTCAGCTCGGCGCGCTCCTGCAGGCGCCGCACCAGGGCCATGCCCATGGCGGCGCCGGGCGTCCACACGCCACCGGGTGTCATGCCACGCGTGATGTCCTGCAACAGGCACAGGGCCGCCTCGCTGATGAGCTTGCAGGTCGATCCATAGCCCGGGTCGCCCTGCCCCTTGACGCGCGCGGCTAGGCGCCGGCCGTCGGCCGTCTCGCCATGGAAGACGATCTCGTAGCGGCCCTTGCGCTGCTGTTCGGGGCTGGGGCCCTCGCCCGGCTTGGGCAGCACGAAGCGGCGCAGCAGGGCGCGCGTGGGCGCAAAGCCCAGCAGCCGCTCCTGCAGCCAGGCCGAGCGCGCCAGCAGGCGTGCGCGGCGCTCGCCCTGGCGGCCCTTGCCGGTGAGCAGGCGCTCGTCGTAGCGGAAGTCCCGCCCCCAGGGGTGGCCGCGCAAGGCATTCGTGCGGTGCACGTTCTTGGTGTTGATGACGGCCATCACGAAGGGGCCCGACCAGGCCTGGGCCTGCTCGTCGAACGCGGCTTGCTCGCCATCGGGCTGGGCCGGGCCGCGAAAGCCCGGCGTCACCGCGGTGAGCGCAAACGGATCGGCCATCAGGCGCGCCTGCTCGGGGTCGCGCCCCATCGCCTCGTAGCTGGCCAGGGCGCTGGCAATGGTGCCGCCCGAGGCGCCGCCCTTCAGCACCAGCACGCGGCCGCCCACGCGCGTGAGCGGCTCGCCGTAGCGGCGCAGCGCCTCGTCCTGCAGGAACAGCACGCCCAGATCGAAGGGGATGGAGTCGAAGCCGCAGGAAAAGGTGATGCGCGCGCCGCTGCGCTCGGCCGGCCCCTGCAGCTGCGGGATCATGGTGGCCATCCAGCCGGGCTCGCCGCACAGGTCCACATAATCGGTGCCCACCTCGGCGCAGGCGCGCACCAGGGCCTCGCCATGGCGCTGGTAGGGGCCCACGGTGGTGATCACGACCCGGGCCCGCGCCACCAGCTGCTTGAGGGCCTGCGGGTCCGCCGCGTCGGCCACCAGCAGCGGCAGGGTGGCGGGCGCGCCGATCTGCGCGCGCACCTCGGCCAGCTTGGCGGCGCTGCGCCCGGCCATCGCCCAGCTCAGTTCGCCACCCACGCCGTAGCGCCGGTTCAGGTAGTCCGCCACCAGCCGGCCGGTGAAGCCGCTGGCACCGAAGACGATCAGGTCGTAATGCATCGCCTATGCTCGCACAAGGTTCTGCAGCTTTTGCAAGGTGGCCCAGTTGCGCGAGGTGCTGAGCGTGCCGGCCGCGCGCGTGAAGGCCTTGAGCATGGGGCTTTCCAGGATGCCGCTGCCGCAGCACAGATAGGCCCGCTTGTCTTGCACGGCCAGGCGATCCACGCCCCAATCCTGCTGCGCCAGTGGCAAGGCCGGTGTGAGCGCCTGCTCGGCAAATGCGATCAGGAAGCGCGAGGGTTCGTCCACCGCATCGGGCCAGGGGTTGCCGGCCAGGGCGGCGTCCAGCTCCGCGGCGGTGATCACCACCACGGCACAGTCCACGCCGAGCTGCGCGGCGATGGCCTGCTGCAGCTCTTGGCGCAGCGCCAGTGCGTCGCGGCGCGCCGACTCGAACACCAGATTGCCACTGTTCAGCAGGGTCGCCACCCGGCCATGGCCCAGGCCCTCGGCGAGGGCGCGCAGCTCGGCCATGGCGATGCGCTTGGCGCGGCCGACATTGATGCCGCGCAGCAGGGCGATGTAGCGGCTCATGCCTTCTCGAACCGCACTGAGGGCTTGTTGCGCACCACCACCGTGCCGGCCAGCTTGTCGTGCCAGCCCTGCTTGCGCGGGTCCAGGCCGACCCAGATCAGGCCCATGAACAGCGGAATGGCGGCGAGGTAATAGCCCAGGTAGCGCAGCAGCAGCTGGCCGGTGCTGGGCTTGCCGCCGCTGCGGGCATCGACGATGCGCGCACCGATCGCCAGCTTGCCGGGCGTGGCCTGGCGTGCCAGCCAGAACAGGATCACCGCCACCGCCGGCAGCACAAAGGAGAGCAGGAAGTCCGCCGGCCCCTGGACCAGGCTGGTGCCGCTCCAATAGGCCTTGCCATAGATGAGCTGCAGGGCCGGGTAGATCAGGGCGGCGATGATGGCGGTGTCGATCAGCGAGGCCCAGAGCCGCAGCCAGAAGCCAACGTATTCGAGTTCGGGCTGCTGAGCTTGGTTTTGCATGGATGACAAGGGCGCTGCGTGGCTGAGAAGCGCATTGTGGCCGCATGGTCGTGGCAGCAGGCAAAATCGATGCACCATGCAGCGCCGCCAATTGCTCACCCTCGCCAGCCTGCTGGCCACCGCCCTGCCCGGCCGGGCCCAGACCGCACCGGAGCCCGCCGAGCCCTGGCAGGAGCGGCCCGAGTTGCAGGCGCTGTTCGGCCAGCACAACACCGTGGGCACGCTGGTGGTGTTCGACACCGCCACGCGCCGCTGGCAGGTGGTGAACGCCGCGCGCGCCTACGAGCGCTTCATCCCGGCCTCCACCTTCAAGATCCCCAACACCCTGATTGCCCTGGACACCGGCGAGGCCATCGACGACCGCCACCCCTATGCCTGGGACGGCCAGCGCCGCTGGCTGGACGACTGGAACCGCGACCAGACGCTCACCAGCGCCTTCCGCGTCTCGGCCGTGTGGGTCTACCAGGACATCGCGCGCCATGTGGGCGCGGCACGCATGCAGCGCTATCTGCAGGCCATGCGCTACGGCAATGCGCGCATCGGCCCCCGGCTCGACAGCTTCTGGCTGGACGGCGATCTGCGCATCTCGGCGGTGGAGCAGGTGGAGTTCCTGCGCCGCCTGAATGAGGGCCGCTTGCCGCTTGCGGCGCGCACGCTGGAGCTGGGCAAGCGCGTGATGCTGCGCGAGCAGGCCAAGGATGGCGCCTGGCGGCTCTATGCCAAGACCGGCTGGGCCAATGACGTGAAGCCAGCGGTGGGCTGGTATGTGGGCTGGCTGGAGCGCGCGGACGGCACGGCCTGCAGTTTCGCGCTCAACCTCGAGATGCGCCGCGACGCGCTGGCCCCGCAGCGCGAGGCCATCGCCAGGGCCATGCTCAGGGAGCTGGGTCTGTTGGACTGAGCCCGCTCAGCCAGCGCACCGTGTCCTCGATCAGATGGCCCGAGATGCTGAAGCGCGGCGGCACGCCGGGCAGGGCATCGATGGGGAACCAGGCCGCCTCCTCGATCTCGCCCGGCTGCGGCACGATCTCGCCGCCCGCCCACTCGGCCGTGTAGGCCACCATCAGGCTGTGCGGGAAGGGCCAGCTCTGGCTGCCGTAGTAGCGCAGGTTCTTCACCTGCACGCCCACCTCCTCGGCCACCTCGCGGTGCAGGCATTGCTCCAGCGATTCGCCCGCCTCGACGAAACCGGCCAGCGCGCTGAAGTAACCGGGCTTGAACTGCGGGCCGCGCGCCAGCAGCAGCTCGGGCACGCGCCCGGCCGGGCGCCGCCACAGCAGCGCCATCATCGCGGGGCTGAGGCGCGGATAGGCCACCTGCGCGCAGGCCGGGCAGCGGCGCGCGCGCTCATGTGCCAGCCGCTCGGTGGGCGTGCCGCAGACGCCGCAGAAGGCGTGCGCGCGGTCCCACTCCAGCACCTGGGCGGCGCGGCCGGCCACCGCCATCAGGGGCTCGGGCAGGGCCATCATGGCGGCGCGCAGCGGCATGGGCTGGCGGTCTGCGGGCAGCTCTGCCAGGCGCAGGGTCCAGCAGTCCAGCCCATCCAGCCGGCCCAGGTAATGGCGTTGCGCCGCAGCTTCCTCTGGCGCGATGCGCAGCCCGGCCTCCAGGGGCAGGTCCACCGGCAGCAAGACCTGACCCTCGAAAAAAACGAAATGCCAGGCCTGGGCGCTGGCGGGCTCGTCGGGCTGAACGGCAGGGATGAAGTGCATGGATGAATGGAAAAAGGCTATCGATGCGGGCGGCTGGCGGCCACTGTATCGGAAGGCCGCGCCTGCAGGCCCTGGGCCAGGTGCTCGACCAGCGCCCGCACACGCTGCGGCATGAAGCGCTGGCTGGGCATCACCGCGTGCAGGGGCAGGCGGTCGCCGATCCAGTCGGGAAACAGGTTCACCAGCAGGCCCTGGGCGAGGCTGGCGCGCACGTCCAGCTCGCTCTTGTAGACCACGCCCAGGCCCGCCAGCGCCCAGCCATGGGCGATCTCGCCATCGTCGGTGCTGCGCCGCCCCTGCACCGGCACCGCCAGCACCGGCCCCTCGTCGCTCTGGCGGAAGCGCCATTGGCGCTCATGGCGGTTGCGGATCTTGAAGGTCAGGCATTCGCAGGCGCTCAGCTCGCTCGGATGCGCCGGCCGGCCATGGCGCTGCAGAAAGGCCGGGCTGGCGACGGCCAGCCGGTTCACCTCGGTGAGCTTGCGCGCCACCAGGCCGGAATCGGCCAGCAGGCCATAGCGGATCGCCACGTCGACCTCGTCCTTGTAGATGTCCAGCAGCGAATCGCCGACGCTGAGGTGCAACGCCACGCCGGGGTGCCTCAGCATGAAGGCATCAAGCAGGGGCAGCAGCTGGCGGCGCGTCAGGTCGCTGGAGGCGCTCATGCGGATGCGGCCGCGCAGGCGCGCGTCGGCGGCCCGGCCCTTGGCCCGGCCGCCTTGCTGCTCCTCGCTCACCAGGGCCACCCCCTCGTCCAGCAGCTCCAGCGCGCGCTGGCCATAGTCGCGCAGCTGCTCGCCCGCGGCGCTCAGGCGCAGCGCACGCGTGCTGCGCTCCACCAGGCGCACGCCCAGGCGCGCCTCCAGCTTCTTGAGCATGGCACTGGCGGCCGCCGGCGTGATCTGCATGACCCGGGAGGCGGCCGTCAGGCTGCCGCCGCGGGCGCATTCCACGAGCAGCCTCAGCTCATCCGTATTTTCAATTTTCATTTGAAACTGATTGTCGATCCAGCCTATTTTTCGGAAAGCATTGAAGCACCAAGATAGCGGCCATCGCAACCTGTTTTTCTTTCCTTGAGGAGCTGATCCATGAAAGCCGTTGGCTATTACCAGAACCTGCCGCTGCAGGCCGCCGAGTCCCTGCTGGACCTGGACCTGCCCGCCCCCACCCCCGGCCCGCGCGATCTGCTGGTGGAGGTGAGCGCCATCGCCGTCAACCCGGTGGACGTGAAGGTGCGCATGAGCCGCCCCGCCCCCGATGCCGGCAGCCCGGTGCTGCTGGGCTGGGACGCGGTGGGCGTGGTGCGCGCCATCGGCGCCGAGGTGAGCGGTTTTGCGCCGGGCGACCGGGTCTGGTATGCCGGCGAGATCAACCGCCCCGGCAGCTATGCCCAGCTGCAATGCGTGGATCACCGCATCGCCGCGCTCGCGCCCAAGACCTTGAGCGATGCCCAGGCCGCCGCCCTGCCGCTCACCGCCATCACCGCCTGGGAGCTGCTGTTCGAGCGCCTGCAGGTGCAAGCCAGACCCGAGCGGCCGGTGAGCCTGCTGGTGACGGGTGCGGGCGGCGGCGTGGGTTCCATCCTGGTGCAGCTGGCACGCCGGCTGGCGCCGCAGCTGACCGTGATCGCCACGGCCTCGCGGCCCGAGTCGGCGGCCTGGCTGCGCGAGCTGGGCGCGCACCATGTGATCGACCACACGCAGGCCCTCGCTCCGCAGATTGCAGCGCTGGGCGCGCCCTCGCTACGTTATGCCGCCAGCCTGACGCACACGCCGCTGCATTTCAACGACATCGTCGCCGCGCTGGAGCCGCAGGGCCGCATCGGCATGATCGACGACTTCGCGCCCGATGCGCTGAACGTGATGGCGCTGAAGGGCAAGAGCCTGTCGCTGCACTGGGAGATGATGTTTGTGCGCCCCTTGCATGCCACGCACGACCTCGCTGAGGTTGGCCAGCTGCTGGCCGAGGTGGCGCGCCTGGCCGATGCCGGCGCGCTGCGCAGCACCCTCAGCGAGGTGCTGGGCCCCATCAATGCCGCGACGCTGAAGCGCGCCCATGCGCTGCTGGAGGGCCAGCACACGCGCGGCAAGCTGGTGCTGCAGGGCTTCTAGCGGCCTCTTGCGCGGCTCAGCAGCACCAGGGCCACGCCGCCCAGGATGGCCAGCGAGGCCAGGGTCAGGCGCAGCGTGGGCAGCTCGGCCAGCAGCAGCGCGCCGCCCAGCGCCGCCAGCGGCGGCACCAGCAGCTGCACGCTGGCGGCGCGCAGGGCACCCAGCCCCGGCAGGGCCGCGTACCAGAGCACATAGCCCAGCCCCGAGCTGAGCGCCCCCGAGGCCATGCCCAGCAGCAGGCCCTGGGTCTGCAGCTGCAGCTGGCCCTGCATCAGCAAGCTCATCAGGAGCGCCAGCGGCGTGGCGCACAGGAAGTTGCGCGCCGTGCTGGCCAGCGGGTTGCCGCTGGCACGCCGGCCGCGCAAGGAATAGACGCCCCAGGCCGCCCCGGCCACCCCCATCAGCAGCGCCCCCAGCGGCGCCGGTGCTGCCACCCCGGGCGCCACCAGATAGAGCAGGCCCGCCAGGGCCAGGCCCAGGCCGACCCAGGCCTGCGGCGCGAAGCGCTCGCCGGCCCGCAGGCCGGCGCCGAACATGGTCAGCTGCACCGCGCCGAACAGGATCAGCGCGCCCGTGCCGGCGCTGAGCGTCAGGTAGGCGAAGGAGAAGCCCGCCACATAGAGCCACAGCATCAGCACCGCCAGCCAGTCGGTGGCCAGCGCCGCGGCCTCGGCGGCGCGCCAGCGCATCAGCACCGCCAGCATGGCCGCGCCCGAGGCCAGGCGCACGCTGGCAAAGCTGGCCGGGTCGATACTGGCCTGCTGCAGCGCGGCCCGGCACAGCAGCGAATTGGCGGCAAAGGCCAGCATGGCCAGGGCGGTGAGCAGCAGGGTGCGGCGCGCGATCATGGGGGCATCACAGATGCGCCAGCAAGATCCACAGCGCCCCGCCCAGCAGGGCCAGGCCCAGCGGCGCGCTGATGCGGCGCCCCCAGGGCAGGTTCTTCTCGATCGCCATCAGCAGGGCCAGCAGCAGCATCCAGCCCAGATTGCCCATGCCCACCACGAACATCAGCAGCATCAGGGCCCAGCAGCAGCCCACGCAGAACAGGCCATGGTGGGCGCCCAGCGCAAAGGCCTGGCGCGCCGGGTGGCGGCCGCGCCAATGCTCGATCACGAAGCTCAGCGGCGTGCGGCATTTGTCCAGGCAACGGTGCTTGAGCGCACTGAACTGGAAGGCGCCGGCCAGGGCAAAGCTCAGCGCGCCGACGGCCCAGGCATTCCAGGCCAGCCAGGGCAGGCGGTCCACGCCGGCCAGCAGCAACTCCTGCAGGCCATGGGCGGCGAGGCCGAACAGGCCCCAGACCGCCAGATAGCCCAGGCCCAGCAGCGCCAGCAGGCGCGGCCGGTCGGCGCGCCCGTCGCTGACGCGCGCGAAGGCATCGAACAGCGGCAAGGTGGTGGGCAGCATCATCGCCGTGATCATCAGCGCCCAGGCCAGGCCATGCAGCAGCCAGGTGGCGCCGGGCACGGCGCGACACAGCTGCGCCAGCGGCCCCTCGCCGCCCCACTCGCCATGCTCGAGATAGCGGCCATAGGGGCTGGCCGCCCAGGCCCACAGCGCCGCCCAGGCCAGCGCGGCCAGGGCCAGCAGCAGGGGCACGAGGACGCGCCGGTGGCGCGCCATCCGGGCATCAGGCATCGAACACGAAGGTGCTCTGCAGGGCGTTGTGGTTCTTCAGGTTCAGGTCTATGCCCAGGGCCGCGTTCTTGGAGCGGTAGCTGGGCGCCTTGCCCACGTACACCGGCGCGCCCGGCACGGTGGAGAACACCGTCTCGGCCAGCGTGGTCTTGGCGCCGCTGGCGCCCACATAGGGCTCGAGCTCGGCGTAGTAGTCCGTGCCGATCTCCAGCTTGCCGCTGCCGCCCTGCACGGTGAACTTGATGTCGGCACGCTCCACCGATACCACCTTGCCGATCAACTTGGCCAGATCGGCCACCGGCCCGCCGGCCTGGCCGGTGTAGACCTTCAGCAAGGCGTCTTCCTGGGCCTTGCTGGCGTTCTGGTCGACGAAGATGGCCGCCGTCCAGTTGCCCTGCAGGATGTTGCCGGGCACATGGGCCACGGCGGCGATGGTGAGGCCGCTGACATCCACGCCCTCGATGAGCCCCTTGTCGACACGCCAGGCGACGATGGTGTCGCAGGTCCCGAAATCGGGGTCTTCGCCGATCCAGCAAGGGCACAGCACCTTGCAGTTGCAGACCTCCAGCAAACGCCCTTCGAGGTGGTAGCCCATGGAAACCCCCTTACCTTGCCTTGCTTCGCACGCCGCGCCGCGACCGCGACAGGGCCTGGCGATGCTACGCCCGGGCCGGCGCAGCAACCAGTGCCGCGCCCCTGCACTCTAGGGGTCTTAGAAGTGGATGCCGCGCATCATCTGCTGCAGCGCGATCGCCTCGGCCGAGAGCTGCGGCTTGCCGCCCTTCTCGCCCTTGGCGGCATCGCTGTCGGGGAACATGCGGAAGCTGGTGTTCATGACGATCTGGGCCACGCGCGGCACCAGCGCATGCATCAGCTCGCCGGTGATGCCCAGCCGGGTGGCGATGCGCACCGGCTTGCTGATGCAGGCCTGGGCGATCATGTCGGCCGCTTCCTCGGGCGCCAGCGTCGGCACGTTGTTGTAGATCTTGGTGGGCGCGATCATGGGCGTGCGCACCAGCGGCATGTTGATGGTGGTGAAGGTGATGCCGAGGTCCGCATATTCGCTGGAGGCGCAACGCGTCCAGGCATCCAGCGCCGCCTTGGAAGCCACATAGGCCGAGAAGCGCGGCGCGTTGGTGAGCACGCCGATGCTGGAGATATTCACCACATGACCCTTGCGCTTGGCCACCATGCCGGGCAAGAGGCCCATGGTGACACGCAGGCAACCAAAATAGTTCAGCTGCATGGTGCGCTCGAAATCGTGGAAGCGATCGTAGCTGCTCTCGATGGCGCGGCGGATCGAGCGGCCGGCGTTGTTGATGAGGAAGTCGATGCCGCCGAAGTTCTCGTTGATCCAGGCCACCATGGCGGCGCAGCTCTCCTCGTTGGCGATGTCGGCCGAGAAGCTGTGCACCTGCGCCTCCTTGCCGGCGGCGGCCTTGATCTCCTTCACCGCCTCGGCCAGCTTGACCTCGTCGCGCGCGCAGATCAGGGTGATGGCGCCGGCCTCGGCGAACTTGATCGCCGCTGCCAGGCCGATGCCCGAGGAGCCGCCCGTCACCAGCACCACCTTGCCGGCCACCGTGCCCTTGAGGCTGCGGTCGATCAGCACGTCCGGGTCGAGATGGCGCTCCCAGTAGTCCCACAGGCGCCAGGCGTAATCCTTCAGGTTCGGGCAGGCCACACCCGAGCCCTTGAGGGCCGCCTCGGTCTCGCGGCAGTCGAAGCGGGTCGGGTAGTTGATGAAGGTGAGCATGTCCTCGGGCAGGCCCAGGTCCTTCATCACCGCGTTGCGGATGCGCCGCACCGGCGCCAGCGCCATCAGGCCCTTCTTCACGCTCTTGGGGATGAAGCCCAGGAGCGCGGCGTTGACGAACAGATTCATCTTCGGCGCATGCGCGGCCTTGGAGAAGATGTCCAGCACGTCGCCGACGCGGTAGCCCACCGGATCCACCAAGTGGAAGCAGCCGCCGCTCTTCTTCTGCTGGTGGCTGATGTGGTCCAGCGCATCCACCACGAAGTCCACCGGCACGATGTTGACGCGCCCGCCTTCCAGGCCGATCGAGGGCATCCAGGGCGGCAGGATCTGGCGCAGGCGCTGGATCGGCTTGAAGAAGTAGTAGGGCCCGTCGATCTTGTCCATCTGGCCGGTCGTGGAGTCGCCCACCACCATGGCCGGGCGGTACACCGTCCAGGGCTTCTTGCACTCCTTGCGCACGATCTTCTCGCTCTCGTGCTTGGTGCTGAAGTAGGGGTGATCGAGGTTCTCGGCCTCATCGAACATGTCCTCGCGGAACACGCCCTCGTAGAGGCCGGCGGCGGCGATCGAGCTCACATGGTGGACATGGCCGGCATCGATGGCCTGGGCAAACTCCACCATGCTGCGGGTGCCGTCGATATTGGCCCGGATCTGGCTCTCCTCATCGGCCTTGAGGTCGTAGACCGCGGCGAGGTGGTAGACATGGTCGATGCTGCCCTTCAGCGCCTTGATCTGCTCGGCGCTCACGCCCAGCTTCTTGGCGGTGAGATCTCCATAGACCGGAATCGCGCGGGTCTTGGCCACGCCCCAGTACTCCAGCAGTTCGGGCAGCTTCTCGGCGCTCTCCTGGCGCAGCAGGAAGTACACCGTGCTGCCGCGGCGTGTGAGCAATTTCTTGACCAAACGCTTGCCGATGAAGCCGGTGGCACCCGTGACGAAGTACTGCATGCTGTCTCCTGATCTGTTGGACTGTCTAACCCTGGATGATCGCTCTGATTCTTGTCGATTCCGCGCGCGCACCTGCTGCGCGCTTTCCCCAAGCCGCCGCTGGATAGAGGCCACGCACTAGCTTTGCGCGCCCAATCCTTGAGCGCCGGCCCTATAGTGAAGCCTGCACACCGCGCATCAAGCGCCCGGTGGCGCCACCCCATCAAAGGACTCACTCATGGTCAAGAAGCTGCAAAAACTCGCCGCCAAGAAGAAGCCTGCCGCCGGCAATGGCTTCGCCGATGCCTTGGGCGGTGCCCTGCCCGCCGGCCTGCTGGACAACCACCTCGCGCAGGCGGTGAAGGACTCGGCGCAACAGATCTGGGCCGCCGGCCTGGGCGCGTTCTCCAAGGCGCAGGGTGAAGGCGGCAAGGTGTTCGAAGCGCTCGTCAAGGAGGGCCTGAACTTGCAGAAGAAAACCCAATCCGCCGCTGAGACCAAGCTCAGCGCCGTGGCCAGCAAGGTCACCGGCATGGCCGGCGATGTCGGCGCCAAGGCCGGCCAGCACTGGGACAAGCTGGAGTCCATCTTCGAGGAGCGCGTGGCTCGCGCGCTGAACCGCCTGGGCGTGCCCAGCGCCAAGGACATCGACTCGCTGATCGCCCGCATCGACGCGCTCAGCGTGGCGGTCGGCGTGGCACCGGCCAAGAAGGCTGCCGCGCCGAAGAAGGCCGCTGCCAAGCCCGCCGCCAAGAAGGTGGCCGCCAAGGCGCCTGCCAAGAAGGCCGCCGCTAAAACGCCGACGAAGGCTCCGGTGAAGGCCCCGGCGAAAGCGGTCGTGAAGGCCGCCGCCAAGAAGGCCGTCGCGAAGAAGACCGCGCCCGCCGCCGAGGCCGCCAGCCCGCAAGCCTGAAGCAGCAGCCCCTCGAGTCCCGTAGTACCGCATGCCCAGCCGCCGCTCCGCCCGCCCGCCTCGCGTTGACAACAAGACGAAGGAAACAAAGGCGCGCGTCGGTCTGGCATTGGCGGGTGGCGGGCCGTTGGGGGCGATCTACGAGATCGGCGCGCTCTGCGCCATCGAGGAGGCGGTCGAAGGCCTGGACTTCACCGCCTGCGACAGCTACATCGGTGTCAGCGCCGGCGGCTTCATCGCGGCCGGCCTAATCAATGGCCTGACCCCGCACCAGCTCTGCGCGGCCTTCATCGAGAACAGCCTGGAGCCGCCCGACAGCTTCGACCCCACGGTGCTGCTGCACCCGGCCTGGGACGAATACCTGGCGCGCCTGCGCAAGCTGCCGCGCCTGGTGGGCGGCGCGATCTGGCAGACCGCCGTGCAGGGCCGCTCGCTGCTGGGCGCCTTCGAGCGCCTCGGCCGCGCCCTGCCCACCGGCCTGCTCTCGGGCGACGCGCTAGCCGCGCAACTGCACAAGCAGTTCAGCCTGCCCGGCCGCAGCGACGATTTCCGCGCCCTGAAGCACCGCCTTGTGCTGGTGGCCACCGATCTGGACAGCGGCGAATCGATTCCGTTCGGCATGCCGGGTTTCGACCATGTGCCGATCTCGCGCGCGGTGCAGGCCAGCGCCGCCCTGCCGGGGCTGTTCCCGCCGGTGGAGATTGGCGGCCGCCATTACGTGGACGGCGCGCTGAAGAAGACCATCCACGCCTCGGTGCTGCTGGAGGAGGGGCTGGATCTGCTGATCTGCCTGAATCCGCTCGTGCCCTACGAGTCCAACCCCCAGGCCGCGGGGTCAGGTTTTGCCAAGAGGGCCAGGATTCCGCGCCTGGTGGACGGCGGCCTGCCGGTGGTGCTGAGCCAGACCCTGCGCTCGCTGATCCACTCGCGCCTGGAGCTGGGCATGAAGGGCTATGCGCGCAGCCACCCCGAGACCGACATCCTGCTGTTCGAGCCCGACCACCGCGACGCCGAGCTGTTCCTGGCCAATACCTTCAGCTATGCGCAGCGCCGCCATCTGGCCGAGCATGCCTACCAGACCACGCGCGCCAAGCTGCTGGAACGCGCGCCCGAGCTGGGCGAGACCCTGGCCGGCCATGGCCTGCGCCTGCGCACCGCCATGCTGCTGGACAACGAACGCCGCCTGCTGCCACCCGAACTGCCCGGCGCCGGCCGCACCGCGCGCGCGCTGGTGCGGCTGGATCGCGCCCTCAGCAGCCTGGAAGCGCGCTACCTGCCGCTGGCGACATGACGCGGCGTGATGCAGATCACGAACCGCCCCCGCAGCCCCAGCACATGAGGGGCTGCCGAGCGCGGCGCCGCACAGCAGAATTCAAACCAAGGCAGCCGAGCAAGCAAGGCCGTCGTTGAGGAAGAAGGAAAAAAAGGCACTCGAGGAGTAGAGACCAAGAGCGCTGCACAAGGCACCAGGGCGAGAGCCCTCGGTGCCTTGTTTGCTTTTACTCAGCCCCTCAGAGATAGCGGCTCTGCAGATGGGCCTTGAAGTGCGCCGGGTTGAGCGTCTCGCCGCTGGCGCGCTGCACCAGCTCGGGGGTCTCGTAGCGGCTGCCCTGGCTCCAGATCTTGGCGTTCAGCCAGTCGAACACGGCGCTCAGCTCGCCGCGCGCGATGCGCGCGTCCAGGTCCGGCATCTCGCGGCGCATCGCCGCGAACCATTGCGCCGCATACATGGCGCCCAGGGTGTAGCAGGGGAAGTAGCCGAACAGGCCGCCGCCCCAGTGCACGTCCTGCATGCAGCCGTCCTTGTAGTTGCCGCGCGTGTCCAGGCCCAGCAGCTCCATCATCTTGGCGTCCCACAGCGCCGGGATGTCGTCCACCTCGATCAGGCCCTCGATGAGCGGGCGCTCGATCTCGTAGCGCAGGATCACATGCGCCGGGTAGGTCACCTCGTCGGCGTCCACGCGGATATAGCCCGGGTGCACGCGCGTCAGCAGGCGGTGCAGATTGCCCTCCTCGAAGGCCGGCTGGTCGCCCAGATGCTTCACCAGCAGGGGGCGCAGCAGGCTTGCAAAGGCCGGGTGGCTGCCCAGCTGCATCTCGAAGGACAGGCTCTGGCTCTCGTGCAGGCCCATCGAGCGCGCGTTGGCGATCGGTTGGCCCAGCCAGTCGCGGCGCAGGTTCTGCTCGTAGCGGCCATGGCCGGTCTCGTGGATGGTGCCCATCAGGCTCTGCATGAAGCTGTCTTCACGGTAGCGCGTGGTCATGCGCACGTCCTCGGGCACGCCGCCGCAGAAGGGATGGGCGCTCTCGTCCAGGCGGCCGGCCTCGAAGTCGAAGCCCATCAGCTGCATCGCGTCATGGCCCAGCGCGCGCTGCGCCGCCTTGGAGAAGGGGCCCACCGGCTGGAGCGTGGTTTCCTGGGCCTGCTTGGCCTGCACGTCCCTGATCAGGCCGGGCAGCCAGCTGCGCAGGTCGCCGAACACGCGGTCCACCTCGGCGGCGCGCATGCCGGGCTCGTACTGGTCCATCAGCGCGTCGTACAGGCCCAGGCCGCTGCTGTCGGCCAGGAACTTGGCCTCCTCGCGGTGCAGGCGCACCACCTCGCGCAGGTTTTCCACATAGCCGGCCCAGTCGTTGGCGGGGCGCTGGCTGCGCCAGGCATGCTCGCAGCGCGAGTTGGCCAGCGACTTGGCCTCCACCAGGGCCTGCGGCAGTGCGTTGGAGGCGCGCCAGGCGCGCTGCATCTCGCGCAGATTGGCGCGCTGCACCTCGTCCAGCGCCTCGCCCTCGGCGCGCGCCAGCAATTCCTTGAGGGCACCATCGGTGGCCAGCTGGTGCAGCAGGCCGCCCATCTCGGCCAGCGCCAGCGAACGTGCCTCGTTGCCCTTGGCGGGCATGTTGGCGGACTGATCCCAGGAGGCGATGGACTGCAGATGGGCGAGGCGGTGCTGGCGCTCGTGGCGGCGGCAGAGGTCGTCGTAAGCGGTGGTCGTGCTCATGATGGTGAGGGCGTTGAAGGTGGCGGCATTGTGTCGCCTGGCGCCGGGGGCGGACAAAGGCCACCCAAGCGGGGGAGCTCTCAGGCGTGAATTTGCCCGGGGAAAAACCACAGCAGGCCCACCGTCATCACCACATAGCGCAGCAACTTGCCCAGCGCCATATAGGCCAGGCTGGGCCAGAAGGGCATGCGCAGCCAGCCCGCCACCGCGCACAGCGGGTCGCCCACCAGGGGCAGCCAGCTGAGCAGACAGGCCTTGGGGCCGAAGCGCTCCAGCCAGCGCAGCGCGCGGGCATGCGGCGGCGCATGGTGGGCGCGGTGCTCGTAGGCGCGCTCGGCGCCATAGCCCATCGCCCAGGTGACGGCGCCGCCCAGGGTGTTGCCCAGCGTGGCCACCGCGATGGCCGGCCACAACAGGCTGGGGTTGAGCTTGACCAGGCCGAACACCGCCGGCTCCGAGCCCAGCGGCAGCAGGGTGGCGGAGATGAAGGACACGATGAAGATCGCCGCCAGCCCCAGGCGCGGCAGCGCCAGCGCTGTCAACATCGCGAAAACCAGCTGTTCCAACCACGCTTCCATCCCTAAGATTATGGGTGGCAGCCATGCCATGCCTGTAAGACCTTGCACTTGTGCCCTGCCCGCGCGGCGGCCAGAGTCGGGAGCCTGGGGCAAGGGGAGTCAAAGCAGTGCGCCAGGGCTGCCGCAGCAAGCGGCGGCACCACAAGAGCGACGTTGACGGTGAGGTCGGGTATGTTGGGGTCCAAAGTGTCGGGCGCAGGCTGGCTGTCGAGGCTGGCCCTGGCCGCGGCTGCCGCGCTGGCGCAAGCACCGGCGGCGGCGCAAGCCATCGAAAACTGCAAGGTCTTGCAGGCCTCGGGCAATCCGCAGTACCCGCCCTATCTGTGGCGCGACCCGGAAGACGAGAGCCGCCTGATCGGCGCCAATACCGAGCTGATGCAGTGGCTGGCCAAGGAGATCGCCATCCCCATCGAGGTGCGCTATGTCGGCCCCTGGGGCCGCGTGCAGGAAGAGACCCGCGCCGGCAAGCTGGACCTGATCGCCGGCGCCTTCTTCACCCAGCCGCGCACCGAGTACATGGACTACTTCCACCCGGCCTTCCGCGAGACCCGCTCGGTGATCTGGGCCCGCAAGGGCGCCAAGTTCAATTACCGCCGCTGGGGCGATCTGGTCGGCCTGCAGGGCGTGACGGTGATCAACAACAGCTTCGGCGAGGAGTTCGACCGCTACGCCAAGGAGACGCTCAAGATCACCCAGGTGGCCAGCCTGGAACAGGCGATCCAGATCCTGCAGCGCGGCCGCGCCGACTACCTGGTCTATGAGGACAGCCCCGGCGAGGCCTTTCTGGCCAAGATGGGCATTGCCGACATCAAGCAGCTCGCGCCCCCGGTGGCGAACGAGAACCTCTACCTGACGCTCTCGCACCGATCGGCCTGCAACACGCCCGAGCTGCGCGGCCGGCTGGCGCGTGCGCTCTACAAGCTCGCGCGCGATCCCAAGCTGATGAACGGCCTGATCGACAAGAGCATCCAGCTCTGGCGCAAGCAGAACCAGGCGCCGTAGTGCCGCGCAGCGGGCGCGCGGCGAGCGGGCCGCGAGGGGCCGCGGGGAAGGTATACTCCTGCCTCATTTTTGAGCAATCGCATCGATTGCCACGCCCGGCCCTCCCCCATGTCCTCCCCCCTGCGCATCGGCCCCTACGCGTTGCCGAACCGGCTCTTCGTCGCCCCCATGGCGGGTGTGACCGATCGGCCGTTTCGCCAGCTGTGCCGCCGCATGGGTGCGGGCTATGCGGTGAGCGAGATGGTGACCTCGCGCAAGGACTTGTGGAACAGCCTGAAGACCTCGCGCCGCGCCAACCATGAGGGCGAGGCGGCGCCGATCGCGGTGCAGATCGCCGGCACCGACGCCGCCATGATGGCCGAGGCCGCGGCCTACAACATCGACCGCGGCGCCCAGATCATCGACATCAATATGGGCTGCCCGGCCAAGAAGGTGTGCAACAAATGGGCCGGCTCGGCCCTGATGCAGAACGAGCCGCTGGCGCTGGAAATCATCGAGGCGGTGGTGCGTGCCGCCCAGCCGCATGGCGTGCCGGTGACGCTGAAGATGCGCACCGGCTGGTGCGAGACCGAGAAGAACGCGCTGCTGCTGGCGCGCGCCGCCGAGGCCGCCGGCGTGGCCATGGTGACGGTGCATGGCCGCACCCGCGAGCAGGGCTACAAGGGCTTTGCCGAATACGACACGGTGGCCGCGGTGAAGGCGGCGCTGGCGATCCCGGTGGTGGCCAACGGCGACATCGACTCGCCCGCCAAGGCCGCCCAGGTGCTGGCCCATACCGGCGCCGACGCCATCATGGTGGGCCGCGCCGCCCAGGGCCGGCCCTGGATCTTTGCCGAGATCGCCCATTACCTGGCCACCGGCGCGGAGCTGGCGGCGCCGCGCGTGCAGGACGCCCAGGCCTGGCTGCTCGAGCACCTGCACGACCATTACAGCCTCTATGGCGAGCTGACCGGCATGCGCACCGCGCGCAAGCACATCGGCTGGGCCCTGCGCGGCCTGCCCGGCGGCGAGGCCTTCCGCCAGCACATGAACACGCTGCAGAGCTGCGAGGCACAGATCGCGGCCATGCGCGACTGGTTCGGCGCCCTCGCCGAGCAGCACGAACGCCTGCCGTATCTGCCCGCGCATGCCTTGACGGCTGACGCGGCCAACGACGAATACTCAGAAGAACAAGCATGACGCCCAAACCGATTGAAACCTGCGTGCGCGAGAACCTGGAAGCCTATTTCCGCGACCTGGACGGCGAAGAGCCGCATTCCATGCACGAGATGCTGATCAAGCTGGTGGAGAAGCCCTTGCTGGAGGTGGTGATGCAGCACGCCGACGGCAACCAGAGCAAGGCCGCCGAATGGCTGGGCATCAACCGCAACACCTTGCGCCGCAAGCTCAGCGACCACCAGATGCTGTAAGCCAGCCCTGCGGCAACGAACCGAATCACAACCTAGCGAGCCCACCATGTCTCAACTGACCGCCCTGATCTCCGTCTCCGACAAGACCGGCATCCTCGAATTCGCCCGGGAGCTGCACGCCCTGAACGTGCGCCTGCTCTCCACCGGCGGCACCGCCAAGCTGCTGGCCGATGCCGGCCTGCCGGTCACCGAGGTGGCCGAGCACACCGGCTTCCCCGAGATGCTGGACGGCCGCGTCAAGACCCTGCACCCCAAGATCCACGGCGGCCTGCTGGCGCGCCGCGATCTGCCCGAGCACATGGCTGCGGCGGCCCTGCACGGCATCGCCATGATCGACATCCTGGCGGTCAATCTCTACCCCTTCGAGGCCACCGTGGCCAAGCCCGGCTGCACGCTGGAAGACGCGATCGAGAACATCGACATCGGCGGCCCGGCGATGGTGCGCAGCGCCGCCAAGAACTGGAAGGACGTCACCGTGCTGACCGACGCCGGCCAGTACGCGGGCGTGCTGGCCGAGCTGAAGAGCGCGGGCAAGACCAGCGACAAGACCCGCTTCGCCTGCAGCGTGGCCGCCTTCAACCGCATCGCCCAGTACGATGCGGCCATCAGCAACTACCTGAGCGCGCGCCAGGACGACGGCAGCCTGTCGGAGTATCCCGGCCAGATGAACAGCTGCTTCGTCAAGGTGCAGGACCTGCGCTATGGCGAGAACTCGCACCAGAGCGCCGCGCTCTACCGCGACCTCTTCCCCGCCCCCGGCTCGCTCGTCACGGGCAAGCAGCTGCAGGGCAAGGAGCTGAGCTACAACAACATCGCCGATGCCGACGCCGCCTGGGAATGCGTGAAGGCCTTCGAGGCCCCCGCCTGCGTCATCATCAAGCATGCCAACCCCTGCGGCGTGGCGGTGGGCGCGGACGCGGCCGAGGCCTATGGCAAGGCCTTCAAGACCGACCCCACCAGCGCCTTCGGCGGCATCATCGCCTTCAACCGTCCGGTGGACGGCGCGGCCGCGCAGCTGGTCTCCAAGCAGTTCGTCGAGGTGCTGATGGCCCCCGCCTTCACCGAGGAAGCGCGCGCCATCTTCGCCGGCAAGGTGAATGTGCGCCTGCTCGAGATCGCCCTGCCCCCGGGCGGCGATACCCCCTGGCTGCAGGGCCGCAACGCGATGGACAGCAAGCGCGTGGGCTCGGGCATCCTCTTGCAGACCGCCGACAACCATTTCCTCAAGGCCGCCGACCTGAAGGTGGTGACCACCAAGCAGCCGACCGCGCAGGAGCTGCAGGACCTGCTGTTCGCCTGGACCGTGGCCCAGTACGTGAAGAGCAATGCCATCGTGTTCTGCGCCGGTGGCATGACGCTGGGCGTGGGCGCCGGCCAGATGAGCCGCATCGACTCGGCCCGCATCGCCAGCATCAAGGCCGAGAACGCCGGCCTCACGCTGAAGGGCTCGGCCGTCGCCAGCGACGCCTTCTTCCCCTTCCGTGACGGCCTGGACGTGGTGGTCGACGCCGGCGCCACCAGCGTGATCCAGCCGGGTGGCTCGATGCGCGACGACGAGGTGATCGCCGCCGCCAACGAACGCGGCATCGCGATGGTGTTCTCGGGGGTGCGCCACTTCCGCCACTGAGTGCGGAGCAAGCACAGGCCCCGCGGCCTGTGCGCCCCCCGCGACTAGACGCACCCCTCTATCTCAGGGACTACACGCTGGTTACATCTCTCTTCTGCGGTTAGCCTCGGGCGAACCCCAAGGAGACGACGAGATGGACCAGTCCCTGCAAGAACGCCTGCACCTGGCTCTGGAGCAGCAGCGCGCGGCCTTCCGCGCCGAGATGATGCCCAGCCTGGCGGTGCGCAAGGACCGCCTGCAGCGCGTCCGGGCCATGACGGCCAAGTATGAGGAAGAGCTGGCGGCAGCGATCTCGCAGGATTTCGGCAACCGGGCGCGCCAGGAGACCCTGCTGGCCGATGTCTTCACCGTCGAGTCCGGCGCCAAGCACGCGCTGCGCCATCTGCGCCGCTGGATGAAGCCCAAGCGCGTGCCCACCGCCCTGCACTTCCTGCCGGCCAGCAACCGCCTGATGCCGCAACCGCTGGGCGTGGTGGGCGTGCTCTCGCCCTGGAACTACCCCTATTACCTGGCCATGGCCCCGGCCATGGCGGCGCTGGCCGCGGGCAACCGCGTGATGATCAAGCCCTCGGAGCTGACGCCCGCCACCTCGGCCCTGATGGCCAGGATGGTGGCCGAGTTCTTCAAGCCCGAGGAAATGCAGGTCATCACCGGCGATGCCGAGGTCGGCCGCGCCTTCAGCCACCTGCCCTTCGACCACCTGTTCTTCACCGGCTCCACCGCGGTGGGCCGGCTGGTGGCGCAGGCCGCCGCGCAACACCTGACCCCGGTGACGCTGGAGCTGGGCGGCAAGTCGCCCGCCCTGGTCGACCCCTCCTGCGACCTCAAGCTGACGGCCCAGCGCCTGGCCTTCGGCATGCTGCTCAACGCCGGCCAGACCTGCGTGGCCCCCGACTACGCCCTGGTGCCCAGGGCCCTGGTCCAGCCCCTGGTGGCCGAGCTGACGGCCGCGGTGCGCCGCCTCTACCCGACCCTGGATGCCAACCCCGACTACACCAGCATCGCCACAGAGCGCCACCATGCGCGCCTGCTGGCCCTGCTGGCCGATGCCAAGGCGCGCGGCGCACAGCTGATCACCACGCACGAGGAGCAGGTCAGCGGCCGCAAGCTGGTGCCGCACATCCTGCTGGGCGTGACGCCCGAGATGACGGTGATGCAGGACGAGATCTTCGGCCCGCTGCTGCCGATCGTGCCCTACGACTCGCTGGACGAGGCGCTCGCCTTCATCAACCGCATGGACCGCCCGCTGGCGCTCTACTGGTTCGGCCGCGACGCTGCGGTGCAGCAGCGCGTGCTGGAGCAGACCCATGCCGGCGGCGTCACCATCAACGACTGCATCTGGCACCTGGGCCAGGAAGACCAGCCCTTCGGCGGCGTCGGTGCCAGCGGCATCGGCTCCTACCATGGCGACTGGGGCTTCCGCACCTTCAGCAAGGAAAAGCCCGTCTTCATCCAGTCGGCCTTTGCCGGCACCAAGCTGTTCTATCCTCCCTACGGCAAGACCTTCGAACGCCTGCTGGGCCTGTTGAAAAAGATTGTCTGATGATGACGCCATGAAAAGACGCAGCCTTCTCAAGCTGGGCATCGCCTCCGGCGTGGTGCTGGCGGTGGCCGGCGGCAGCCTGGCCCTGCTCAAACCTGGCCTGCTCGCCGACGGCAAGCTCAGCCCGGCCGCGCGCCAGCTGATGCGCGCCGTGGCGCTGGCGGTGTTCGACGGCCTGCTGCCCGCCGAGGCGGCGGCGCGCGAGGCGCGGCTCGCCGCGCACCTCGACCAGCTGGACGCCAATATCGCCGGCTTCCCCCCGCATCTGCGCGGCGAGCTTTCGCAGCTGCTGTCGCTGCTCACCAGCAGCGGCGGGCGCCTGGCGCTGACCGGCCTCACCAGCGACTGGGCCGCGGCCTCGGTGGCCGATGTGCAGGCCAGCCTGCAGGCCATGAGCCTGTCCAGCCTGGGGCTCAATCAGCAGATCTATCACGCCCTGCGCGACCTCAGCAGCCTGGTGTTCTTCAGCAACGCGGCCAGCTGGCAGCTGGTGGGCTACCCCGGACCGAGAGAGATTCCCTGATGAGCAGCATTGTTGACCCGATCAAAGAAGGCCTGGCACGCGGCTGGAAGGTGCTGGGAGGCAAGCATGGCCCCCTGCCCACCTCGCTGGACTGCGATGTGGTGATCGTCGGCAGCGGCGCCGGCGCCGGCATCACCGCCGAGCTGCTGGCCAAGGCCGGGCTGAAGATCGCCATCGTCGAGGAGGGCCCGCTCAAGTCCAGCAGCGATTTTCGCCAGCTCGAGGCCGACGCCTATGCCCAGCTCTACCAAGAGGGCGGCGGCCGCAAGACCGCCGACCAGGCCATGCCGGTGCTGCAGGGGCGCTGCGTGGGCGGCTCCACCACGGTGAACTGGGCCGGCGCCTTCCGCACCCCCGAGGAGACGCTGAACTACTGGGTCGACATCTATGGCCTGAAGGAATGCGGTGCCGAGGCCATGAAGCCCTGGTTCGAGCAGGTCGAGGCGCGCCTGAACATCAGCGAATGGCTCACCGATCCGAATGCCAACAACAGCGTGCTGCGCCGCGGCGCGCTGAAGCTGGGCATCAAGGCGCCCACCATCCACCGCAACGTCAAGGGCTGCTGGAACCTGGGCTCCTGCGGCCTGGGCTGCCCCACCAATGCCAAGCAGTCGATGCTGGTGACCACCATCCCGACGGCGCTGGACCTGGGCGCCACGCTGATGGTGCAGACGCGCGCCGACAAGCTCGAGCTCAAGGGCAACCAGATCAGCGGCCTGCTGTGCCAGCCCGTGCACGCAGACGGCAGCCACGCCGGCCCCGCCTTCCGCATCACCGCCAAGCACTATGTGGTGGCGGGCGGCGCCATCAACTCGCCCGCGCTGATGATGCGCTCGGGCCTGCCCAACCCCAACGACCTGCTCGGCCGGCGCACCTTTTTGCATCCCACCGTGGCCAGCAGCGCCGTCATGCCCGAGCCGGTGCAGGGCTGGGCCGGCGCGCCGCTGGCGGTGTTCTCCGATCATTTCCTGCGCACCCAGCCGATCGACGGCGCGATCGGCTACAAGCTCGAGACCGCACCGGTGCACCCGGGCTTTGCAATGACCAATCTGGGCGGCATGGGCCGGACCCTGGTGGACAAGGCCAAGACCTTCCCGCACACCAGCATCCTGATCGGCCTGCTGCGCGACGGCTTCCACCCCGAGGCCGGCGGCGGCGTGGTCGAACTCAAGAGCGACGGCAGCCCGGTGCTGGACTATCCGATCAACGGCTACCTGCTGGATGGCGCGCGCCGCGCCCACCTCAGCATGGTGGAGATCCAGTTCGCCGCCGGTGCCAAGAGCGTGCGCCCGGCGCATGAGCAGGCGCAGGACTACCAGAGCTGGCACCAGGCCCGGGAGGCCATCCTGGCCCTGCCCTACGAGCCCTACATCACCACCATCGGCAGCGCACATGTGATGGGCGGTTGCGCGATGGCGGCCACGCCGGCCCAGGGCGTGGTGCAGCCCGACGGCCAGCATTGGCAGGTCGCCAATCTCTCGGTGCACGACGGCTCGGTGTTCCCCACCAGCATCGGCGCCAATCCGCAGCTGACCGTCTACGCCCAGGCGGCGCGCATGGCCACCGGCCTGGCCAAGCGCCTGACCGAGCGGGACGTGCGGCTGGACAGCCCGGCGGTGCCGGCGTCGGCCGCGTCGGCGGCCTAACTGGCCAGTCAAGCGGCCCGGCGCCGCTTGGCCATCCGCCAGCGCCCGCCCGCGCCTGCCATACTCCGCCGGCCATGAGTTTTCTCGCCAGCCTGCAACTTGCCCTGTATGCCCTGATGTGGGCGTTGGCCAGTGCCACCCACCGCGACGAGCGCCCCGCCCTGCTGCATTGGCTGGGCTTCTCCCTGACAGCAGCAGGGCAGGCCGCGCTGGTGGCGTGGCGGCCCGATGGGCCGGTCTGGCTGACCCACACGGGTTCGAGCCTGGCCACCATCCTGAGCCTGGCGCTGGCCGGGCGCGGCGTGCTGGTGTTCCTGCGCCAGCCGCCGCGCGACGGTTTCTGGCTCGGCATGCTCGCGGTCGCGCTGCCGGCCCTGGTGTGGATCGGCCCGGGCGACACGCCCACGCGGGTGGCCGCCATGTCCGGCTTCAATGCGGGGCTGCTGATGGTCGCCTTCTGGCTCGCCCGCCCCGCCTTTGTGCAGGAATTCGGCCTCCGCATCGCGCTGTGCGCCACCCTGCCCGCCGCGGCGCTGCTGGGCATGAATGTCTTCTTCGTGGTGCAGGGCCTGCGCCGGGTGCCCGTGGACATCGTCGGCGCCAACGCCATCTCCACCAGCACCTGGGTGCTCACCCTGGTCAGCGCGGCGGCCTTCAACTTCCTGTTCTTCTTCCTGGTGACGATCCGTCTGCTGCAAAGCCTGCGCCGGCAGGCCGGCCTGGACGCGCTCACCGGCCTGCCCAACCGGCGCGCCATGCAGGAGCGCCTGCAGTTGGAGTGGGAGCGCGCGCGGCGCTATCAAACCCCCTTCGTGGCCATCGCCACCGACATCGACCATTTCAAGCGCATCAACGATCGCTACGGCCACGGCATGGGCGACCAGGCCCTGCGCGCCGTGGCCAAGACATTGCAGGACCATGTGCGCGAGACCGACCACCTCAGCCGCTTCGGCGGCGAGGAGTTCCTGGTGCTGATGCCCCAGGCCAGCGCCGCGACCGATGGCCTGCGACTGGCCGAGCGCCTGCGCAGCGCGGTGGCGGCGATGCGGCTCAGCGGCCCCGATGGCAGCGTGATCGGGCTGAGCGCCAGCTTTGGCGTGAGCGAATACCTGGCTGAGGACGCCGATAGCGACCAGCTGCTGCGCCGCGCCGACCAGGCGCTCTACCGCGCCAAGCACCAGGGGCGCAACCGCGTGGAGCTGCAGGCCTCCTAGAATCCCCCCATGTCTCTTGCCGCCTCCACCGGCCTGTTCCTGGCCGCGCTGGCACGCCTCATCACCGGCGCCCAGGGCCATTGGAAGGGCTGCCCGCCGATGGCGGAGCAGCGCATCTACTTCGCCAACCACCAGAGCCATTTCGACTGGGTGCTGATCTGGGCGGCGCTGCCGCGCGAGTTGCGCGCGCAGACGCGCCCGATCGCGGCGCGCGACTACTGGACCGGCTCGCCGCTGAAGACCTGGCTGACCTCGGATGTCTTCAACGCCATCTATGTGAGCCGCACCCGCAGCACGCCCGACGAGGACCCGCTCGAACCGCTGGTGGACGCGCTCGCCAAGGGCGACTCGCTGGTGATCTTTCCGGAGGGCACGCGCTCCAACCGCGGCGAGCCGCAGTCCTTCAAGGCCGGCCTCTACCACCTGGCCGAGCAGTTCCCGCAGGCCAAGCTGATCCCGACCTGGATCGACAATGTGCAGCGCGTCATGCCCAAGGGCGAGGTCGTGCCGGTGCCGATCCTGTGCACCGTCACCTTCGGCGCGCCGCTGCAGCTGCAGCCCGAGGAAGACAAGCGCGCCTTCCTGGAGCGCGCGCGCGCCGCGGTGATGGCGCTGAAGCCGGGCGGGTGGCGCGAATGAACGCCCTGCGTTGGCTCAAATCGCTCAACAGCGCCGAGCAGGTGGCCTTCCTGTTCGTGCTGCTGTTCGGGGCGCTGCTGCTGGCCAGCATCGTCGGCTTCGTCTATTCGCTGAAGCGCCGCAACGACGGTGTGGACGACGAGACCGATCTGGAAGGCTGGCAGCGCTTCCGCCACGAGCTCAACATCGTCTGGGTCGGCGCCTGCCTGTTCTGGGCCGCCTGGGTCTCAGGCCCGGTGGGCGCCACCCTGCTGTTCGGGGTCTTCTCCTTCCTCGCGCTGCGCGAATTCATCACCCTGATGCATACGCGCCGCGGCGACCACCGCAGCCTGCTGCTGGCCTTCTTCGTGATCCTGCCGCTGCAGTACGTGCTGGTGGGCACGCGCCACTTCGATGTGTTCTCGGTGCTGATCCCGGTCTACAGCTTCCTGGCCATCCCGGTGGTGAGCGCGATGGCCGACGACCCGGCGCGCTTCCTGGAGCGCAATGCCAAGATCCAGTGGGGCATCATGGTGTGCGTCTACGGGCTCTCGCATGCGCCCGCCCTGCTGCTGCTGGAATTCCCCGGCTACCAGGGGCGCGGCGCCTTCTTGCTGTTCTTCCTGGTGATGGTGGTGAGCTGCGGCCAGATGGCCCAGTACCTGGCCGCCAGCCAGCTGCGCCGCCGGCCGCTGGCGCGCCGCATCAGCCGCAGCTTCTCGATGCGGGCCTGGTGGTTCGGCGTGCTGATCGCCTCCTTCGTCGGCGCCCTGCTCTACTGGATCACACCCTTCAAGGTCGGCCAGGCGGTGGTGATGGCCTTCATCGCCGCCGGCGCCGGCAGCTTCGGCGCGCTGGTGATGAAGGCGCTCAAGCGCGATGCCGGCGTGCATTACTGGGGCAACCGCAGCTCCATCACCGGCGCGGTGGGCCTGCTCGACCGCATCGCGGTGATGTGCTTCGCCGCGCCGGTGTTCTTCCACTCCGTGCGTTGGTACTTCAAGCTCCCCCTATGAGAATCCTCGGTATCGACCCCGGGCTGCAAACCACCGGCTTTGGCGTGATCGACGCCGACGGCCCACGCCTGAGCTATGTGGCCAGCGGCACCATCAAGACCAGCGCGGTGGCCACCGGCGACCTGCCGGCGCGGTTGAAGATCATCTTCGACGGCATCCGCGAGGTCACGGCGCGCTACGAGCCGCAATGCGCGGCGGTGGAGATCGTGTTCGTGAACGTGAACCCGCAATCCACCCTGCTGCTGGGCCAGGCGCGCGGCGCGGCCCTCACCGCCCTGGTGTCCAAGGACCTGCCGGTGTCGGAATACACCGCGCTGCAGATGAAGAAGGCCATCGTCGGCCATGGCCATGCCAAGAAGGAGCAGATCCAGGCGATGATCAAGCGCCTTCTGAACCTGCCCGGCGAACCCGGCAAGGACGCCGCCGACGCGCTGGGCCTGGCCATCATGCATGCGCATGCGCGCGTATCCTTCGAGGCCATGAGCAAGAGCACCACCCTGCAACGGCGCCAGCACGCGCAGTTCAAGGGCGGACGCACGTATTGACCAGGAGTACCCATGTTCGGCATCGCAGACTATGGCGCTTTCGTCGCCGCCATCATCATCTTCCTGGCCATCCCGGGCCCGGGCAATCTGGCCCTCATCACCTCCACCGGCAAGGGCGGGGTGCGCGGCGGGCTGGCGGCCACGCTGGGCGTGATCGCGGGCGACCAGGTGCTGATGTGGCTGGCGGTGGCCGGCGTGGCGGCGCTGCTGAGCGCCTATCCCGCCGCCTTTGCCGCGGTGCAATGGCTGGGCGCGGCCTATCTGGGCTGGCTGGGTCTGAAGATGCTGCTGGCCAAGCCGGGCGATGCACCGGTGCTGCAGATCCGGCCCAGTCAGTATTTCCGCCAGTCGCTGCTGATCACCCTGCTGAACCCCAAGGCCATCGTGTTCTACATGGCCTTCTTCCCGCTCTTCGTCGATCCGCTGCGGCACCAGGGCCTGCTCACCTTCGGCGCCATGGCGCTGACGATCGCGGCGCTCACCTTCGCCTACGGCCTGGTGGTGGTGCTGCTGACGCACCGGCTGGGCGAGCGCCTGCGCCAGCGGCCCGCCATCGGCCAGGCGCTGCAGCGCCTGGCGGGCGTGTTCCTGATCGGCTTCGGACTCAGGCTGGCGCTGTCGCGCTGACTTTTTTTTCTCGGCGCCATGGAATAAACAGGCCCCGCCAGGTGTTTACTGGGCATCCACCAACGGAGATGCCCATGCATGCACGCCTGTTCCCCCTTGCCTCCCTCGTGCTCGCCGCCAGCCTGGCCGCCTGCGCCACCATGGCCCCAGCGCCCGCCAGCGTGGCGGACGGCGTGCTGGTAGGCCCCAACCAGATGACGCTCTACACCTTCGACCGCGATACCGCGGGCGCCGGCAAGAGCATGTGCATGGGCCCCTGCATCGGCCTCTGGCCGGCCCTCAAGGCCGCCGACGACGCCAAGGCCAGCGGCGACTGGACCATCATCAGCCGCGACGACGGCGCCAAGCAATGGGCCTACAAGGGCAAGCCGCTGTACTTCTGGAGCAAGGATGCCAAGCCCGGCGATCGCACCGGCGACGGCTTCAACAAGGTCTGGCACCTCGCCACGCCCTGAGTTCC
Source organism: Paucibacter sediminis (assembly GCF_030254645.1). Taxonomy (NCBI): domain Bacteria; kingdom Pseudomonadati; phylum Pseudomonadota; class Betaproteobacteria; order Burkholderiales; family Sphaerotilaceae; genus Roseateles; species Paucibacter sediminis. The sequence continues at coordinate 388,275 of NZ_CP116346.1, forward strand.
TGGCCCCATGCTGGAAGAGACGCTGCCGCACCTGCCCCGCCTGCGGCGCTATGCGCGCTTGCTGACGGGCGATGCGGCACGCGCCGACGACCTGCTGCAGGACACGCTGGAGCGCGCCGCGCGCAAGTGGGCCTTGTGGCGGCCCGAGCTGGGCGCTGCGGGCGCGGCCGACCGGCAGGGTGCGCTGCGCGCCTGGCTGCTGACCCTGATGCACCGCCACTTCCTTACCCAGCTGCGCGACCAGCGCCAGCATCTCTACGAGGAATATGTGGACGAGCACGCACCGGCGCATGACCCGCAGCCGCAGTGGCAGCAGCGCATGGACCTCGAGCGCGCCCTCGCCGCGCTGCCGGCGGCGGCGCGCGAGGTGCTGCTGCTGGTGTGCGTGGAAGAACTCTCCTACGAAGACGCGGCCCGGGTGCTGGAGCTGCCGGTGGGCACGGTGATGTCGCGCCTGTCGCGCGCCCGTGAACGCCTGCGCAAGCTGATGCATGACGAGCAGCCCGCGGCCGGCGCCACCCTGCGCGTGGTGAAGTGAACGACAAGGCCGCGCCATGAATACCATCAAGACCATGGACGAAGCCACCCTGCACGCCTATGTGGACGGGCAGCTGACGCCTTACGAGGCCGCCGAGGTGGCGCAATGGCTGCAGAGCCACCCGGATGACGCCCAGCGCGTGCTGTCCTGGCGCAGCCAGCGTGCCGCGCTGCAGGGCCTGCACGCCGAGATGCTGGACGAGCCCCTGCCGCCGGCGCTGCTGCGCCGCCTACACAAGCCGGCCGCGCCCGCCGCTGCCAATGCCGCGCAGTTCTGGCGCCAGGGTCTGGCGGCGGCCTGCCTGCTGGCCGTGGGTTTGGCCGGCGGCTGGTACGGCCACGCCAGCTGGCCGGGCGATGCCAGCCCGCCGCAGGCGAGCGGCGCCAGCACGCCCGCCTTCGTGCGCGACGCCGCCATCGCCCATGTGCTCTACCAGCCCGAGCGCCGCCATCCGGTCGAGGTGGGCGCCGACCAGCAGGAGCATCTGGTGCAGTGGCTCAGCAAACGCCTGGGCCAGCCGCTGCGCGTGCCGGACCTGCGCGCCGACGGCTTTGCGCTGATGGGCGGCCGGCTGCTGCCCGCCGGCGAGGCGCAGGCTGGCGGCGGCGATCACAACGCGGCGCGCGCCCAGTTCATGTACGAATCGGCCCAGGGGCAACGCCTGACCCTCTATGTCTCGGTCGCTCCGGCCGGCCAGGCCGCCGCGCCCACCGCCTTCCGCTTTGCCGAGCAGGGCCAGGGCGCCGGCCTGACGCGCAGCTTCTACTGGATCGACGGGGCGCTGGGCTATGCGCTGAGCGGGCCCTTCGGGCAGGAACAGCTGGCGCGCCTGGGCAGCCAGGTCTACGCCCAGCTGGGCGCGAGCTGAGCGCCTGGCCAAGCGGCCCTGCTGCCATGCCCTGGCAGCAGCAGCGGGCACAATCCGGCTCCTGACTCGCTCAAGCGCCCTCCCGCATGACCCTGATCCAGTTGATTGCCGGCTTTGTGGCCAGGCATCGTCGCGCCTATGCCGCCTCGGCCCTGATGCTGCTGAGCATCGCCCTCATCACCGTGTGGATCCCGCGCCAGGTGGGCCAGGTGGTGGACGGCCTGGTGGCGCACCGGCTGCAGGGCGGCGGCCTGCTGCGCGAGCTGGCCTGGCTGCTGCTGGCCGCGCTGGCGATCTATCTGCTGCGCGTGGGCTGGCGCCTGGCGCTGTTCGCCGCCGCCTACGAGCTCGGCCGCGAGCTGCGCACCCGGCTGTACCGCCAGCTGAGCCTGCAGGGCCCGGGCTTCTTCCAGGCCGAGCGCACCGGCGACCTGATGGCACTGGCCACCAACGACATCGACGCCGTCGAGATGGCCGCGGGCGAGGCCCTGCTGGCGGCCTTCGACGGCAGCCTCACCCTGCTGCTGGTGGTCGCCATGATGACGCTGGGCGTGGACTGGCGCCTGGGCCTGGCCGCGCTGCTGCCCTTCCCGCTCATGGCGCTGGCCTTCTGGCGCATCTCCGAACATGTGCACCAGGCCTGGAAGGCCTCGCTGGAGCGCTTCTCCGGCCTCAACCAGCATGTGCAGGAGGCGCTCAGCGGGGTGCGCACGCTGCGCGCGCTGGGGCTCACCGCGCGCAGCACCGGGCAGTTCCACGCGCTCGCCGACCATGCCGGCGAGGCCGCCTACCGCGCCCAGCGCTGGGAGGCCGCCTACGAGCCGGCGGTGGGCATGACGCTGGCCAGCGCGGTGGCGATCGCGCTGGGCCTGGGCGGCTGGCTGGTGGCCCGCGGCGAGCTCAGCATCGGCTCGCTGACCTCCTTCACCATGTACCTGGGCCAGCTGATCTGGCCGATGTTCGCGGCCGGCTGGGTGCTCTCGCTGCTGGAGCGCGGGCGGGCCGCCTGGGCGCGCCTGCAGCCGGTGCTGGATGCGCCGCTGAGCCTGCGCGACGAGGGCCGCGCGGCGCTGCCGGCCATGTCAGGCAGCGCCGGCATCGCCTTCACGGCGCTCGCCTTCAGCTACCCCGGCAACCCGCGCCCGGCGCTCGACGGGGTGGAGCTCGCGCTCGCGCCCGGGCAGACCCTGGGCCTGGTGGGCCCCACCGGCGCCGGCAAGTCCACCTTGCTGCGCCTGCTGCTGCGCCAGTTCGAGCCCGACCGGGGTCAGGTCTTGCTGGGCGGCCTGCCGGTGCAGCAGATCGCCCTGCCGGCGCTGCGCCAGGCGCTGGCCTGGGTGCCGCAGGAGCCCTTCCTGTTCTCCGCCAGCATTGCCGAGAACATCGCGCTGGCCCGCCCCGACGCCAGCCCGGCGCAGATCGTCGAGGCCGCCACGCTGGCGGCCGTGCATGCCGACATCGCCGCCCTGCCCCAGGGCTACGACACCCTGGTGGGCGAGCGCGGCGTGACGCTCTCGGGCGGCCAGCGCCAGCGCGTCGCGATCGCGCGCGCCCTGCTCAGCGAGGCCCCCATCCTGCTGCTGGACGACGCGCTCTCGGCGGTGGACACCGGCACCGAGACGCAGATCCTCGGCCATCTGCGAACCCTGCGCGAGCGCCACCCCGAACGCACCGTCATCATCGTCAGCCACCGGCTCAGCGCGGTGATGGAGGCCGAGCAGATCGCCGTGCTGCGCCAGGGCCGCATCACCGAACGCGGCGACCATGCCAGCCTGCTGGCGCAAGGCGGCTGGTACGCCACGCAATGGCGCTACCAGCAACTGGAGGCCAGCATCGATGCACTCTGAAGATCCCTCCCGACAGCCCTCACCCTGGTCCGCCGTGGGCCTGCTGATGCAGGCCGCGCGCCCGGAACGCCGCTCGCTCGCCTGGGGCCTGCTGTGGCTGCTGAGCGCCGCCGGCCTCGAGGCGCTGGGCCCGATGCTCGGCAAGCGCTATATCGACCAGTACCTGCTGCCGCGCCAGTTCGACGTGAGCGCCATGGCCGGCCTGCTGCTGACCCTGATGTTGTGCGGCTGGGCCTCCAGCTGGATCCGCTATGCCCAGCTGGCGCGCATGGCCGGGGTGGCGCGGCGCTCGGTGCTGCGCCTGCGCGAGCAGGTGTTTGCCCATGTGCTGGCGCTGCCGATGGCCTTCTTCGACCGCGCCATCACCGGCCAGCTGGTGAGCCGCGTCACCAACGACACCGAGGCCGTCAACACGCTCTACCGCCAGGTGCTCTATGTGATGCTCGATTCGAGCATCGTGGTGCTGGGCTCGATGGCGGCGATGGCCTGGCTGGACCTGCGCCTGATGCTGATCGTGGCGGCCCTGGTGCCGGCCAGCGTGGCCATTATCTGGCTCTACCAACGCTGGAGCGCGCCGGCGGTGCAGCGCACGCGCCAGCTGCGCAGCGACATCAATGCCCAGATGGCCGAGAGCATTGCCGGCATGGCGGTGCTGCAGGCGGCCGGCGCGGGCACGCGCTTCGCGCAACGCTTCGGCCGCATCAACGCGCAGCACCTGGGCTCGCGCGTGGCCGAGCTGCGCGCCAATGCCTGGCTGCTGCGCCCGGCGCTCGACCTGCTCAACGTGATGCTGCTGGTGACGGTGATCTACGGCTTCGGCCTGCGCGAGATGTCGGGCGTCGAGGTGGGCCTGCTGTACGCCTTCCTCAGCTATATCTCGCGCGTGGTGGAGCCGCTGATCCAGATCACCATGCAGTTCGGCCAGCTGCAGCAGTCCATGGTGGCGGCCTCGCGGGTGCGCAGCCTGCTGCAGGAGGGCGTGGCCGACGACGCCAGCCAGGCCGGCCTGCGCGTCACGCGCGGCGCCATCAGCGTGCAGGCCTTGAGCTTCGCCTATGCGCCCGGCCGCCCGGTGCTGCAGGACATCAGCCTGGAGATCCGGGCCGGCGAATTCATCGGCATCGTGGGCCACACCGGTTCGGGCAAGTCGACCCTGCTGTCGCTGCTGCTGCGCTTCTACGCCAGCGCGCCGGGCTGCATACGCATCGACGGCCTGGCGCTGCAGAGCCTGCCCGATGCGGCCTTCCGTGCCGCCGTGGGCCTGGTGCCGCAGGAGCCCTATCTGATGGCGGCCAGCGCGCGCGAGAACATCGCCATGGGGCGCGACATCAGCGAGGCCGCCATCGTCGAGGCCGCCAAGGCCGCACGCATCCACGACTTTCTGTGCACGCTGCCGCAGGGCTATGACACCCTGCTGGGCGAGGGTGGCGCACGCGTCTCCACCGGCCAGAAGCAGCTGATCGCGATGGCGCGCGCGCTGGCGGCGGCGCCGCGCATCCTGTTCCTGGACGAGGCCACCTCCAACATCGACAGCGCCACCGAGGCGCTCATCAGCGAGGCGCTGCTGGCGCTGCGCGGCCGCGTCACCATCGTGGCGATCGCGCACCGCCTTTCCACCATCCGCGAGGCCGACCAGATCGTGGTGCTGAACCATGGCCGCTTGCAGGAACGCGGCCGGCACGAGGACTTGATGGCGATCGAGGGCGGGCTCTACCAGCGCCTGGTGCAGCTGCAATCGCTGGAAGAGCTGGGCTAGAGGAGCAGAGCCAGACGCTCCAGCACCAGCACGGCGAAGAAGCCGAGGCCGGCGATCACCGTCCATTTGATGATGAGCACGCCGCGGCGGCGCCAGATGTCCTGGCGCGTGCCGATGTACATCGCGAAGCAGAGAATGCTGGCGGCCATCAGCAGGCCGATGAGGAGGCGGAAGATCATTGTTTACCAGGCCGGCGCCAGCTCGGCGAAGCCGCGCGGGGCCGCGGCCTCGTCCTCGAAGGTGACGATGTCGTAGGCGCTCTCGTCCGCCAGCAGGGCGCGCAGCAGCTTGTTGTTGAGCGCATGCCCGCCCTTGAAGGAGGTGTAGGCCGCCAGCAGCGGATAACCGGCCACCTGCATGTCGCCGATGGCGTCGAGGATCTTGTGCTTGACGAACTCGTCGTCGTAGCGCAGGCCGTCGGCATTCAGCACGCGGTAGTCGTCCACCACGATGGCGTTGTCCATCGCACCGCCCAGGGTGAGGCCGCGCGAGCGCATCAGCTCGATGTCCTTGGTCATGCCGAAGGTGCGGGCGCGCGCGATCTCCTTCTTGTACTGGCCGCTGCCCATGTCGAACACATAGTGCTGGCCGGTGGCGGAGACCGCCGGGTTGTCGAACTCGATCTGGAAGGAGAGCGTGTAGCCATGGTGTGGCTCCAGCCTGGCCCACATCAGGCGCTTGCCCTCGCCCTGGCGCACTTCCACGGCCTTCTTCACACGCAGAAAGCGCTTGGGCACGTTCTGCAGCTCGATGCCCGCGCTCTGCAGCAGGAACACGAAGCTGGCAGCCGAGCCGTCCAGCACCGGCACCTCGTCGGCATTGATGTCGACGTAGAGATTGTCCAGACCCAGGCCGGCGCAGGCCGACAGCAGGTGCTCGATGGTCTGCACCTTGGGCGCGCCGGGGTCGCCGCCGGGGCTGATGGTGGTGGCCATGCGGGTGTCGCAGACGGTGTCGGCGCGCACCGGGATGTCCACCGGCGTGGCCAGATCGACGCGGCGGAACACGATGCCGGTATTGGGCGCGGCGGGCCGCAGCGTGATCTCGACCTTCTGGCCGCTGTGGATGCCCACGCCGACGGCACGGGTCAGCGACTTGAGGGTTCTTTGCTTCAGCATGATGGCCGGGATTCTCCCCGATTCGGGTTTTTCATGCGGATGGCGGGTCATCGAGCGGCTCGCGGGAATCGCGGTTCACCGGCAGGCGCAGCGTCATCACCGTGCCATGGCCGGGGCTGCTTTCCACCCGCAGGCTGCCGCCCAGATGCTTGGCGCGCTTCTGCAGGCCGCGCAGGCCGCGGCCGCGCTGCACCGTCTCGATGTCGAAGCCCTCGCCATCGTCCTCCACGCGGATCTCGATCTTGCTGCCCAGATCGCGCGTGACGATGCGCACGCGCGTGGCGCGCGCATGCTTGAGCGCATTGTTGAGCGCCTCCTGCATCAGGCGCAGCACATGCAGGGCGTCGGGCGGCTCCAGCCAGTCGAGCTGGGGCAGGTCGTGCACATCCCATTCGAGCTTGAGGCCGCCGGCCTGCAGGCGCTTGCCGAGGCGGTAGCGCATGGTGGCCAGCAGCGATACCAGGTCGTGGCCCACCGGCTCCAGCGAATCGATCACCAGGCGCAGATCGTCCACGCATTCGCGCAGCACCTCCACCACCTGGTCCTGCTCCATCGTGCCCTGCCCCACCGCCACCATGGCCGAGAGCAGGGACGAGCCCAGGCCGTCGTGCATATCCTGCATGAGGCGCTGGCGCTCCACCAGCAGGGCCTGCTGGCGCTCGGATTCGCGCAGCCGGTCGTGCTGGCTCTGCAGCGCCGTGCCCTGCGCCACCAGGCGCTGCGCGAGCTGCTCGTTGGCAAACTCGTTCTGGCGCAACGCGCCGACGTAGCGGCACTGCACCGCATAGAGAAAGCTGGCCAGCACGATCAGCGTGGAGAAGGGCATCAGATAGATATGCTCTGCGCCCCACCAACCCGCCAGCATGCCCAGGTCGTGCAGGCCCAGCACCAGGCCGGCCATCAGGCTCAACGAGATCCAGCGCAGCTCCGCGCTGCCCTCGCGCCAGGCCACCCGCACCACGAAGGCCGTGCCCAGCACGCCCACCACCGCGTTCGCCAGGTGCAGCACCACCACGCTGTCATAGAGCCGCCCCATCACCGGCACCGAGAGCAGGCTGCTGGCCAGCACAAAAGCACCCAGGCCCAGCTCGAAGCGCGCAAAGCGTCGATGCGCAAAACGCAGCGCGAACATGAAGATCAGCAGCATCACCCAGGCCATCGAGGCATGGGTGGCCCACCAGAACCAGTCCAGCGCCAGCTTGGTGCTGGGCATGTCCAGCGAGTAGTGCAGATTGCGGAACAGCCAGGCCAGGCAGGCCAGCGCGAACAGCAGGTAGGCGGGCTCGTCGCGGCGCTTGAGCCAGAGGCTGAGGGCAAAAGCGCCCAGCACGACCAGCGTCATGCCGGTGGCCAGCGGCACGCCGATCTGCAGGCCCCAGCGCCAGTTGTAGGCGGGCTCGAGCTCGTCGCGCGGGCCCAGCCTGACGCTGGAGACGGCGAACAGGCTGCCGGTATAGACCGGCGCCGCCACCACCAGCTCAATCGCCTTGCCCTTGTGCAGATCGCTCAGCGCCGCGGGCAGCACCACCCACAGCGGCCGCACCCATTGCTCGCGCGCGCCGTTCTGGTTGTCGAACACCGGGCGCCAGCCCTGGTCGGTGCGCACCAGCACCGCCGCCGCCAGCGTGACCAGGCGCGGCATATAGAGCGCCAGGCTGGTGGGCCAGCGCTCGTGCTCGGGTTCGTAACGCAGCCGGTACCAGCGCATCTGGTAGGCGGGCTGCTCCTCGGTGCCGGCGCGCGGCGTCTCCTGCACATCGGGCAGGCGCACCGGCTTCCAGGCCTTGGGATCGCTGGGCGGTTGCAGATGGGCGGGCAGATCGCCCTGCGCGCCGTCGATGGCGCGCAGGCCGGCCCACCAGGCCTTGAGGTCCTGGCGGGACCAGTCGGAGACGGCCAGTTCGGCTTGACCGGCCTGAGCGGCCTGCTGCGCCTGCGCGGGTGCGGCCAAGCCCAGCAGGCAGAAAGCCAGCAGGCCAATGCAGGCGAGAAAGGACCTCACTGGGCCCTCACCCGGTCATCCATCAATCCGCTTGTTTACGCAGGAAGGCCGGGATCTCGATTTCGTCCATGCCATTGGACGACAGCGCTTCGACCTTGGCCGCGGCGGTGCGGCCATGGCGCCAGACGCTGGGCACGCTCATGCCGCCGAAGTCGTTGCCGTTGCCGCTCATGGCATTGCCCGCGGGCGTCGCCATGCCACCGGGGGCACCATGGCCCATCATCACCGGCTGGGTCAGCACCGGCATATTGTCGGTGCCGGTGCGCAGCGTGGCCTGCTGCTGCACCACTTGCAGCGGCGCCTGCTGGCGGGCGCGTTGCGAGCTCAGGCCAGTGGCGATGACGGTGACGCGCAGTGCGTCGCCCAGGCTTTCGTCGTAGGCGGTGCCGTAGATCACATGGGCATCATCGGCCGCATAGCGGCGGATCGTGTTCATCGCATTGCGCGACTCGCTCAGCTTGAAGTTGGCACGGCTGGCGGCGATCAGCACCAGCACGCCGCGCGCGCCGGAGAGGTCAATGCCTTCCAGCAGCGGGCAGGCCACGGCGGCGTCGGCCGCCTTGTTGGCGCGGTCCGGGCCGGTGGCTTGCGCCGTGCCCATCATGGCCTTGCCGGGCTCGCTCATCACCGTCTTGACGTCTTCGAAGTCGACGTTCACCAGGCCGGGGATGTGGATGATGTCGGAGATGCCGCCGACGGCGTTCTTCAGCACGTCGTTGGCATGCGCGAAGGCCTGGTCCTGCGTGACGTCTTCGCCCAGCACGTCCAGCAGCTTGTCGTTCAGCACCACGATCAGCGAGTCGACATTGGCTTCCAGCTCGGCCAGGCCGTTGTCGGCCGCCTTGGTGCGGCGCGTGCCCTCGAATTCGAAGGGCTTGGTCACCACACCGACGGTGAGGATGCCCATTTCCTTGGCCACGCGGGCGATCACCGGCGCGGCACCGGTGCCGGTGCCACCGCCCATGCCGGCGGTGATGAAGAGCATGTTGGCGCCCTGGATGGCCTCGCGGATGCGGGCCTCGGCCTCCTCGGCCGCCGCCTTGCCCATCTCGGGCTTGGCACCCGCGCCCAGGCCGGTGGAGCCGAGCTGGAGGAGCTGGTCGGCCTTGGAACGATTGAGAGCCTGGGCATCGGTGTTGGCGCAGATGAATTCCACGCCCTGAACGCCTTGGCTGATCATGTGCTCGACGGCATTGCCACCGCCGCCGCCGACACCAATCACCTTGATTTGCGTGCCCTGGTCAAACTCTTCAATCATTTCGATCGCCATAACATACCTCCTTCAGCAATTGTGCATTTGACAACAGTGAAAAACTACAGGGATGACCCTTTTTTTACACTCTTTGCCCCAGAAACTTGGGCATTTGAACCCTCGGCGCCACGGTCACCCGGGCCCGCCACCTGAAACTCTAGAAATTCCCCAGAAACCAATCCCTCGCGCGCCCGAACAGCGTCTTCACCGAGCCCGCCTGCTGCGCCGCTTTCAAACCCCGGGTGCGCGACAAACGCGCCTCTTCCAGCAGCCCCATCACGGTCGCCGAGCGTGGATTCGAAACCATGTCGAAGAGCGCGCCGTTATAGGTCGGGTTGCCGCGGCGCACGGGTTTGAGGAATATGTCCTCGGCCAGTTCCACCATACCCGGCATGACCGAGGCGCCGCCCGTCAGCACAATCCCCGAGGACAGCAGCTCCTCATACCCGGATTCACGTATGACCTGGTGCACCAGCGAGAATATTTCCTCGACTCGGGGTTCAATAACGCCGGCAAGTGCTTGTTTTGAAAGCATGCGCGGGGCGCGGTCGCCCAAACCCGGCACTTCCACCTGATCGGCGGGGTCGGCCAGCAGCTGCTTGGCCACGCCATGCTCGACCTTGATTTCCTCGGCATCCTTGGTGGGCGTGCGCAGCGCCATCGCGATATCGCTGGTGATCAGGTCGCCGGCGATCGGGATCACCGCGGTATGGCGGATCGAGCCGCCGGTGAAGATCGCCACGTCGGTGGTGCCGGCGCCGATATCGACCAGGGCCACGCCCAGATCGCGCTCGTCCGAGGTCAGGCCGGCCAGGCTGGAGGCGCTCGGGTTGAGCACCAGCTGGTCCACTTCCAGGCCGCAGCGGCGCACGCATTTGACGATGTTTTCGGCCGCGCTCTGCGCGCCGGTGACGATATGCACCTTCACTTCCAGGCGCCCGCCCGACATACCGATGGGCTCCTTCACCTCATGGCCGTCGATCACGAATTCCTGCGGTTCCACCAGCAGCAGGCGCTGGTCGTTGGGGATATTGATGGCCTTGGCGGTTTCCACCACGCGCGCCACGTCCACCGGCGTGACCTCCTTGTCGCGCACGATCACCATGCCGGTCGAGTTCTGGCCGCGGATATGGCTGCCGGTAATCCCCGTGAAAACCCTAGATATCTTGCAGTCGGCCATCATTTCGGCCTCTTTCAGGGCCTGCTGGATGGACTGCACGGTGGCGTCGATATTCACCACCACGCCGCGTTTCAAACCATGCGAGGGCGCCACGCCCAGGCCCGCGATGCGCAATTCGCCATTGCCCATGACCTCGGCCACCACCGCCATGATCTTGGCGGTGCCGATATCCAGTCCAACGACCAAATCCTTGTATTCCTTGGCCATGCTCGGTCCTTAGCTTTTCTTATTTCCGCCCTTGGGCGCGGGTGGGTTGGTTGATACTCCGCGCAGCCGCACCGCATAACCGTCGCCATGGCGCAGGTCGGCCGAGAGCAAGGGAGTTTGGTAGCGCGAGGTGATTTGGTTGATGCTGGCGACGAACTGGGCGTAGCGGGCCAGCACCTCGGCATCGCTGCCGCGGCCCAGCTCGATCACCGCACCCTTGTCCAGATGCACGCGCCAGGAGCCGCGGCCCGACAGGTCGAGGCGCTCGACGCCATCGTCCAGCCGCTTGCTGAGCTGCTGCAGCTGCCGCCACAGCGCCAGCATATGGGCCGAGCTGTTGGCCGGGCCGGACAGCACCGGCAGCTCCTCGTCCTCGACATCGCCCAGATTGGCCTGAAACAGCTCGCCGAAGCTGTTCACCAGCAGGCGCTCCACGGTCGCCTCGCTGTCGGCATCGGCACCCTCGGCCTTGGCTTCCCAGTAGGCCGCGGGCTGGTGCTCCTCCAGCTGCACGCGCAGCCGGCTGGGCCAGATGCGCTGCACGGTGGCGCTGCGCACCCAGGGCACCGCCTCGAAGGCATGGCGGGCGGTCTGCAGACTCATGCTCAGAAAGCTGCCGCTCATGCGCGGCAGGGCGTTGGCACGCAGCGAGGCGGCGCTGTTGCGCGCCACATCGCCCTCCACGGTGATGGCACGGATCGCGAACACCGGCTGGCGCACCAGCCATTGCAGCGCCAGCGCCAGCAGGGCCGCGGCCAGGCCCAGCAGCAACAGCGCCGCCACGCCGTTCATCAGACGGACGTCTGGCGGCGTGGTGACGATGTTGGGGCTCTGGGCGCGCATGGTGAGCGATGAGGGTCAGGTCTTGCTGCCGTGAATGTCGGGCACCCGGCCGTCCAGGCGCGCCTGGGCCAGCAGCCACAGGCACAGCTGCTCGTAGCTGATGCCGGCGGCCTTGGCCGACATCGGCACCAGCGAGTGCGAGGTCATGCCGGGCGAGGTGTTCATCTCCAGCAGAAACACCTGGCCATCGCTCTTGCGCAGCATCAGATCGGCACGGCCCCAGCCGCGGCAGCCCAGCGAGCGGTACGCCGCCAGCACGGTGGCGCGGATGGCGGCCTCCTGCTCGGCCGGCAGGGTGCCGATGTGGTACTGGGTGGTGTCGGTGAAGTACTTGTTCTGGTAGTCGTAGTTGCCGGCCACCGCCTCGATGCGTATCACCGGCAGCGCCACGGCCGTATCGCCCTCGCCCAGCACCGGGCAGGTCAGCTCCCAGCCCACGATGCATTCCTCGCAGAGGATCTCGTCGTCGTACTGGGCGGCGAGCTGCACCGCATCCATCATGTCCGAGTAGCCCACCGCCTTGGAGATGCCGATCGACGAACCCTCGTGCGGCGGCTTCACGAACACCGGCAGGCCCAGCTCGTCGGGCACGCTGCGCACGCGCTCGCGGCTCAGCTCATCGCGGCGCAGCTTCAGGTAGCGCGGCGTCGGCAGGCCGTCGGCGATCCACAGGCGCTTGGTGGTGATCTTGTCCACCGCGATGCTGGAGGCCATCACGCCCGAGCCAGTGTAGGGAATGCCCAGCAACTCCAAGGCGCCCTGCACCGTGCCGTCCTCGCCATGGCGGCCATGCAGGGCGATGAAGACGCGCGCAAAGCCTTCGCTCTTAAGTTCGTGCAGGCCGCGCTCGGCGGGGTCGAAGGCGTGGGCATCCACGCCCTGCGAGCGCAGCGCCTGCAGCACGCCCGCGCCCGACATCAGCGAGACCTCGCGCTCCGCGGATTCGCCGCCCGTCAGCACGGCCACCTTGCCGAGCGCCTTGGGGTCGATATTCAGATCCAAGCTCATGGCCGGACCTCCTTCGTGGTCAACAGTTCAACCGTGCGTGCCGGCACGGACCCGATCGTGCCCGCCCCCATCACGATCACCACATCGCCGTCGCGGGTAGCGTCGGCAATTGCTTGCGGCAGCGCCGCGATGTCTGGAACCAAGGTCGCCAGCGGCAGCGCAGCCTGCAATGCCGCTGCGTCTGCGCCTTGAATCGGCGCCTCGCCGGCCGCATACACCTCGGTCAGCAGCACCGCATCAAAACCGCCCATCACGCGCACGAAGTCCGCAAAGCAGTCGCGCGTGCGGGTGTAGCGGTGCGGCTGGAAGGCCAGCAGCAGGCGCTGACCGGGGAAGGCACCGCGCGCGGCCGAGAGCACCGCCGCCATCTCCACCGGGTGGTGGCCGTAGTCGTCGATCAGGCTGAAACGGCCGCCATCGGCGGCGGGCAGCTCTCCATAACGCTGGAAGCGCCGGCCCACGCCGCCGAACTTGGCCAGCGCCGTCAGCATCGCCGCATCCGGCAGCTCCAGCTCGGTGGCCACCGCGATCGCGGCCAGCGCGTTCAGCACATTGTGCTGGCCGGCCAGGTTCAGGGTGACGTCCAGCGCCGGCATCTCCCCCTTCTCATCCCGGCGCAGCACCGTGAAGCGCATCTGCCCACCGGCCAGGGCCTGCACATTCACCGCGCGCACCTGGTTGTGCTCGCCCAGGCCGTAGCTGACGATAGGCCGCGAGACCATCGGCATGATGGAGCGCACGCCCTCGTCGTCGCCGCACAGCACCGCCGCGCCATAGAAGGGCATGCGGTGCAGGAAGTCGACAAAGGCCTGCTTGAGGCGGCCGAGGTCATGGCCATAGGTGTCCATGTGGTCGGCGTCGATATTGGTGACGACGGCCAGCACCGGCAGCAGGTTCAGGAAGGAGGCGTCGGACTCGTCCGCCTCCACCACGATGTAGTCGCCCTGGCCCAGCGCCGAGTTGGCGCCGGCGCTGTTGAGCTTGCCGCCGATCACGAAGGTGGGGTCCACGCCGGCCTCGGCCAGCACCGTGGTGACCAGCGAGGTGGTGGTCGTCTTGCCATGCGTGCCGGCGATCGCGATGCCCTGCTTCAGCCGCATCAGTTCGGCCAGCATGACGGCGCGCTGTACCACCGGGATGCGCGCGGCGCGCGCGGCGATCACCTCGGGGTTGTCGGCCTTCACCGCGGTGGAGGTCACCACCGCCTGTGCGCCGGCGATATGCGCGGCGGCATGGCCGATATGGATCTGCAGGCCCAGCTGTGCCAGGCGCTGCGTGGTGGCGCTCGCGCTCTGGTCCGAGCCCGACACGGTGTAGCCGAGGTTGTGCAGGATCTCGGCAATGCCGCTCATACCGGCGCCACCGATGCCCACGAAGTGAATGTGCTTGACGGCGTGCTTCATGAGGGCTTCACCAGGGATTCGAGTTCGTCGGCCACACGCGAGGCCGCACGCGGGCGGGCCAGCGCGCGCGCGCGCTGCGCCATCGCCAGCAAGCCCTCGCGGCTCAGGCCGCTCAGCAATTCATGCAGCTTGGCCGGCGTCAGCTCCTGCTGCGGCAGATGCAGGGCCGCCTCGTGCTGGGCCATGAAGCGGGCGTTGTCGCGCTGGTGCGAGGTGGTCGACACCACCAGCGGCACCAGCAGCGCCGGCACGCCGGCGGCGCAGAGTTCGCTCACCGTGACCGCGCCGGCGCGGCCGATGATGAGGTCGCAGTCCGCCAGCCGCGTGGCCATGTCGTCGATGAAGGGCAGCAGCTCCGCCCTTTCATCCAAGGCAATGCCAGCGGCCTGGTAGGCCGCCTGCACGCTGGAGAAATTGGCGGCGCCGGTCTGGTGCGTGACGCTGGGGCGTTGCTCGGCGGGCCACAGTGCCAGCGCCTTGGGCAGCACCTCGTTGATGGCGCGCGCGCCCAGCGAGCCGCCCACCACCAGCACGCGCAAGGGGCCGGTGCGGCCGGCAAAGCGCTGGGCCGGATCGGCGATCGCCTCGATCTCGGCGCGCACCGGATTGCCGGTGACCACCGCCTTGGGCGTGGAGGCCGCGGCGGCGCCGTCAAAACCGAAGGCGATGCGGCGCGCAAAGGCCTTGAGCCCGCGGTTGGAGAGCAGCATGGCCGCGTCGGCATTCACCAGCATCAGCGGCTTGCGCATCAGCCAGGCCATCAGGCCGCCGGGCAGGCAGACATAGCCGCCCATGCCCAGCACCGCGTCGGCGCTGCGCGTGCCGAACACGGTGCGCGCCTGCACAAAGGCGCGCGCGAACTTGAACAGGCCCGTGAGGGCATGCGCGAAGCCCTTGCCGCGCATGCCGGCGAAGGCCAGGCGGTCCAGCGGCAGGCCGGCGGCCGGCACCAGCTTGTTCTCCATGCCGGTCTCGGTGCCCATCCAGCTCACGCTCCAGCCGCGGCGCTTCATCTCCTCGGCCACCGCCAGGCCCGGGATGATGTGGCCGCCGGTGCCGGCCGCCATGATGACGAGGTGGCGCGTGCTCATGCCCGGCCTCCGCGCATCAGCTGTCTGTTCTCGATGTCGATGCGCAGCACGATGGCGATCGACACACAGTTCATCAGGATCGCCGAGCCGCCAAAGCTCAAGAGCGGCAGCGTCAGGCCCTTGGTGGGCAGCGCGCCCAGGTTCACGCCCATATTGATGAAGCCCTGGGCCGCCATCCAGATGCCGATGCCCTGGGCATAGAGGCCGGCGAACACGCGGTCCAGCGCGATCGCCTGGCGGCCGATGTGAAAGAGCCGGCGCGAGAGCCAGAAGAAACCGATGATGACCAGGGCCACGCCCACGAAGCCCAGCTCCTCGCCGATCACCGCCAGCAGGAAGTCGGTATGCGCCTCGGGCAGGTAATGCAGCTTCTCCAGGCTGGAGCCCAGGCCCTGGCCGAAGAACTCGCCGCGGCCGAAGGCGATCAGCGAATGCGTCAGCTGGTAGGCCTTGCCCTGCGCGTACTTCTCGTCCCAGGGGTTGAGGTAGGCAAAGATGCGTTCGCGGCGGAATTCGCTGAAGGTGATCATCAGCACGAAGGCCCCCACCAGCACCGCCACGATGAGGAAGAACATGCGGCCGTTCACGCCGCCCAGGAACAGGATGCCCATCGCGATCGCCGCGATCACCATGAAGGCGCCCATGTCCGGCTCGGCCAGCAAGAGCACCCCCACCACGCCCAGCGCCACCACCATGGGCCAGACGGCCTGGAAGAAGTTCTCCTTCACATCCATCTTGCGCACCATATAGCTGGCCGCGTACATCGCGATCGCCAGCTTGGTGAGCTCGGAGGGCTGGAAGTTCATCACGCCCAGCGGGATCCAGCGCCGCGCGCCATAGACCACCTTGCCCAGGCCGGGGATCAGCACCGCGATCAGCATCACCAGCGAGATCACGAAGATCCAGGGCGCCCAGCGCTCCCAGCTCGCCACCGGCACCTGCACGGTGATCAGCGCGGCCACCAGGCCGAAGCCGATCGCCACCATATGGCGGGTGAGGAAATGCGTCGGCAGGTATTTGGCGAAGCGCGGGTTGTCCGGCATCGCGATCGAGGCCGAATAGACCATCAGCAGGCCCAGGGCCATCAGCGCCAGCACCACCCACACCAGGGTGACGTCAAAGCCCTGGATGCGGGTGGGCTGGCCGGCCGAGGTCGACACCCAGTCGCGCACCGGCACATCGGCGGCACTCGCCTCGCTCTTGGCGAACAGGCCGCGCAGGCGCTCCGCCAGGTTCTTCAGGCCCAGGGTCTCGCTCATCAGCTGAGCCCCCCGTCGTTGGCCAGCTCATGCACCTGGGCCACGAACACCTCGGCACGGTGGCCGTAGTTGCGGAACATGTCCAGGCTGGCGCAGGCCGGGCTCAGCAGCACGCTGTCGCCGCTGTGCGCCTGCTGCAGGCACCAGCTGGTGGCGGCCTCCAGCGTGGCGTGGCGCTGCATCGGTAGCTGGCTGTCTTGCAAGGCAGCCTCGATCTGCGCCGCGTCGCGGCCGATCAGGGCCACCGCGCGTCCATGGCGCGCCACGCCCTCGCGCAGCGGGGAAAAATCCTGGCCCTTGCCGTCGCCGCCCAGGATCAGCACCAGCTTGGCGGGTGCGCGGTCGGCGCCCAGGCCGTTGATGGCCGCCACCGTGGCGCCGACATTGGTGCCCTTGGAATCGTCATAGAAATCCACGCCGCGGATGCTGGCCACGTACTCGACGCGGTGCGGCTCGCCGCGGTAGTCGCGCAAGCCATGCAGCATCGGCGCCAGCTCGCAGCCGGCCGCGCTGGCCAGGGCCAGGGCCGCCAGCGCATTGGCGGCGTTGTGGCGGCCGCGCACGCGCAGCGCGTCGGCGGGCATCAGGCGCTGCAGGATGATCTCCTCCGCGTCCTCATCCTTGCGGCGCTTGAGGGTCTCGTCGACCTCGCGCGCGCGCACCAGCCAGGCCATGCCGCCCTCGCTGACCAGGCCATAGTCGCCCGGATGATCGGGCGCGTTCAGGCCGAAGCGCAGCACGGTGCGCGACTGCAGCTTGGCGGCGCGGCCGCGCCCTTGCTTGACCAGCACCGGCGCCGGCACCATCGCCTCCACCAGGGCGTCATCGCGGTTGATCACCATCAGCGTGTGCTCGCCAAAGACACGCGCCTTGGCGCGCGCATAGGCGGCCATGTCGCCATGCCAGTCGAGATGGTCCTGGGTGATGTTGAGCACCGCCGCGGCGGTGGGCTCGAAGCCCTGCACGCTGTCGAGCTGGAAGCTGGAGAGCTCCAGCACCCAGACCTCGGGCAGGTGCTCGAACACCGGACCCTTGGGCGGCGGCTTGATCGGCAGGGGCTGCTCGTCCAGCAGCGCATCCACCTCGTCCAGGGTGGACAACTCCACTATGGGCTCGGGCTGAGCCTCCGGGGTTTCATCGGCCACCGGGGTCAGGTCTTGCGCCTCTACGGGCGCCTCCACCAGCTCTGCAGGCAACTCGGCCGGTTCCAGGTCCAGCGCCTGCGCCAGCGTGGTCAGCATGCTGGGGCCGATATTGCCGGCCACCGCCACGCGCTTGCCGGCGCGCTCGGCCAGCAAGGCCGTCATGCAGGTGGTGGTGGTCTTGCCATTGGTGCCGGTGATGGCCAGCACCGCGGGCGCGTAACGGCGCTCGGCCTTGAGATCGGCGAGGGCGCGGGCAAACAGGTCCAGCTCGCCCTGCACCGGGATGCCGGTGGCGCGTGCCAGGTTCAAGAGCGGCTGCAGGCGCGCATCCAGCGGCGACAGGCCCGGGCTCTTCAGCACCAGTTGCACACCCGCCAGCGCCGACTCCGGCAGCTCGCCGTGGAAGAACTCGACGGCCGGCAGCTGCTCGCGCAGCGTCGCCAGTTGCGGCGGCTGCGCGCGCGAGTCCCACACCGCGGCCGTGGCGCCGTAGCGCAGGGCCCAGGCGGCCATGGCCAGGCCGGAGTCGCCCAGCCCCAGCACCAGCACCTTGAGTCCCATCAGCTGCTTCATCGTGCCATCCTCAGCGCAGCTTCAGGCTGGCCAGGCCGATCAGGCACAGCAGCATGGTGATGATCCAGAAGCGCACCACCACCTGGGTCTCTTTCCAGCCCGACTTTTCGAAATGGTGGTGCAGCGGCGCCATCTTGAAGATGCGCCGACCGGTGCCGGTCTTCTTCTTGGTGTATTTGAACCAGCTCACCTGGATCATCACCGACAGCACCTCGGCGACGAACACGCCGCCCATGATGCCCAGCACGATTTCCTGGCGCGTGATGACCGCCAGCGTGCCCAGCGCGCCGCCCAGCGAGAGCGCGCCCACATCGCCCATGAAGACCTGGGCCGGATGGGTGTTGAACCAGAGGAAGGCAAGACCTGCCCCCGCCATCGCCGCGCAGAAGATCATCAGCTCGCCGGCGCCGGGGATGTAGGGAAAGATCAGGTACTTGCTGTAGACCGAGGAGCCGGTGACGTAGGCGAACACGCCCAGCGCCGAGCCCACCATCACCACCGGCATGATGGCCAGGCCGTCCAGGCCGTCGGTGAAGTTCACCGCATTGCTGGTGCCGACGATGACGAAGAAGGACAGCGCGATGAAGCCGAACACGCCCAGCGGGTAGCTGACCGTCTTGAAGAAGGGCAGCATCAGGTCGGCCTTGGGCGGCAGCTCGGTGGAGAAGCCGCTCGTGACCCAGCGGAAGAACAGCTCCACCACGCCCAGGAAGGAGGTCTCGGACACGCTGAAGGCCAGGTAGAGCGCCGCCACCAGGCCGATCAGCGATTGCCAGAAGAACTTCTCGCGGCTGCTCATGCCCTCGGGGTTCTTGTCGACGACCTTGCGCCAGTCATCCACCCAGCCGATCGCGCCAAAGCCCATCGTCACCAGCATCACCACCCAGACGAAGCGGTTGCTCCAGTCGAACCACAGGAGCGTGGACACGCCGATGCCGATCAGGATCAGCACCCCGCCCATGGTGGGCGTGCCGCTCTTGGCCAGATGTTGTTGCACGCCGTATTCGCGGATCGGCTGGCCGATCTTCATTTCGGTCAGGCGGCGTATCACCCAGGGGCCGAAGGCCAGGCCGATCAGCAGCGAGGTCATCGCCGCCATCACCGCACGGAAGGTGATGTACTGGAACACGCGCAGAAAGCCGAGGTCCGGATACAGGCCTTGCAACCATTGGGCCAGACTAAGCAGCATGGGCGCCCCCATCCTTTTGCAGCGCCGCGACCACGCGTTCCATCTTCATGAATCTCGATCCTTTGACGAGCACGTTCTGAACCTGGGGCGCCTGCTCAAGGGCCGCCACCAACTCGTCCACTGACTTGAAATGTCTGGCGGCGACGCCATAGGCGCGCGCCGTGTCGGCCGCCGCCTCGCCCACGGTCCACAGCGCCGCGATGCCGCGCTCGGCCGCGTAGGCGCCCACCTCGCCGTGGAAGGCCGGGCCCTCGTTGCCCACCTCGCCCATATCGCCCAGCACCAGCCAGGACAGGCCCGGCAGATCGGCCAGCACGTCGATGGCGGCGCGCACGCTGTCGGGGTTGGCGTTGTAGCTGTCGTCGATCAGGGTCAGGCGCCGGCCCTGGCGCTCCAGCTGCTGCAGCTGCGAGCGGCCCTTGACGGGGCGGAAGTCTTCCAGGCCGCGCACCACCGCGGCCAGCGGCGCACCGGCGGCCAGCGCGCAGGCGGCCGCCGCCAGGGCGTTGCGCACGTTGTGCAGACCGGCCACCGAGAGCGCCACCGGCGCATCGCCGGCCGGCGTGTGCAGCTCCAGCGCCCAATGCCCGGCATCCACCCAGGCGGCGCGCCCCATCACATCGGCCTGGCCCTGCAGCGCAAAGCTGAGGTGGCCGCGCGTGCCGGCGAGCCGATGCCAGATCGGTGCGCAGGCGTCCTCGGCCGGGAACACTGCCACACCGGCGGCGCCCAGGGCCTCGATGACGGCGCCGTTCTCGCGCGCCGCCGCCTCCACCGTCTGCAGAAACTCCTGGTGCTCGCGCTGCGCGTTGTTGACCAGGGCCACGGTGGGCTGGGTCATCGCGGCCAGCGGCGCGATCTCGCCCGGGTGGTTCATGCCCAGCTCGATCACCGCGGCGCGGTGCCAATGGGCCAGGTCCTGGCGCAGGCGCAAAAGCGTCAGCGGCACGCCGATCTCGTTGTTGTAGTTGCCCTCGGTGGCGAGCGCCGCCGTGCCCAGCCAGGCGCGCAGGATGCTCGCAATCATCTGGGTCACGGTGGTCTTGCCATTGCTGCCGGTGACGGCGATCACCGGCAGATGGCATTGCGCGCGCCAGGCACTGGCCAGCGCACCCAGCGCCTTGAGGCTGTCGGGCACCTCGATGCCGGGCAGGCCGGCGGCCTGATCGGCATCGAGGCCGCGCTCCGCCAGGGCCGCGACGGCGCCCGCCGCCCTGGCCTGGGCCAGGAAGTCGTGCGCATCGAAGCGCTCGCCGCGCAGCGCCACGAAGAAGTCGCCCGCCTGCAGGCTGCGCGTGTCGCTGTGCACGCGCAGGATGGCCAGCTCCGGGTCGCCCAGCAGGCGCGCCGCTGGCACGGCGGGCAGCAGCAGCGCGTGCAGCTGGCCGAGCGTGAAGTTGTTGTGGCTCACAGTCCGGCCCTCCGGATCAGGGCGGCACGGCCTTCGTCCACATCGGAGAAGGGCAGGCGCTGGCCCATGATTTCCTGATAGTCCTCGTGGCCCTTGCCGGCCACCAGCAGCACGTCGCGGCTGCCGGCCTCCAGCACCGCGCGCTGGATGGCTTCGCGGCGGTCGGCCAGCACCAGGCGCGGCGCGGCCGCATCCAGGCCCGCCTCGATGTCGGCCAGCACCTGCTCGGGCGCCTCGCCGCGCGGGTTGTCGCTGGTGATGACGACGCGCTGGGCCAGCCTGGCGGCGATCGCGCCCATCAGCGGGCGCTTGCTGCGGTCGCGGTCGCCGCCGCAGCCGAACACGCAGTGCAGCTGGCCGCCGCGCGCCGCGGCCAGCGGGGCGAGCGCTTCCAGCGCCTTCTGCAGCGCATCGGGCGTGTGGGCATAGTCCACCACCAGCTCGGGCAGCTCGCGGCCATTGCCGACGCGCTGCATGCGGCCGGGCACGGGGGTGACGAGGGCCGCCACGCGGGCCACATCGGCCAGGCCGTGACCGAGTGCGCGCAGGCCACCGATCACCGACAGCAGGTTGGAGATGTTGTACTCGCCGATCAGGCCGGTCTCGACCAGCAGCTCTTCGGTCCCTTCCTTCAGGGTGAAGGCCAGGCCAGCGGCGCGGTAGTGCAGCGCATGGGCCGAGAGGCGCGCATCGCTGCGGTTCAGGCCATAGCTCCAGACGTCCAGCTTGCCGGTCAGCTCCTTGGCCAGTTCGGCACCCTTGGCATCGTCGAGGTTCAGCACCGCGGCCTGCAGGCCCGGCCAGTCGAACAGCTCGCGCTTGGCGGCCCAGTAGGCGTCCATGCTGCCGTGGTAGTCCAGATGGTCCTGGGTGAAGTTGGTGAACAGGGCCACGCGCAGCTGGGTGCCGGCGAGGCGGTGCTCCTTGATGCCGATCGAGGAGGCCTCGATCGCGCAGGCCGCATAGCCCTGCCCCGCCATGCGCTTGAAGGCCGCCTGCAGCAGCACGGGGTCAGGTGTTGTCAGGCCGGTGTAGCTGATGTCGGCGGGCTTGCCGCTGCCCGCGCTGCCCGGGATGGGCGGCTCGCCCACCCCCAGCGTGCCCACCACGCCGCAGCGCTGGCCCAGCAGGCTCAGGGCCTGGGCCGTCCACCAGGCTGTGGAGGTCTTGCCATTCGTGCCGGTGGTGGCAATCACCGCCAGCTGCTTGCTGGGCTCGCCGTAGTAGGCGGCGGCGATCAGGCCGGTCTTGGCCTTCAGCCCGGCCAGCGAGGCCACGCGCGCATCGGTGAAGCCGTAGGCGTCGACGCCCTCCTCCTCCACCAGGCAGGTGGCGGCGCCGGCGGCGATGGCAGCGGCCACATAGCCGCGGCCGTCCTTGGCATAGCCAGGCCAGGCGATGAAGGCATCGCCGGCCGCCACCGCGCGGCTGTCGGTGCGCAGCGCGCCGGTGGTCCATTCCTGCAGCCAGCGGGCCGCGGCTTCGGGTGATTTGAGTCGGGTCAGCATGTCTTGTGGTCCTTGTTGCCGAGGCCGCAGGCCAGCAGTTCGGGCTTGGCGGGCGGCACATGCATCAGGCGCAGGCTTTGCGCCACCAGCTCGCTGAACACCGGCGCGGCCACATGGCCGCCGGCATGGCCGGCGATGCTGGGCTCGTCCACCATCACCGCGACGACGATGCGCGGCTGCTGGATCGGCGCCAGGCCCACGAACCAGGCGCGGTACTTGCTCTTGTCGTAGCCGCGGCCGACCTGCTTGTAGGCGGTGCCGGACTTGCCGCCCACCGCATAGCCGGCCACCTGGGCCTCGCGCGCGGTGCCGCCGGGCTCGGTGACGCTCTGCAGCATCTGGCGCAGCGTCTCGGCGGTCTGCGCCGAGAACACGCGCCGGCCCTGCACCGGGGCGCCGGCGGGCAGCTTCTGGATGCTCAGCGGCAGCAGCTCGCCGTCGTGCGCGAACACCGTGTAGGCATGGGCCAGCTGCAAGAGCGAGGCCGAGAGGCCGTAGCCATAGCTCATGGTGGCCTGCTCGACCGGCCGCCACTTCTGGTAGGGCCGCAGGCTGCCGGTGACGGCGCCGGGGAACTGGATCTGCGGGCGCTGGCCCAGGCCGATGGCGCTGTACAGCTCGTGCATCTCGCGCGGCGGCATTTGCAGCGCCATCTTGAGGGTGCCGATATTGCTGGAGTTCTTGATCACCTCGGCCACCGTCATCACGTCGGCCGGGTGCGCATCGCTGATGCGATGGCCGGCCATGGTGATGAAACCGGGCGCGGTGACGATGCGGGTGGCGGGCGTGACGCGGCCCGACTCGATCGCCTGCGCGGCGATGAAGGGCTTCATGGTCGAGCCGGGCTCGAACACATCGGTGAGCGCGCGGTTGCGCAGCTGCTCGCCGCCGCGCTGCTTGCGCTCGTCCGGCTTGAAGCTGGGGTAGTTGGCCAGCGCCAGCACCTCGCCGCTGCGCGCATCCAGCACCACCGCGCTGCCCGCCTTGGCGCCATGCTTGGCCACCGCGTCGCGCAGGCGCTGGTAGGCGTAGTACTGGATCTTGGCGTCGATGGCCAGCTCGATGTCCTGGCCGTTGACCGCGTCGACATGGGCGCCCTGATCCTCCACGACGCGGCCCAGGCGGTCGCGCAGCACGGCGCGCAGGCCGTCCCGGCCCTGCAGCGCGGATTCGAAGGCCAGCTCCAGGCCCTCCTGGCCGCGCTCGTCGGCATTCGTGAAGCCCACCACATGGGCGGCGGCCTCGCCCTCGGGATAGCGGCGCTGGTACTCGCGCTCCTGGAACACGCCCTTGAGCTTGAGGGCGCGCACCTGCTCGGCCATGCCGTCGTCGACCATGCGGCGCAGCCACACGAAGCGGTGCGCGGGGTCCAGCTTGGCGTGCAGATCCGCGTCGCTCATGCCCAGCGCGCGGGCCAGCGCGGCGCGCTGGGCGGCGTCGCCGTCCAGCTCCGACGGGATGGCCCAGAACGAGGGCATGGCCACGCTGCTGGCCAGCACCTGGCCGCTGCGGTCGATCAGGCGGCCGCGGCTGGCGGGCAGCTCCTGCTTGTGCAGATAGCGCGCCTCGCCCTGCTGCTGGAAGAAGGCATGGTCCACCGCCTGCACATAGGCGGCGCGCGCCAGCAGGCCGGTGAAGCCCAGGCCCACCAGCACGAGCAGAAAGCGCGAACGCCACAGCGGCGTGCGTGTGGCGAGCAGGGGGCTGTGGATGCGCGGCGGGCGGGCCATCAGAA
Source organism: Paucibacter sediminis (assembly GCF_030254645.1). NCBI lineage: Bacteria > Pseudomonadati > Pseudomonadota > Betaproteobacteria > Burkholderiales > Sphaerotilaceae > Roseateles > Paucibacter sediminis. The sequence goes on from NZ_CP116346.1 coordinate 412,208, forward strand.
GCTCTCCTCCACCGCCTGCAGCTTGCCGCTGGCAACGATCTGCGGCTTCACCTCCAGATCGGGCGGCACGCCCAGCAGGCGCAGGCTCTGCGCCACCACCTGGCTGAACACCGGGCCGGCCACCGCGCCGCCGTAGTAGACGCCGTTGCTGGGCTCGTCCACCATCACCGCCACCACGATGCGCGGCTTGCTGATCGGCGCGATGCCGACGAACCAGGAGCGGTACTTGTGACCGGCGTAGCTCTTGCCTTCCTGCTTGTGCGCGGTGCCGGACTTGCCGCCCACGCTGTAGCCGCTCACCATCGCCTGCGGCGCGGTGCCGCCGGGGCCGGCGGCCATCTGCAGCATCTCGCGCACCTGGGCCGCGGTCTTCTCGCTGAACACGCGGATGCCATGCACCGGCTCCTTGGCGGTCTGGTGCATCATCGAAATCGGGATCACCTCGCCGTCGCGCGCGAACACGGTGTAGGCGCGCGCCAGCTGCAGCAGCGAGGCCGAGAGCCCGTAGCCATAGCTCATGGTCGCCTGCTCGATCGGGCGCCAGCTCTTGTAGGGCCGCAGCTTGCCGGTCACCGTGCCGGGGAAGTTGATCTGCGGACGCTGACCCAGGCCGATGGCGGTGAACATCTCGTGCATCTCGCGCGCCTGCATCTGCAGGGCCAGCTTGGTGATGCCGACGTTGGAGGATTTCTGGATCACCTCGGCGGCGGTGAGCACGCCATGCGGGTGGGCGTCGGTGATCACCGAGCCGGTCACCGTCATGCGGCCGGGCGCGGTGTCGATCGGGGTCTGGGGCGTGACGCGGCCGGTCTCCAGCGCCAGCGCCATCACCAGCGGCTTCATGGTCGAGCCGGGCTCGAACACATCGGTGAGCGCGCGGTTGCGCAGCTGCTCGCCGCTGAGGTTCTTGCGCTCGCCGGGGTTGTAGCTGGGGAAGTTGGCGAGCGCCAGCACCTCGCCGGTCTGCACGTCCAACACCACCACCGAGCCAGCCTTGGCCTTGTGCTCGGCCACCGCATCGCGCACGCGCTGGTAGGCGAAGAACTGCACCTTGGCGTCGATGGAGAGATCGATGTCGCGGCCGTTGGCGGGCGGCACGCGCTCGCCCATGTCCTCGACCACGCGGCCGAGGCGGTCGCGCACCACGGCGCGCGAGCCGTCGCGGCCCTGCAGGTCCTTCTGGAAGGCCAGCTCGATGCCCTCCTGGCCCTTCTCTTCCAGATTGGTGAAGCCCACCACATGGGCGGCCGCCTCGCCCTCGGGATACTGGCGCTTGTACTCGCGATCCTGGAACACGCCCTTGAGATTGAGCGCCTTGATGCGGGCGGCGGTGTCGTCGTCGGCCTGGCGGCGCAGGAACACGAAGCGCGTGGCCGGGTCCAGCTGCTTTTCCAGCTGCTGCTGGCTGATGCCGAGGATCTTGGCAAGCTCGCGGCGCTTGGCCGGATCGCTGTCGACCTCCTTGGGGAAGGCCCAGATCGAGGGCACGGCCACGCTGCTGGCCAGCACCTGGCCGCTGCGGTCATTGATGCGGCCGCGGCTGGCGGGCAGCTCCACGGTATGGGCGTAGCGCGCCTCGCCCTGGCGCTGGAAGAACTCCTCGCCGATCACCTGGATGTAGGCGGCGCGCGCCAGCAGGCCGGCAAAGGCCAGGCCCACCAGGGCGACCAGAAAGCGCGAGCGCCAGGGCGGGGTCTTGGAGGCCAGCAGCGGGCTGGTGGAATAGCTCACGCTGCGCGTGTTGTGGGCGCGCGCGCCGCTGGTGGCGGCGGAGTTGCGCCTGAACTTCATCACTGCGTGCCTCCGGCAATGGCTGCCGAGGCGGCGCGCGCCGTGCCACCGTCCAGCGCCTGGCCCGTGGTTTGCGTAGCGGTTTGCGTAATGGCCGGCGTGATCGCGCGCATGCGCAGGCGCTCGCGCGCCACCTGCTCGACGCGCAGATTGGTGGCCTGGGCATGGCGCTCGGCCTGCAGGCGCTGGTAATCGGCATCGAGGCGGCGTGCCTCGGTCTGGGCGCGGTCCAGCTCGGTGAACAGGCGGCGCGCCTCATAGGCGTTGCGCACCATGTAGAGGCCCGACAGCAGCACCGCCAGCAGCAGCAGGAAGTTGATGCGGCTCACCGCTTCGCTCCCTTGCGCCTGGCGGCCTTGGCGTCCCGCGCCGGTGCGGGCTCGAGCGGCGCATCGGTGCGTTCGGCCACGCGCAGGATGGCCGAGCGCGAACGCGGGTTGGCGCGCACCTCGGTCTCGCTGGGCTTGATGCGGCCCAGCGCCGTCAGTGCCAACGCCTTGGGTGCGGCGAACATGGCGCGCCGATCCACCACTTCCTTGCTATGCGAAGCGATGAAGGTCTTGACGATGCGGTCTTCCAGCGAGTGGAAGCTGATCACGCTGAGCCGCCCGCCGGGCAGCAGCATCTGCAGGGCCGCGTTCAGCCCCTGCTCGAGCTCTTCAAGCTCGGCGTTGACGTAAATCCGTAACGCTTGAAATGTGCGCGTTGCAGGGTCCTGGCCCGGTTCGCGGGTTTTGACTGCACCAGCCACGACTTGGGAAAGCTCGGCAGTGCTTCGAACAGCACTCCCGCTCTCCCGGCGAGCAACAAGCGCCTTTGCAATCTGTGCAGCAAACCGTTCTTCCCCATAGTCGCGTATGACCTCGGCAATTTGGCGCTCGTCGGCACGCGCCAGGAAATCGGCGGCACTCTCGCCGCGCGTGGTGTCCATGCGCATGTCCAGCGGCCCCTCGAAGCGGAAGCTGAACCCGCGCGCGGGGTTGTCAATCTGCGGGCTCGACACGCCCAGGTCCAGCAGCACGCCGTGCACCCGCTGGATGCCCAGGGCCTCGAGCTGGGCGCGCATGTCGGCAAAAGGGGCGTGGCAGATAGAAAAACGCGGGTCCGTGACCCGCGTCTCGCCGGTGGTGGCCGCTGCGATGGCCTCGGGGTCGCGATCGATCGCGATCAACCTCCCCTGCGGCCCGAGCTTCTCCAGCAGCAGGCGCGAATGGCCGCCGCGGCCGAAGGTGCCGTCTACATAGATGCCGTTGGGATCGTTCAGCACCCCGTCCACGGTCTCGTGCAGCAGCACGGTGGTGTGCGAAAAGCCGGGCGTCGCGGGCGTCGTCATCTCGCTCATCAGAAGCTGAAATCCTTGAGTGCGTCCGGCAGTTCGGACTGCATCACCTGGGCCTCGTGCGCCGCATAGGCGGCCGCGTCCCAGAGTTCGAAGTGGCTGCCCATGCCCAGCAGCATCACGTCCTTCTGCAGCGCGGCACTGGCGCGCAGCTCGGGCGCGATCAGGATGCGCGCCGCGCTGTCGATCTCGACGTCCTGGGCATTGCCCAGGAACACACGCTTCCAGCCCGAGGCCGACATCGGCAAGGCGGCGATGCGATCGCGGAAGTTTTCCCAGGCCGGCCGTGGGAACACCATCAGGCAACCCTCGGGGTGCTTGGTGAGGGTGAGCTGGCCGGCGCACAGCGCCTGCAGCACCTCGCGGTGGCGTGTAGGGACGGACAAACGCCCCTTGGCGTCCATCGCCAAGGCACTCGCCCCTTGAAACACAAAATTCGCCACAGCGACCCACCAAATGACAGTTTTTCCCACTTTACTTACGCAACCGCCGCAGGTCAAGGCAAATCGCGTTTTTTCCCAATGAAATCAACTACTTAGAAACGATAGCTGCGAGAGCCCGCAAATAAAAGTTGTTCAAAAAGAAGGACTTGCAAACCTGTCTGCAAGTGGTGGATGAAGAAAACAGGCCTCCCGGCCGGCCAGCGGCGCCACCCAGGCGCGCCAAACCTCGATTGTCGCGGCCCAGCCGCCCGCTGCGGCGGCCGGGCGCTGCTTTAGGCAGCGCTCCCGGGGCGAAACAGCCCCTCGGCGGGAACAGCGAGCCCGCTCAGTGACGTTGCAACAGCTCGCTGGGGCTGCAGGCAAACCAGCGCTGGCAGCTGCGCGACAGGGCGGCCTGCTCCGAGTAGCCCAGCATCAGCGCAATTTGCGCCAGGCTGGGTCGCGCGGACTGGCGCAGCAGCTCCACGAAATAGTCACGGCGCGCCTCGTCCAGCAGCTGCGGAAACGGGCAACCCTCCCTGGCCAGCCGGCGCTGCAGGCTTTTCTCGTGTAGGGACAACTCCGCGGCGATATCGGCCTGCTTCACCCGCCCCATGCCAAGGCGCTGGCGCAGCAGGCGGCGCACGCCTTCCGATACCAGCTCGCCCGATTTCGGGAAACGGCTGTCGATATAGCTGGTTGCCATCTTGATGCGCAATTCGTTCCGCCCCGGCAGCGGGCGCTTCAGCTCCGCCTCGGCAATACGAATGGCCGCAAACGGCGCATTGAATCTGCACTCGCATGAGAAATAGGCCTGATACTTGTCCGCAGCGCTCAGCGCCTCGTGCGGAAACATCACGAGCAAATCATCACCGCGATTTTCGCGCACAAATCTCAGGGCCCGCACCAAGGACACCAGAATGTATTCGGTGACCTGTTTGAAACTCGCCGGCCGGCCATCGTTCACCGTCAGGATCAAATCCACCATCCCGGCCTGCCCCCGCACCGGCGCGAGCGTGGGCTGAAACACCGTGCTGTAGACATGCCCATATTGGGTAATCAGCGCCAGCGCCTCGCTGAGGGTATTGGCATGCCGCATCAGCACCACCACGGGCCCTTCGAAATATTCATCCGGCCCCTGCCCCATGCGTAAACCGAAATCGGGGCAGCGCCCCGCCTCGGCGGTATTTTCAAGCAGTTGCACGAACAGCTGATACGGGATGAATTCATCACCCGAGATCGGCTGCTCCAATACCAGACCGAGGCGCTTCATCTGCGCATATGGATCGACCGCCACGGCCTGGGCCGCCCATTCGTAATCCTGCAGGGCAACGGAGCGAATCAGCGCTGGCATGAATCTAGGCGTTGAGCGGAATTCGGTGAATACCCGCATGTCCGCGGGAGTTAAATGAATGTCTGCCGGGGTCAATTCTTTGCAGACGCAATCATGCACCATCCTCGTGCCAGTTTTGACATTTGCTAATGCGCGCGCCCGTTTCGGGCTGAGCCCAGCGCGCCGCGGCGGCGTCTTCTAGACACAGGAAATCACCCATGCCCTTGCATCGCGACCCCAAATTCGCGCTTTTGTTTTCCATGCTCACCGCCGCGGCGCTGGCGGGCTGCGGCGGCGGAAGCGACCCTGCACCGCAGGCTCAAACCATCAGCTTCGCCGCACCGGCGACCCAGACCATGGGCACGGCCGCGGCCGCGCTGAGCGCCACGGCCAGCTCCGGCCTGCCGGTCAGCCTGGCGTCCAAGACCGCCGCGGTCTGCACGCTGAGCGGCAGCACACTGGTGCTGGTGTCCGCCGGCACCTGCTCGGTGGAGGCCACGCAGGCGGGCAACGCGGCCTGGCTGGCCGCCACGCCGGTAACGGTGAGCTTCAGCGTCAACGTGGCCGGCACCATCGTCACGGCGGCCAAGATGAACGACCTGGACCTGAACGCGATCCTGCTCGCCGCCAAGGACGGTGACACCATCACCATGCCGGCCGGCCGGTTCGCCATGCTGGGCCCCTTGCAGCTCTCGGGCAAGAAGAACATCACCATGCTGGGTGCCGGCAACGGCAAGGACCCAAGCAAGGACACCATCCTCTCGTTCAAGACAGCGCTGACGCAGAACGGCCTGTCGGCCAGCAGCCTGGACACGGTGAGCTTCAAGAAGTTCGCCATCGAGGATGCGTCGGGCAATGCGCTGTTCATCACCAACTCCAAGAACATCGTGATGGACACGATGCGCGCCGAATGGGTGACCGATCCGCAGCAGACCTCGACCATGGCCTACGGCCTCTACCCGGTGAAGAGCGACAACATCCTGGTGACCAACAGCATCGTGGTCGGCAGCCGCGATGCCGGCGTCTATGTGGGCCAGTCGACCAATATCCGCGTGACCAACAACGACGTGTACTACAACGTCGCCGGCGTGGAGATCGAGAACTCGCACAACGCCATCGTCGAAGGCAACAACGTGCATGAGAACACCGGGGGCATCCTGGTCTTCGCCCTGCCCGGCCCGACGCGCTTCCTCAACACCAGCGGCGTGGTGGTGCGCAACAACACCATCGTGAACAACAACCTGCCGCCGGCCGCCAATGCGCAGGGCCTGGTGCTGACGATCCCCCCCGGCACCGGCGTGATGGTGCTGGCCTCGCAGAACACCGAGGTCCATGGCAACACCATCACCAAGCACCAAACCACCGGTGTGCTGATCACCTCGGCGATAGCGGCACAGATCCCCTTCAACCCGGCCACCAAGGACGACCAGGGCAAGGTCTACGACCCCTACGAGCGCGGCATCTATGTGCACAACAACAAGATCAGCGATTTCGGTGCCACGCCGGGCGGCGCGTTTGCCGATCCGGCCGGCCTGGGCCAGTTCACGCAGGGCTTCTTCGCCACGCTGAAGGCCTTCCCGCAGCCGCAGAACTTCCCCGCCGTCATGTGGGACGGCATCGTCGATCCCGCCACCGGCAGCGGCGTGCAGGTCAATGGCAGCGGCGGCAGCTATGCCGGCAATCTGCAGGTCTGCTCCAAGAGCAACGACATCAGCGCGCCCGCCGGCGCCGTGATTTCGTACGAGAACATCGACCTGAACCTGCTGGCATTGCTGGCCGGCGGCAACCCGGACTTCCCGAGCCCCGCCCGCATGAACTGCGTCATCACGCTGCCCGCCGTGACCGGGCTGCCCTGAGCGCCCGCGCCCGCCCATCCACAAGGGGTGCTCATCGAGCCCCCTTTTCCTGTTTCAAAAGACCCGTCATGACCAACACCAGCAAACCCAACTCCGCCCCCTGGGCCGCCGTGGCTCTACTGAGCTCGGCCCTGCTGCTGTCCGCCTGCGGCGGCGGTGGCGGCAGCAGCCCTGCGCCTGCGCCTGCGCCTGCGCCTGCGCCTGCGCCTGCGCCTGCGCCTGCGCCGGCCCCCGCCCCCGCACCGGCCACGCCAACGATCTACGAGCCCGGCGCCGCGCCGGCCAAGCTCTCGGCATGGAAGCTCGCCAACATCGAGGGCACGCGGCTGACGCTCAACAGCGCGCTGCTGCCCTACGACCTGAACGCGGCCCTGTTCTCCGACTACTCGTTCAAGCTGCGCGCCATCTACCTGCCGCCCGGCAAGAAGATCAACTACGGCGCGGACGCCCTCGACTTCCCGGTCGGCACGGCCCTGGTCAAGACCTTCTACTACCCGAAGGCGAGCGGCACCGACGCCAGCTTGCTGGCCGTCGGCCAGAAGACGCAGACCGCGCAGGGCACCAGCATCGACCTGAGCAGCCACCGCCTGATCGAGACCCGCATCCTGGTGCGCCAGGCAGATGGCAACTGGGCGGGCCTGCCCTATGTCTGGGATGAGGACCAGAAGGACGCGACCCTCACCACGGCGGGCAAGTACATCTCGATGGAGCTGGTGCCGGACAGCGGCGCCACCCAGAAGTTCATCTATGCGGTGCCGAATTCGCAGACCTGCCAGCAATGCCATGCCTCCGCCAGCAATGGCAGCGGCTCGACCCTGCCGATCGGGCCCAAACCACGCAACCTCAACAAGAGCTACGACTACGGCGCCGGCGTCGTCAAGAACCAGCTGCTGCAGTTGGACGAGCTGAAGCTGCTGGCCGGCTTCAGCGGCCTTGCCGATGCACCCGCAGGAGTCGACTGGAAGGACGCCGGCAAGGCGCTGGACCTGCGTGCCAAGGCCTATCTGGACATCAATTGCGCGCACTGCCACAACAACCGCGGCTATGCCTCGCAGTCCGGCCTGCTGCTGGGCTTCGACAACGTGGGCTCGCCGGCCTCCGCCGATACCTGGGGCGTCTGCAAGATGCCGCTGGCCTATGTGGGCACCGGCGAGGCGGGCTACAAGTACGACATCAATCCGCGCAGCCCCGAGACCTCGATCCTGCTCTACCGCATGAGCCATGTCGGCGCGGGGCAGACCATGCCGGTGGTCGGGCGGCAGACCAACCACAGCGAGGCCAACGCCATGGTGAGCGACTGGATCCGGCAGCTGACGCAAGCGGCCTGCGCGCCTTAAGGGACGGACAGGCGTTGCTTGCATGCCCCAGCGCCATGGCGGAGGGCCGGTAGCTGAGTGATACTGCGGGCGGGGCCGGTTGGCTTGTGGGGCTTCAAGCCGGCACGGCCCGGCAGTCAACCCCAACCGGTCGAGGTCCGATTGAGCCGCAAAGCATCAAGCTCGCTCTTCTTCGCCATTGCCACCGGTGCCAGCATCGGCCTGCTCTTGCCAGCCCTGATCGTGGGCGGCTTGCTGATCGGCCTGCGCGAGCCGCAGGTGACGCAGCAGACTCAGGAACGCGAACTCCAGTCCAAGCTGGACGTGCTGGCCAGCAGCCTGCCCGAGCTGCTGTGGAATCTCGACGCCGTGGCGGCACGCGAGGTGGTGGCCGCCATCACCAAGGCCCCCGAGGTCGTGCAGGTGCGGGTCAGCGATGCCTCCCAGGGCCTGCCCTTCATCGAAGCCAAGTTTCCCGAGCGCCAGCTCGGCCACACCATCCGGGGCGAGCGCGAGATCTTCCGCGGCAATGCCAAGATCGGCCTGATCCAGGTCGAGATTGACGACCATCTGGCCGCCGCGGCGCTGCAGCGCCAGCGCTGGCTCTATGGCGCCACCGTGGGCGGGCAGCTGCTGGTCTCGCTGGCGCTGATACTGGCGCTGCTGAATTCGCGCCTGATGCGGCCGCTGCGCGAGCTGGGCATTTTTGCCAACGACCTGGCGCAGGGTCGCTTCTCGGCCGAGCTGCGCACCGAGCGCCACGACGAGATCGGCCTGCTGGGCCAGCATCTGGAACATATGCGCGACGCGCTGCAGGCGCAGTTCGACGCGCAGAAATCGCTCATCGCACGCCTGCGCGGCATGGCCGAGACGGTGCCCGGCGTGGTCTACCAGCTGCGCCTGCAGACCGATGGCAGCTTTGCCTTCGCCTATGTGAGCGAAGCGGTGCGTGACTATTTCCGCCTCAACGCCGCCGAGTTCAGCAAGGACGCCGAGCTCCTGTTCGACCAGATCCAGGAGGTCGACCGGCAGGCGGTGCGCGATTCGCTGATGGCCTCGGCGCGCCACCTCAGCCCCTGGCAGCAGGAGTTCCGCATCCGCAACCAGGACGGCAGCGAGCGCTGGCTCTACGGCAATGCGATCGCCCAGCTGGAAGAAGGCGGCACGGTGCTGTGGCATGGCTTCCTGACCGATATCTCGCGCCAGCGCCGCGATGCCCTGGAGCTGGAGCGCTACCGCCACCATCTGGAGGAGCTGGTGGAGGCGCGCACGCGCGAACTGGCCGCCGCCACCAAGGCCGCCGAGGCCGCCAGCCTGGCCAAGAGCGCCTTCCTGGCGAATATGAGCCACGAGATCCGCACGCCCATGAACGCCATCATCGGCCTGACCTATCTGGCGCGGCGCGACAACTGCACGCCCGAGCAGGAGGACCGCCTGAAGAAGGTGGGCGACGCCGCCGAGCACCTGCTGAGCGTGATCAACAACGTACTGGACTTCTCCAAGATCGAGGCCGGCAAGCTGCAGCTGGAGCAGCGCGAGTTCACCGTGCCCCAGGTGCTGGACAACATCCGCAGCATGCTGGCGCAGCGCGCCGCCGAGAAGGATCTGCAGGTGCAGGTGCAGATCGAGCCGGCGCTGGAACGCCGCGTGCTGCATGGCGATGCCCAGCGCATCGCCGAGGTGCTGCTGAATTTCGCCGGCAACGCCATCAAGTTCACCGACCACGGCGTGGTGACGCTGCGGGCCGCAGTGGGCGAGCAGCTCGGCAACCAGCTGCAGCTGCGCTTCGAGGTGGAGGACAGCGGCATCGGCATCGCCCCCGAGGCGCAGGCGCGCCTGTTCAAGGACTTCGAGCAGGCCGACTCGTCGACCACGCGCCGCTATGGCGGCACCGGCCTGGGGCTGGCGATCTGCCGGCGCCTGGCCGAGCTGATGCATGGCGAGGTGGGCGTGCGCAGCCGGCCCGGCGAGGGCAGCCTGTTCTGGTTCCGCGTACCGGTGGGCCTGAGCGCCAGCAAGCCGGGCGAGGCACTGCGCGATGTCGGCCAGAGCGCGCGCGAGCTGCTGGCCCCTTACCGCGGCAGCCGGCTGCTGCTGGCCGAGGACAACGCCGTCAACCAGGAGGTGGCCGTGGCCCTGCTGCAGAGCGCCGGCCTCGAGGTGGACGTCGCCGAGGACGGGCACAAGGCCTGGCAGATGGTGGAGCAGCGCGACTATGCCCTGGTGCTGATGGACGTGCAGATGCCGGTGATGGACGGGCTGGATGCCACCCGCGCGATCCGCGGCACGGCGCGCGGCCAGCACCTGCCCATTCTGGCGATGACGGCCAACGCATTCGCCGAGGAGCGCCAGCGTTGCCTGGACGCCGGCATGAACGACCATGTGGCCAAGCCGGTGGTGGCGGATCAATTGTTCAGGACTTTGGCGCGCTGGCTGGGCCCGCAGGCGTAAAGTCGGCAGTGAAGGCCGGGCCCGGCATGGGCCGCGGCCATGAGGAGGTAGCCATGCAAAACCTGCAGCATCCGGCCCTTCATGCGCAGCACCGCGCCATCATGGTGGTCGTCTGCGCCATCGCCTGCACCAGCGTCTGCGCGGCCGAACGCCTGGTGCTGGCGACCGAGGAATACCCGCCCTACAACATGAGCGACACGCGCGGCCATGTGGTCGGGCTGTCGACCGACATCGTGAAGGCGCTGCTCGATGCCGCCGGCTACGAGTACGACATCACCGTCTACCCCTGGGCGCGCGCCATCGGCATGGCACGCACTCAGGTCAACACCTGCGTCTACTCGATGTCACGCACGCCCGAGCGCGAGGCGCTCTACAAATGGATAGGCCCGCTGGTGTCGAACGACTGGGCCCTGTTCGCCCCCGCCAAGTCCAGCCGCCCGGCCAGCCTGGACGAGACCGCGAACATGCGCATCGGCAGCTACCAGGGCGATGCCATCGTCAGCTATCTGCAGACGCGCGGCCACATCGTCGACGCCGCACCCAACGACGATGTGAACCCCAAGAAGCTGCTGGCGGGGCGCATCGACTACTGGGCCACCGGCCGCCTGATCGGCCAGTACCGGCTGGCGCAGCAGGGCATCAGCGGCATCGAGCCGGTGCTGGTGTTCAACCGCACCGAGATGTACCTGGCCTGCCAGAAGCAGCTGCCCGACGAGCAGGTCAAGCTGCTCAACAGCACGCTGGCGGGGCTGCAAAAGAGCGGCGCGATCCGCAAGATCTACGCCACGCATGGCTACACGCCCTGAGCTCTGTTCAGTTGTTGCTCAGTTCGATTCCTTGATCATGCGGCCCGCGCCGGCCTGCAGCGGCCGCGCATTCATCGGGTACAGACGCGCAAAGATGCCGATCTGCTGGGCCGAGAGCTGCACCGGCTGGCGCATCACCATCCACAGCACGCCCTCGGTGCAGGGCGGCGTGGTGAGCGAGCCCATATAGGTGTAGTAGGCCTTGTCGTCGGGCAGCAGCTGGCCGACATCGATCGCGCCCGGCGCGGTGAGCGCCTCCATCTTCTCCAGCGGCAGGTTGTTCCAGATCGTCTGCACCAGCGGGTGATCGCCGCCACGCTCGATCAGCACCGCCACCACCGCCAGGCGCCCCTCGGCATCCTTGTGCACCAGGTGCGCCACCATCTCGAACTGCCGGCCGTTGATGCGCTCCTCGCTGGGCCGGTGGAAATGGAACTGCTGCAGCTCGAAGCGCCGCCCCATCACCTGCAGGCTGTTGCCCGCCGCGATGTTCACCTGGATGGTGTGGCCGTTGTCGAGCACCGCAAAGCCGCTGGGCCGGTAGTCGAACTGGATCTTCTCCAGGTCCACCCTGAAGCCGTCACGGATGTCGATCGGGCTCTGGCGCGTGCCGACCGCGCAAAGCTTGAATTCCGGCTTGAGCTCGGCCCAATGCTCGGGCGCGCCCTCGCCGGCATAGGCCCAGTGGATGTCCTTGCGCGCCTCGGGCTTGGCCGCCTTGGCGGCGCCGCGCGCGCCACGGCCGCTCTCCGCCTTGCTCTCCACTTTGGCCTGCTCGCCCTTGCTGCTGAGCCGCTCGGCCAGGCGCTTGCGCAGCAGCTCCACCGGCTCCTCGCCCGCCGCGGGCTCCTCGGCGCGCAGCGGCGCCAGCGGCAGCGCGAGCAAGCTGGCAAGGGCAAGGCGAAGCAAGAAAGACATGAGGCACTCCTGCCCGACGGGGCGTGTCGCCTCCTTCTTCGGCCGTTTGCGCGCCGTTCTTGAGCTCAGCCGAGCTCGCGCTTGACCCACAGCCACGAGACCAGGCCGATGCTCATCATGCCGATCGAGGCCAACGCCAGGCTCAGCGTCGAATGCATCACCAGCGGCACCACCACGCCGGCCACCAGGCCGTTGGCGGCGCTACCTATGCAGGCCTGCAGCGAGGAGGCCATGCCGCGCCGCTCGGGCGCCTGGTCCAACACCATCAGCGTCACCACCGGCACCATCAGGGCCCAGCCAAAGGCAAAGGCCGAGATCACCGGAAAGGCCCAGAAGGGGCTGGGCGGGGCCCACAGGTTCAGGCCCACATTGAGCAGCGAGGTCAGCGCCATGATGACGAAACCGCGCCGTATCTGGTGCTTGGGCCGGATCTTGCCGGCCAGCCGGCCGCTCAGCCAGGCGCCGCCCATGATGCCGCCGATGCTGAAGCAGAAGAACCAGAAGAACTGCTGCGGCGCCAGCTGCAGGTGCTCGCCCAGAAACACCGGCGCCGCCAGCACGTAGAGGAACATGCCGTTGAAGGGAATGCCGCTGGCCAGGGCCAGCAGGATGAAACGCTTGCTGGTGCACAAGCGCCAGTAGTCGCGCATCAGCGGCCGCACATGGAAGGGCTGCACCATGTCCTTGTGCAGGGTCTCGGGCAGCAGCCGCCAGTTCGCCAGCCACAGCGCCACCCCCACCAGCACCAGGAACCAGAAGATCGAATGCCAGTCGGCGTGCACGAACAGAAAGCCGCCCACCATGGGCGCGACGGCCGGTGCCACGCCGAAGTAGATCGTCACCTGCGACATCACGCGCTGCGCCTCGGAGGGCGGGAACATGTCGCGGATGATGGCGCGCGAGACCACGATGCCGGCGCCGGCGGACATGCCCTGCAGGGTGCGGAAGAAGATCAGCTGACCGATGTCCGCCGCCAGCGCACAGCCCAGCGAGGCGAGCGTGAACACCGCCACGCCGACCAGCACCACCGGGCGGCGGCCGAAGCTGTCGGAGAGCGCGCCATGGAACAGATTCATCACCGCAAAGCCGAGCAGATAGCTCGACAGCGTCTGCTGCATCTGCACCGGCGTGGCGTGCAGGGCGGCCGCGATGCCCGAGAAGGCCGGCAGATAGGTGTCGATCGAGAACGGGCCCACCATGCCCAGGCAGGCCAGCAATACGGCCAGCGCCCAGCGTGGTGCGCGCCAGATCGTGCTGGCATCAGGATTCATCTTGGTGCGGTATGCGCCCTCGCGGGGGCATGGGCTGAGGGGTGTGGAAGCAGTGTAGCGGCCACCCCCTACACTGCGCGCCATTGAGGGATATCAACGGGGCGAGGGGCGGCATGCCAGAGATCTTGAACATCGGCATCATTGGCCTGGGCGTGATGGGGCAGCGCATGCTGAGCCGCATGCAAGGCCATGCGCGGCTGCGCCCCGTCCTGGTCTGGGACGCCGACCCCGCGCGCCTGGCCGCCTGCCTGCAGCAACATCCCGAGCTGCGCGCCGCCTACAGCGCCGAGGCGCTGATCGCCAGCCCCGGGCTGCATGGTCTCTACATCGCGACCCCGCCGGCCGCCCACCTGCACCTGAGCCATCTGGGTTTCGACGCCGGCCTGGCGGTGCTGTGCGAGAAGCCGCTGAGCGTGGATTTCGAGGCCACGCGCGCCTGCATCGCCCGCATCCAGCGCGAGAAGCTGCGTGCCGCGGTGAATTTCTCGCTCGCCTCCTCGGCGGGGCTGTCGGCCCTGCAGCTCGCCTTCGGCGCCGCCGCCCACATGCCGCTGGGCGCCTTGCAGGAGGTGCAGATCTCGCTGGCCTTTGCGGCCTGGCCGCGGCCCTGGCAGGCCCAGGCGGGTAGCTGGCTGGCCGAACGCGCGGAAGGCGGCTTCACGCGCGAGGTGCTGTCGCATTTCATCTTTGCCCTGCAGCGCGTACTGGGCCCGGCCCAGGTGCTGGCCGCGGCGGCGCAATACCCGGCCGACGGCCTGAGCGCCGAAACCGGCTTGCGCGCCGAGCTGCGCGCCGCCGGCGTGCCGGTGCGCATCGCCGCCCAGGTGGGCGGCAGCGTGGCCGACGACAACCGCATGCTCTGGCGCGCCAGCGAGGCCGAGCTGGAACTGCGCGACTGGTTCACCAACGTGACCCAGACCCGCCACGGCGAACTGCCGCAACCGGCCCTGCTGCAAGGCGCCGGCCCGCTGGCCCAGCTGGATCAATGGGCGGCGCTGCTGGATGGCCACTCGCACGCCCTGCCCAGCTATGCCGAGGCGCTGGCGGTGCAGGAAACCATCGAGGCGCTGCTGTCAACGCCCCAGGCCTAGTTGATCGGGCGCGGCTGGCCAGTCGCCATCTTGAACTGGGCAATCACCTGCAGCAGGCCTGCGGCCTGCTGCCTCAGACTCTCGGCCGCGGCGGCACTCTGCTCGACCAGGGCGGCGTTCTGCTGAGTGCCCTGATCGATCGAGGCCACCGCCTCATTGACCTGGCCGATGCCGGTGCTCTGCTCGTTGGCTGAGGCATTGATCTCGGCCATCAGATCGGTCATGCGGCGCACCTGGGTGACGATGTCGGCCATGGTCGTACCCGCCTCCCCGACCAACTGGCTGCCGGCCTCGACCCTCTCGACACTGGTGCCGATCAGTCCCTTGATCTCGCGCGCAGCCTGCGCCGAACGCTGGGCCAGGGCCCGCACCTCGCCGGCCACGACGGCAAAGCCGCGTCCCTGGTCGCCGGCACGCGCGGCCTCGACCGCGGCATTCAAGGCCAGGATATTGGTCTGGAAGGCAATCGTGTCGATGACGCCGATGATGTCGCCGATCTTGCGGCTCGAGTCGCTGATCTCGCCCATGGTGCTGACCACGCGCTCGACCACCGCGCCGCCACGCCCGGCCACCTCGGCCGCGGCATTGGCCAGCTGATTGGCCTGACGTGAACTCTCGGCGGTCTGCTGTACGGTGGAGGTCATCTGCTGCATGGAGGCCGCCGTCTGCTGCAGGGCACTGGCCTGTTGCTCCGTGCGGCTGGACAGATCCTGGTTGCCGGTGGCGATCTCCTGCGAGGCCGTGGCGATGCCATCGGCCGACTCGCGCACCCGGCCGACCATGCCGACCAGGCTTTCGTTCATCTTCTTGAGGGCGGCCAGCAGCTGACCCATCTCATCGCGACGGTCGACCACGATGTCGGAGCTGAGATCGCCGGCAGCGACGGCCTCGGCCAGATACACCGCGCGCATCAGCGGACGCGTCACCGCATTGCTGAGCAGCCAGCCCATCGCCACGGCGCCCAGCACGGCCAGCACGCAGACCACGAACATCATCACGCGATCGCTGGCATAGGCACTGCTTGCCGTGGCGACGCGCTGAACCGCCTGTTCCTGCTCATAAGCCACATAGTCGCCGGTGGCCTTCAGCAAGGCAGCCAGCAGCGGCCGACATTCGGCATTCATCTTGGCGATCGCCTCGTCGCGCCGGCCGTTCAGGGCCATGCCGACGATGGCCTGCGCCACCGGGCCGTACTGGGCCTCGACGCGATCGATCTCGGCCACCAGGGCCTTGTCGCGCGCACCGACATCCGCGGCCTCGGTCAAGACCTTCTTGAGCTTGGCGACGCTGGCCGCCATGTCCTCATGCGCGCGGCCGACCGCGGCCTTCTCGACCTCGCGATCGGCCGCCTGCGTCACCAGCACCAGATTGCGCGCCGCGATGGCCCGGCGTGTCGCGGCGCCGCGAATGTCGATGGCCAGGCGCTCGCGCTGACCCACGCTCTCCAGATAATCGGAAAAACGCTCATTGGAACGGCCCAGCGAACTCAGCGCCAGCCCGGAGACCAGCAAGACCACGGCCGCCAGCAAGGAAAAACCCAGCATCAGCTTGGCCTTGACGCGCAGATGGTTGAGATTCATATCGCTACCCCCTCGCGCCGACAGGCGCGTTGCCCGGACAGATGCCGATGCGCTTCGGGCAAGGCGCACCGACTTATGGGCGCAACAATAGTCGCTCGAAGGCACGCGGTCTAGGCGTTAGGGTCGAGATTGGCGAGTATTTCTCGTTTACTGCGAGAAATGCTGCGCGCTCGCCGCCATGAAATAAAGTGTGAAGCAAGCCGATAGGCCGGATTCTGTGCAAGACCTGACCCTTGCGGGCCAGACCCTGTGACCGCCATTCCTCTGGGCCGGACATCACTGCCCGGCTCGGTGCCACCTACCCGCCAGCTCTGCGAGCCGCATCAACGCTGGCCTACTTGGTGTTGCTGCGCGTAGAGATTGCCCGTTTCACCCGAGGCGGGCCTAGACCCACCTCGACTCGTCTCTGTTGCTCTAATCCTCGGCTTACGCCGGGCAGCCGTTAGCTGCTACGCTGCTCTATGCAGTCCGGACCTTCCTCCAGTGCCGTGTTTCCACGCTTGCACCAGCGGCGGTCTGGCTTGCTTCACAGAGAGATTATCCTCGAAGCAACAGCAACGGAGCCGAAATGAAAGCCGACAACGTCCTCGCCACCATTGGCAACACCCCGCATATCCGCACCCAGCGTCTGTTCGGCGCCGGTGCCCAGGTCTGGATCAAGTCCGAACGCAGCAACCCGGGCGGCTCGATCAAGGACCGCATCGCGCTCTCCATGGTCGAGGACGCCGAGGCCCGCGGCGTCCTCAAGCCCGGTGCCACCATCATCGAGCCCACCTCCGGCAACACCGGCGTGGGCCTGGCCATGGTGGCCGCGGTGAAGGGCTACAAGCTGATCCTGGTGATGCCCGACAGCATGTCGGTGGAGCGCCGCCGCCTGATGCTGGCCTATGGCGCCAGCTTTGACCTGACCCCGCGCGAGAAGGGCATGAAGGGCGCGATCGCACGTGCCGAGGAACTGGCCGCGCAGACACCCGGCGCCTGGATTCCGCAGCAGTTCCAGAACCCCGCCAACATCGCCGTGCATGTGCGCACCACCGCCGAGGAGATCCTGCGCGATTTCCCCGAGGGTCTGGACGCCCTCATCACCGGCGTGGGCACCGGCGGCCACATCACCGGCTGCGCCCAGGTGCTGAAGAAGGCCTGGCCGCAACTCAAGGTGTTCGCCGTCGAACCCGCCGCCTCGCCGGTGATCAGCGGCGGCGCGCCCAGCCCGCACCCGATCCAGGGCATCGGCGCCGGCTTCATTCCGGACAATCTGCACACCCAGCTGCTGGATGGCGTGATCCAGGTGGAGGCCGAAGAGTCGCGCGAGTACGCGCGCCGCTGCGCCCGCGAGGAGGGCCTGCTGGTGGGCATCTCCAGCGGCGCCACGCTGGCCGCCATCGCCAAGAAGCTGCCCGAGCTGCCCGCCGGCGCACGCGTGCTGGGCTTCAACTACGACACCGGCGAGCGCTACCTCTCGATCGAGGGCTTCCTGCCCACCTGAGCGGCCGCGCTCACTCGTTGCCCTGATCGGCGCTCGGCAGGTCGTTGTCCTTGCTGGCCTGGCGTGCCAGCTGGGCCTGCAGCGGCCGCAGTTCGTCGATCAGCGCCTCGGGCGTCTTGGGCTCCACCAGGCGCAGCGCCGGCGGCGGCAGGGCGGCCAGGTAGGGCGGGCCCAGCCAATACTGCTGTTCGATGCGCTTGCCCACCATCAGCGTGAAGCCCAGCGCCAGCGCGGCACCCAGACCCAGCGCCACCCAGCGCCTGGCACGCGGCCAGACCACGCTGGCCTGCCACCACAGCACGCCGGCCAGGCCGAGCGGGAACAGCAGGCTGTCCAGCGCCATCAGGCGCGGCGCCGAGAAGGCATAGGCCAGCGCCGGCAGCAGGATGCCCAGCAGATGCAGGCCCAGCGCGCCGGCCAGCACGCGCTTGAAATGCGGTGCGAAGGCGAACCAATGCTGGAACAGCTGTGTGATCAACGCCCACAGCGCCGCCCAGGCGGTCACCACGCCCAGCGGCCCAAGCACGGCGCTGGCGTAATCCACCCAGGGCGCGCCCGGATCCATGCCGGCCCATTGGTCGTACCAGAGCAGCAAGGCCCAGCTCAGCGCAAGACCTGGCACCCAGAGATGGCGCCAGCGGCTGCGCGCGGAGGCCGGCCGCGCCAGCGGGCGCTCGGGGGCCAGCACGTCGCGGCTGCTGCGCAGGCGCAGCCGGGTGGCGCCCAGCTGCAGCGGCGCCAGCCCCGCCAGCGGCAGCCGGTCGCCCGCGCGCAGTCGCCGCTGACCCTGCCAGCCGCCATTGAGGCTGTCCAGCATCAGCAGCTCGGCACCCGCCTCGCCCCAGCTCAGCTCGGCATGCTCGCCGGCCAGATGCGGGTCGTTCAGCACCACATCGCAAACCGGTGAGCGCCCGATGCGCAGCGGCCAGGCCAGCACCTTGTGCACCGCGCGAACCTGGCCATCGCGGTCCAGGATCTCGATTACCGCGGCGTGGTCCATGCAAAGCCCTTGAGGTAATGCGCCGACAGCTTGAGCGCGTTGTCGAAGGAGATGCCCTTGGCATCGAAACGGCCCAACGCCCCCTCGGTGCTGGCGTCAACGGTGGTCACGATCACGCTCAGGTCGTGCAGGCCCGCCAGCTTGCGGTAGGCGCGCAGGCAGACCACCGCGCGCAGCGGCAGGCCGTCGCGCTGCACGAACTCCTCCTTGCAGAACGGCGCGGTGCGGTCGCGGTCATCGCGCCCCAGGCGCTCGTTGCGGAAGCTGTTGCTGTACTGGCGCGAGAAGCGCAAGGCGCCGAGCTTGGCGCCGTCATAGGCCTCGTGCGACATGTCGAGATAGCCGGTCTGCATGCCGCCGTTGATGAAGATCGCATGGTCCTGCCGGCATTGCGAGCGCTGGAATTCCAGACCCTTGGTGTCGGCCGAGGTGCCGCGGCCCCAGCAGCGCATGAATTTCTCCTGCGGCACCGGCAGCTGGTAGCGCTGGTGGCCGGCATCGCGCCAGGGCTGGGCCATGAAGCCCTGCACCAGCTCGTCCTGGTAGGCCATCAGTTGCTCGCGCAGGCGCGGCCACACCGGGCTGCTGATGGGCTTGGCGGCGCGGCTGCGCTCCAGCAACTTGAGCGCGTACTCGCCCGGCACCAGAAAGCTCATTTGCTGCGCGAAGAACATGGCCGAGACGTTGATGCCGACGACGCGCCCCTCCTCGTCCACCACCGGCCCGCCGCTCATGCCCGAGTTGATGCTGCCGGCGTAGTAGATCAGCGGGTCGAAGCTGCGCTCCACCAGGCCGTTGTAATTGCCCTCGACGACGGCAAACGCCACGTCGTGCGGATTGCCCATCGAATAGATGCGGTCGCCCTTGGAGAGCGGCGCCTCGACGGCGCGGAACTTCATGAAGCCCTGGGGCTTGCGGTCCACCACGCGCAGCAGCGCCAGGTCGCGCCGCACATCGATGTCCAGCAGCTCCAGATTGCCGCCCTCGCCATCGGTGCTGCCATAGCGCAGGCGATAGCGCTCCGGCTCCAGCGCGAACTGGCTCACCACGTGGTAGTTGGTGATGACATGCCCTTCCTCGCTGACCACGAAGCCCGAGCCCACCGAGGCCTGGCTGTCCTGGTTCTTCAGCAGGGTGCGGATCTGCAGCAGGTGGGCCCTTGCGCGCTCATAGACGCGGCGCGCGGTGGCCGAGACCTCGGCCGCCGGCGCGGCGGCGCTGGCGGCGGGGCGCACGGCCGCAGCTGCCTGGGCCTGCGCGTTCTGGGCCCAGGCCAGGGCGGCGATCAGCGCGGCCAGCAGCCGGATCTGCATCAACAGGGGCCGCATCTCAGACCAGGCGCCAGGCCAGCGCTTCGCCGCCACGCAGGGGCTTGAGCTGCGCGTCGCCAAAGGCCACGCTGTCGGGCAGGGTCCAGGCCTCCTTGCGCAAGGTGATGCGCCCGGTGTTGCGCGGCAGGCCGTAGAAGTCGGCGCCGTTGAAGCTGGCGAAGGCCTCGAACTTGTCCAGCGCACCCATCGCCTCGAAGGCCTCGGCATAGAGTTCCAGCGCCGACAGCGCGGTGAAGCAGCCCGCGCCGCAGACCGAGTTCTCCTTCATCACCGCCGCATGCGGGGCGCTGTCGGTGCCGAGGAAGAACTTGCTGCTGCCCGAGGTGGCGGCGGCCAGCAGGGCCTGGCGATGCAGCTCGCGCTTGAGCACCGGCAGGCAGTAGTAATGCGGGCGCAGGCCACCGGTGAAGATGGCATTGCGGTTGTAGAGCAGATGCTGGGGCGTCAGGCTGGCGGCCGTGTGCGCATCGGCCGCCGCGACATACTCGGCCGCCTCCTTGGTGGTGATGTGCTCGAACACCACCTTCAACTCCGGCAGATCGCGGCGCAGCGGCTGCATCACGCGATCGATGAAGACGGCCTCGCGGTCGAACACGTCGACCTCCGGGTCGGTGACCTCGCCGTGCACCAGCAGCAGCAGGCCTTCGCGCTGCATCGCCTCCAGCACCGCATAGGTCTTGCGGATGTCGGTCACGCCGGCATCGCTGTTGGTGGTGGCACCGGCCGGGTAGAGCTTCAGCGCCACCACGCCGGCTTCCTTGGCACGCTTGATCTCGTCCACCGGCGTGTTGTCGGTGAGGTAGAGCGTCATGAGCGGCTGGAAGCTCGTGCCCGCGGGCACGGCGGCCAGGATGCGCTCGCGGTAGGCGCTGGCCTGCGCGGCAGTGGTGACCGGCGGGCGCAGATTGGGCATCACGATGGCGCGGCCGAACTGGCGCGCGGTATAGGGCACGACGCTCTGCATCGCCGCGCCATCGCGCAGGTGCAGATGCCAGTCGTCCGGGCGGGTGATGGTGAGTTCGGTTGGGGTCGCTGCTTCGCTCATGCCCCGATTGTCCCAAACATTGCGGCCACCCCGCCGCTTCAGTGCTGGAGGATCTTGGCCAGGAAGTCCTTGGCACGCGGCGAGCGCGCCTCCGGGTTGCCGAAGAACTCGTCGCGCGTGCAGTCCTCGACGATTCTGCCAGCGTCCATGAAGATCACCCGGTGGCTGACCTTCTTGGCAAACCCCATCTCGTGCGTCACGCACATCATGGTCATGCCCTCGTGCGCCAGCTGCACCATCACGTCCAGCACCTCGCCCACCATCTCCGGGTCCAGCGCCGAGGTCGGCTCGTCGAACAGCATCACGATCGGGTCCATCGAGAGCGCGCGCGCAATCGCCACGCGCTGCTGCTGCCCGCCCGAGAGCTGGCCGGGGAATTTGTCCTTGTGCGCCATCAGCCCCACGCGGTCCAGCATCTTGAGGCCGCGCGCCTTGGCGTCATCCAGGCTGCGCCCCAGCACCTTGACCTGCGCGATGGTGAGGTTCTCGGTCACCGAGAGGTGGGGAAAAAGCTCGAAGTGCTGGAACACCATGCCCACGCGCGAGCGCAGCTTGGGCAGGTTGGTCTTGGGGTCGGCGATCGAGATGCCGTCCACCACGATGTCGCCCTTCTGGAAGGGCTCCAGCGCGTTGACGGTCTTGATCAGCGTGGACTTGCCCGAGCCCGAGGGCCCGCACACCACCACCACCTCGCCCTTGGCAATGGTGGTGGAACAATCGGTCAGCACCTGGAAGGGGCCGTACCACTTGGAGACGTTCTGGATATCGATCATGGCCATCTGCCTTAGCGAATGATTTGGATCTTCTGCTGCAGGCGGCGCACCGTCATCGACAGGCTGAAGCAGATCACGAAGTAGACGACGGTGGCCACCAGATAGGTCTCCACCGGGCGGTTGAAGTTCTTGCCCGCGACCTCGAAGCCCTTGAGCAGGTCGTAGGCGCCGATCGCATAGACCAGCGAGGTGTCCTGGAACAGGATGATGGTCTGGGTCAGCAGCACCGGCAGCATGTTGCGGAAGGCCTGCGGCAGCACCACCAGCTGCATGGTCTGGCCATAGCTCATGCCCACCGCGTAGCCGGCATAGACCTGGCCCTTGGGCACGCTCTGGATGCCCGCGCGCATGATCTCGGAGTAGTAGGCCGCCTCGAACACCGTGAAGGTGATGATGGCCGAGAGCTCGGCGCCCATGGGCCGGCCGATCAGGAGCGGGATCAAGAGGAAGAACCACAGGATCACCATCACCAGCGGGATGGAGCGCAGGGTGTTGACGTAGAAGGCCGCCGGCATGACGAGCCAGCGCTTGCCCGAGAGCCGCATCAGCGCCAGCACCGTGCCCAGCGCGATGCCGCCCAGCATCGCGATGAGGGTGAGCTGGATCGAGAAGATCAGGCCCTTGGCGATGAAGCTGGACGCCACCGCCCAGCTGAAGAAGGAGAAGTCCAAGTTCACTTGCTGCCTCCGATCATGCCGGGCACCTGCACGCGCTGCTCGATGAAGAGCGCGATGCGGTTGATGCTGAAGGCGGAGATGAAGTACAGGCCCGAGACCGCCAGGTAGATCTCGATGCCGCGCGAGGTCTCCTCCTGCGCCTGCATCGCGAACATGGTCAGCTCGGCGATGCTCACCGCAAACGCCACCGAGGAGTTCTTGATGATGTTCATGCTCTCGCTGGTGAGCGGCGGGATGACGATGCGAAACGCCATCGGCAGGATCACATAGCGGTAGGTCTGCGGCAGCGTGAAGCCCATCGCCAGGCCGGCATAGCGCTGGCCCTTGGGCAGGCTCTGGATGCCGGCCTTGACCTGCTCGGCAATGCGCGCCGAGGTGAAGAAGCCCAAGGCGAACACCACCAGCACGAAGCTGGGCACGCCCTTGAGCACGGGCACGAGCGCCGGCAGCACGTGGTACCAGAGGAACACCTGCACCAGCAGCGGGATGTTGCGGAACAGCTCGGTCCAGGCATTGCCCAGGAACACCAGGCCCTTGTGCGGCACGGTGCGCAGAATGCCCATCAGCGAGCCCAGCAGCAGCGCCACGACGAGGGCCAGCAACGCCACGCTCAGCGTCCAGCCCCAGGCCGAGAGCATCCAGTCCAGGTAGGTGATGTCACCGCCGCTGCCCAGGCAGCGCGGTATCACCTCGCCATCGATGGTGTTCTTGCAGAACACCTGCCAGTCCCAGTTCGCCATGCCCACTCCTGTCAAAACGCGGGGCCGCGCAAAGGCGGCCCCAATATCCAGTCCAAGCAGGAGCCGACTTACTTCTTGGCGTAGTCTTCCATCGGCTTGTCGTTGGGGTTGGCCCAGGCCGCCTTGGTGTTGTCATTGGGCGGCATGCCCACCTTGGTATTGGCCGGCGGGATCGGCTGCTCGAACCACTTGTGCCAGGTCTTGGCGATCTCGCCCGACTTCATCATCGCCTTGATGCTGTCGTCCACCGCCTTCTTGAAGGCCGGATCGTCCTTGCGCATCATGATGGCGATCGGCTCCACCGACAGCACCTCGCCCACCAGCTTGTAGTCGGCCGGGCTCTTGCTCTTGGCGATATTGCCGGCCAGGATGGCGCCGTCCATCACGAAGGCATCGGCACGGCCCGATTCCAGCAGCAGGAAGCTGTCGGCATGGTCCTTGCCGAACACCTCCTTGAAGTCCACGCCGGTGGCACGCTCATGCTTGCGCAGGGTCTGCACCGAGGTCGTGCCGGTGGTGGTGGCGACGTTCTTGCCGTTGAGCTGGCCGATCGAGGTGATGCCCGAGTTGGCCTTCACCGCGATGCGCACTTCCTCGACGAAGGTGGTGACGGCAAAGGCCACATCCTTCTGGCGCGTCAGGTTGTTGGTGGTGGAGCCGCACTCGATGTCCACGGTGCCGTTCTGCACCAGCGGGATGCGGTTCTGCGAGGTCACCGGCTGGTACTTGATCTCCAGCTTGGCCAGGCCCAGCTGCTTCTGCACATCGGCCAGCACATGCTGGCAGATCTCAACGTGGTAGCCCACGTACTTGCCGTCACCCAGGGTGTAGGAGAGTGCACCCGAGGACTCGCGCACCCCCATGGTGACGCTGCCACTGTCCTTGATCTTCTTCAGCGTGTCTTCCGCGTGCGCCGCGCCGGTGGCGGCTGCGAGGGCCAAGGCCAGCGCAAAAGTCTTGTTCATAAAAGCTCCTCGTTCAGGGTTCTCGGGGATGGGGCCGGGCAGACCATGGCTGGGTCGCCGGCACAGGGGGGAGTTTTACGCCATTGCGGCCCGCTGCGGCAGCCGGCTGCCCCCGGGCAAACCCGATCCATCAAGGCTTGCTGGTCAGAAAATCCCAGAGCGCCAGCGCCGCAGGCTTGGCACGGCGCGCGGTGTCGGGGCGCTCGCGGTAGATGCGCAGCTCCATATTGAGCTCGAACTCACCCTCCGCCGAGGCCAGCATCAGGCGCTTGGACTTGAGCTCCTTCTTGACCGAGCTGGCCGGCAGAAAGGCCAGGCCATGCCCCTCCAGCGCCATCGCCTTCAGGCCCTCGGCCATGTCGGTCTCGTAGATGGAGTCCAGGTTCAGCGGCGCGGGCGAGGCCTTCACGATCAACTCCACCAGGCGGCCCAGATAGGCGCCCGAGGCATAGCTGAGGAAGGGGATCTTCTGGCCCGGATGGCCGGGCAGGCGAAACAGCGGCCGGCCCTGGGCATCGGCCTTGGCATAGGCGGCCAGGGTCTCATGGCCCAGCGAGACCATCTGGTAGCGCTCGGGGTCCAGCTGCAGCGGCTGGCTGGGGTGGTGGTAGACCAGCAGCAGGTCGCAATTGCCCTCGCTCAACTGCAGGGTCGCGTCGTGCACATTGAGCGCATTCAGCCGGCACTTCACGGCGCCAAAGCGCTGGCGCAGGTCCATCAGCCAATGCGGGAAGAAGCTGAAGGCAAGCGAGTGCGGCACGGCAAATTCGATCATGTCCTGCCCCACCGACTGGTGGCTGCGCAGCATATTGCGCGCCGACTGCAAGCCGCCCAGCACCTCCATGGCCTGGGCCAGCAGGGTCTCGCCGGCGGCGGTCAGGCGGGTCGGGTAGGAGGATCGGTCCACCAGATCCACGCCGGCCCAGGCCTCGAGTGCCTGGATGCGCCGCGAGAATGCCGGTTGCGTCACATGCCTGAGTTGCGCCGAACGCGAAAAGCTGCGCGTCTCGGCCAGGCTGACGAAGTCTTCAAGCCATTTGGTTTCCACCTGAGCAGTGTAGCCGGCGGCTTTCTCCCCCTTATCTGCGGCAGCCTCCCCCCTAGATGGAGGGGGCTCGCCACGCGCAACAGCGTTGCCCTTGGTTACATTGAACGCGAGCGAGTAGTTGTCCATGCGTCGCTTGCCCACCAACCATCAAGAAGCGGAGCTCCCCATGCGGCTCACCAAAACATTGATCGCCAGCGCACTGGCCTTGCTCGCTGCACAGTCGCAAGCCGCCCCTACCCTGACGTTCGAGGTCGTGGAGCCGGACGCTTCGCAAGTTGACAACTTCTACAGCGGTTTTCAGTTCAGCGGCACGGGCTGGTTTGTCAACAGCCAGGCAGCGGGAGGCTTTGGTGATTTCAACGCCCCCGATCCCGATTTGCCCGGCATTGGCATCGGCGCCCTGCTGATTGCCAAGAACCCGCTGGAGCCTTCCACCGGCCAGAGCCAGGTCTTGGAGATCGCGGTGGATGGGGGCTTCGCGTCGGCGCTGGACTTCTGGTGGACCGGTGGCCGCGCCAGCTTCACGGTGACGCTCTACAAGAACAACGAACTCATCAAGTCCTTCGATGGATTCGGCCCGCAGACGACTTGCGACGCCGGCGTCAGCTGCAAATGGGCGCACAGCGATGCGCTGACCTTTGAAGGTACGGCAAATCGCGTCGTGTTCACCGCCGCGGGCGACGCCACGACCCTGCTGGACAACATCACCTTCGGCAGCCGCGATCCGGGCGGCAATGTGCCGGAGCCCGCCAGCCTCGGGCTGACCCTGGCGGCCCTGAGCGCACTGGCGCTGATGCGCCGCCGCAAGGCCTGAGACCGGTCGTCAAACGGCCGCACCGTGCGGCTCGTCGGCCGCGGCCCCGCCGCTCTGCTGCACCCGCCACATCTGCGCATACCGGCCACCCTGCTCAATCAGCTGAGCATGGTGGCCGCGCTCCATGATGCGGCCCTTTTCCATCACCAGGATCTCGTGCGCATCGACGATGGTGGAGAGCCGGTGCGCGATCACCAGCACGGTCTTGTTCTGCGCCGCCGCCTCCAGCTCGGCCTGGATGGCGCGCTCATTGCCTGAGTCGAGCGCCGAGGTGGCCTCGTCGAAGATCAGGATGGGCGGGTTCTTCAAGAGCGTGCGGGCAATCGCCACGCGCTGCTTCTCGCCACCGCTGAGCTTGAGCCCGCGCTCGCCCACCATGGTGGCGTAGCCCTTGGGCGTGCTGGCGATGAAGCTGTGGATATGCGCGGCCCGGGCCGCCGCCTCCACCTCCTGCTGCGTGGCGCCGGGCTGGCCGTAGGCGATGTTGTAGGCCACGGTGTCGTTGAACAGCACCGTGTCCTGCGGCACGATGCCGATGGCGCGGCGCACGCTGCCCTGGGTGAGGCCGCGCAGATCCTGGCCATCGATGCTGATGCTGCCGGCGTCCACGTCATAGAAACGGTAGAGCAGGCGCGCCAGAGTGCTCTTGCCCGAGCCGCTGGGGCCCACCACCGCCACCTTCTTGCCGGCCGGGATCTCGAAGCTGATGTCGTGCAGGATCGGCCGCGCCGCGTCGTAGGCGAAGCTCACATGCTCGAAGCGCACCGCGGCGCCCTGCACCGCCAGCGGCTTGGCATCGGGCGCATCGGCGATCTCGCGCTCGCGCTCCAGCAGGGTGAACATCTTGTCCAGGTCGGTGAGGCTTTGCTTGATCTCGCGGTAGATCACGCCCAGGAAGTTGAGCGGGATGTAGAGCTGGATCATGAAGGCATTGATCATCACCAGATCGCCCAGGCTCATATGGCCGGCCACCACGCCCTCGGTGGCACGCCACAGCATCACCACCAGGGCAGCCGCGATGATGAGTTGCTGGCCGGTGTTGAGCAGCGACAGGGTGGACTGCGATTTCAGCTGGGCGCGGCGCAGCTTCTCCAGGCTTTCGTCGTAGCGCCTGGCCTCGAAGTCCTCGTTGTTGAAGTACTTCACCGTCTCGTAGTTCAGGAGCGAATCGATCGCCTTGGTATGCGCCACCGAGTCCAGTTCGTTGAGCAGCTTGCGGAACTTGGTGCGCCATTCGGTCACCACCACGGTGAAGCTGATGTAGAACACCAGGGCCGCCAGCGTGATCCAGGCAAACCAGATGTCGAACTTGATCGACAGCAGGCTCAGCACCAGCACCACCTCGATCAGGGTGGGCACGATGCTGTAGAGCGAGTAGGAGATCAGCGAATGCACCGCACGCGTGCCGCGCTCGATGTCGCGCGTCATGCCGCCGGTCTGGCGCTCCAGGTGAAAGCGCAGGCTGAGGTCGTGCAGGTGGCGGAACACCTGCAGCGAGATGCTGCGCGCCGTGCCCTCGGTGGCCTTGGCGAAGATCAGCTCACGCAGCTCGGTGAACAGTGAGGTGCACAGGCGCAGCGCGCCATAGGCCACCAGCAGGCCCAGCGGCACCACCAGCATGGCCTGGGTGCTGCCCGGCTTGATGGAGAGGCTGTCGATCAGGGTCTTGAGCAGCAGCGGCACGCCCACATTGGCCAGCTTGGCGCAGACCATGAAGCCCAGCGCCAGGCCGACGCGCCAGCGGTAGCGCCACAGATAGGGCAGCAGCTTGGCGATGGTGCCCCAGTCGCTGCGCGCGCGTGCGCCGGTGGACGAAGACTGTGCGGGGGCCGGCTCGGGACTGCGTCGCATGAATGCCTGTGGAGGTGTGACTGGAGGAGAATGCCTCGAAGATTGTCACAGGTATGCCTCATGAGCGAAGTTTCAAGCCCTTCCACCGCCCCTGACTGGCCTCGCGAGCTGGTGCTGCGCGTCATGCCCATGCCGGCCGACGCCAACCACAACGGCGATGTGTTCGGCGGCTGGATCATGGCCCAGGTGGACATCGCCGGCTCGGTGCTGCCGGCGCGCCTCTCGCGCGGCCGCGTGGCCACCGTGGCGGTGAAGGAGTTCCTCTTCAAGCAGCCGGTCTCGATCGGCGACCTGCTGTCCTTCTACGCCCAGATCACCCGCGTGGGCCGCACCTCCATCACCGTCAATGTGGAAGTGATCGCCGAACGCAACCCGGCCAACCCCCATGTGGTGAAGGTCACCGAGGCGCAGCTGACCTTTGTGGCGATCGACCACGAGGGCAAGCCCAGGCCTTTCGTGCACCAGCCGTGAGCGTGCTCATCATCGGTGGCGGCGCGATCGGCAGCGCCGTCGCCGCCTACCTCTCGGCCGCGCCGGCGTGGCGGGGACAGATCACGGTGCTGGAGCGCGACCCGAGCTACGCGCGCGCCTCCTCGGCGCTTTCCGCCGCCTCGATACGCCAGCAGTTCAGCACGCCGCTGAACATTGCTCTCTCCCAGTACGGGCTGGAGGTGATACGCGGCCTGGGCGCGCAGGCCGGCCTGGTCGAGCAGGGCTATCTATACCTCGCCACCGCGGCGGGGGCAGACTCGCTGCGGCAGCTCAACGCCTTGCAGCGCGGCATGGGCGCCGACATTGTGCTGATGGAGCCGGCCCAGCTGCAGGCGCGCTGGCCCTGGCTGGCCACGCAAGACCTGACCCTGGGTAGCTGGGGCCGCAGCGGCGAAGGCTGGTTCGACGGCTGGGGTCTGCTGCAGCACTTCAAGCAGCGCGCCCAGGCGCAGGGCGTGCAATACCTGCGCGACGAGGCCCTGGCCCTGGAGCGCGATGCCGGCGGCGCGATGCGCGGCGTGCGCACGGCCAGCGGCCTGCTGCAGGCCGATCGCTATGTGCTCGCCTGCGGCGCCTGGTCGGGCGGGCTCGCCGCCAGCGCCGGCTTGACGGTACCGGTCAGCGCCAAACGCCGCAGCGTCTATGGTTTCCGCAGCCCCGCGCAAGCGCCGCAATGCCCGCTGGTGATCGACCCCAGCGGACTCTGGTTCCGCCCCGAGGGCGAGGGGCAGTTCATCTGCGGCGGCACGCCGCTGGACGATGGCGACGACCTGCCCCTGGACCCCGAGGCCGATCTCTTCGAGGAGCGGCTCTGGCCCGCGCTGGCGCAGCGCGTGCCGGGCTTCGAGTCGCTGCGGCCCGAGCGCGCCTGGGCCGGCTATTACGAGATGAACAGCTTCGACCACAACGGCCTGGTTGGTGCGCTGGCGGAATGTCCTGATCTGCTGCTCGCCTGCGGCTTCTCGGGCCATGGGCTGCAGCATGCCCCCGGCGTGGGCCGCGGCGTCGCCGAACTGCTGGCGCATGGTCGCTACGAGAGCCTGGATCTGGGCCCGCTATCGCCCCAGCGCATCGCCGCCGGCCGGCCCTATCTGGAACTGAATGTGATCTGAGACCACTCGCGCACGATGCGCTCGGCCAGCGCATCGGCCCAGAGCTGGTAGCCGGCGGGCCCGGGGTGAAAACCGTCCGGCGCCATCAGTTCGGCTGCTGCGGCGCCGTGCAGATGCGGCGGCAGCGCCTGCAGGCCGCGCCGCGCATCGCCAAGCAGGCTGCGCGCCAGCATGCGATTCATGCGCAGGGCATGGGCGCCCAGCAGCCAGCGCAGCGGCTGCGGCAGCAAGGGAAAGGCATGCATGGGTGGCACGGCGCTGTGCAGGCTGTAGCGCACGCCGGCGCGTTGCACCGCCAGTTCATGCAGCAGTCGCAGCTGATGCGCCCAGCGGCGCGGCGAGACCTGCGACACCACATCGTTGACGCCCAGCGCCGTCACCAGCACATCGGCGGCCTGCGTTGCGCTGGCTTCGAACTCCGCCAGGGCATCGGCGGTGGTATGGCCGGTTTTGGCGATCAGCTGCCAATGCACGCTGCCGCCAAGCCGCTGCGCCAGCGCGGCGGAGAGCTGCCCGGCCAGGGCCTCGGCCTGCGTGGCGGCACCGACGCCGGCGCCCGAGGAGTCGCCCACGATCAGCAGGCGCAGTTGGAGCGCGCCGCCGCCCGCCATGCCGCTGCGCGGGCCCACCGCCTCGGGCAGGCGCAGGGCCTTGCGGCGGACCTGCAGGCCCTGCCACAGCAGCAGCGGCGCCAGCGCGATCTTGGCAAGCAGCAGCTTCAAGCCGCGGCGCTCATTCGAACTTGGAAAAGTCCGGAGCGCGCTTCTGGAAGAAGGCCTGGAAGGCTTCAGACGCTTCGGGCGAACGCAGGCGCGCGCCAAAGATCTCGGCCTCGACCTTGATGGTCTCGAGCACCTGGGCGCTGCTGTGGCTGCGCATCAGGCGCTTGCTCTCACGCACCGCGCTGGGTGCCAGATTGTTGAAGCGCTCGGCGACACGGCGCGCCTGGTTCACCACCTCGCCGGCCGGCAGCACGGCGTTGGCAATGCAGCATTCCACCGCATCGGCGCCGGTGAAGGGGTCGCCCAGCAACAGCTTCTCGGCCGCCTTCACATGGCCCATCAGGCGCGGCACGACCAGGCTGGAGGCGAACTCGGGCACCAAGCCCAGGCCCACGAAGGGCATGGCCAGGCGGGCGTCGTCGGCCACGTAGACGAAATCGCAGTGCAAGAGCATGGTCGTGCCGATGCCGATGGCGGCACCGTTCACCGCCGCGATCACCGGCTTCTCGCAGGCCACCAGCGCACGCATGAACTGGAACACCGGCGCTTCTTCATCGCGCGGCGGGCTGCCCATGAAGTCTTCGATGTCGTTGCCCGAGGTGAAGATGCCGGGCTGGCCCTGGATCAGCACCGCGCGCACGCTCTTGTCGCCATTCGCCGCCACCAGGGCATCGGCCATGGCCTGGTACATGGCGCGGGTCAGTGCGTTCTTCTTCTCGGGACGGGCGATTTCAATCGTCGCCACGCCGTTCACGATGGCGGTCTTGATGCTCATGGGTCTTGTCTCCTGCCTGGAAAATCAGGCGCTCAGTTGCTGCCAGTGGTTGGCCAGGTGCATCAGGTGCGCACGCTGGTACTGGTTTCGGTCGAGTTTGCCATAGGCGAAATGGGGCTTGAACTCGCCCTTGAAAGCGGCGAAGGCATCCATCGCATCGAGCAGGCGTTGCACCGCGGACTTGAGGCTGCGCTCGGCGTCCAGCGCCGGCGCGCCGGGGATGGGCTCGTCCAGCGTATGGCTCATCTGGCCGCGCGCATCGAAGAAGGCGAACGCCGTGCTGCCCAGCGTGGCCTGGAACCAGGCCGGCTTGGGCTCGGGGAAGCCCTGCATCGAGTACTCGATGCTCTGCGCCGCGTGCTGCAGCATCTGCGCCAGATTCCAGTGGCTGCCTTGCAGCCTCGGCTCCTTGAAGCGCAGCTCCAGCACCGCTTCCTGGGCAGCACGCCAGCTTTCGAACTGCTTGGGCAGCTCGCCCTGGCAGGCGGTCAATGACAGGCTGGCGGGCGCCGCCAGCAGCGTTCCGGATCGGAGAAGCTGACGGCGGCGCATGGCACTCGCCTCAGAGGCGTTCGATGATGCCGGCGGCGCCTTGGCCGGCGCCCACGCACATCGTCACCATGCCGTACTTGCCGCCGGTGCGGCGCAGGCCATGGATCACCGAGGCCGCACGGATCGCGCCGGTGGCGCCCAGCGGGTGGCCGAGTGCGATCGCGCCGCCGTTGGGGTTGACCTTGCTGCGGTCCAGCACGATGCCCTTGCTGTCGAGGTCGTTCAGCACCGCCAGCGATTGCGCGGCGAAGGCTTCGTTCAGCTCCACCCAGTCCAGGTCGGCGGCGGTGATGCCGGCCAGCTTCAGGGCCGCGGGGATGGCTTCGATCGGGCCGATGCCCATGATCTCGGGCGGCACGCCGCGCACGGCGAAGGAAACGAAGCGGGCCAGCGGCGTGAGGCCGAAACGCTTCACCGCGGCTTCCGAGGCCACGATCAGGGCACCGGCGCCGTCCGAGGTCTGCGAGCTGTTGCCGGCGGTGACGCTGCCCTTGGCGGCGAACACCGGCTTGAGCTTGCCCAGGCCTTCGATCGAGGTGTCCTTGCGCGGGCCCTCGTCCAGGCTCACCACGCGGCGGCGTTCACTGATCGAGCCGTCCGCCAGATTGGGCGAGCGCTCGATGATCTCGAAGGGCGTCATCTCGGCGGCGAAATGGCCGGCTT
Organism: Paucibacter sediminis; assembly: GCF_030254645.1. Classification (NCBI taxonomy): domain Bacteria; kingdom Pseudomonadati; phylum Pseudomonadota; class Betaproteobacteria; order Burkholderiales; family Sphaerotilaceae; genus Roseateles; species Paucibacter sediminis. The sequence continues at coordinate 444,428 of NZ_CP116346.1, forward strand.
CCATGGCGGCCAGGGCGCGGCGATGCGATTCCAGCGCGAAGGCGTCCTGCGCCTCGCGGCTGACCTTCCATTGCTGGGCCACCTTCTCGGCCGTCAGGCCCATGCCGTAGGCGATGCCGATGTTCTCGTCACGCTCGAAGATCAGCGGCGAGAGCGAGGGCTTGTTGCCGCCCATCGGCACCATGCTCATCGATTCGACGCCACCGGCGATCATGACCTCGGCCTCGCCGACGCGGATGCGGTCGGCCGCCATCTGCAGCGCGGTGATGCCGGACGCGCAGTAACGGTTCACCGTCACGCCGCCCACGGTATTGGGCAGGCCCGAGAGCACCGCCGCCACGCGGGCGATGTTCATGCCCTGTTCGCCTTCGGGGAAGGAGCAGCCGACGATGGCGTCTTCGATGGCGGCGGGGTCAAGACCTGGCACCTGGGCCAGCGCGGCCTGGATGGCACGCACCAGCATCTCGTCGGGGCGGGTGTTCTTGTAGTAACCGCGGCCCGACTTGCCGATGGGCAAACGGGTGGCGGCGCAGATATAGGCTTCTTGCACTTGCTTTGCCATGATGTTCAACCAACCTTTCAGTTCTTGGGGGTCTTGGGTATCCAAGCCCAAACAAATTCACATTCGACCGGATTCACGCCGGCCTCATCGGTCACCACCACCGTCACCGTGACCTCGCCCTTGGGCTCGGCCCGCATGCTGGCGCGCTGCTGCTCGCTGAGGCTGGCCTCGGCGCGCATCGCGCCGGTGGCCCGCTTCTTGAAGTCCACATGCATGGACTTGCACAGCGGCAGGCAGTCGTCGCGCACATTCATGCCCACCACCATGCCGGTGGCCGTCTCGGCCAGCAGCGCCATGGCGGCGGCATGCACGCCCTGGATGTGGTTCTGCACCGGGCGGCGGTTGCGCACCGCGATCTCGGTGCGCGCGGGCGTCAGCGCCACGAAGTCCAGGCCGGCAGTGCCGGTAAAGGGCACGGCGCGGCGCAGGGCCAGGTTGCGCGCCGGCTGGCGCAGCAGGGCCGGCAGCGCCTCGATGCGCTGCAGGGTGCGGGCCAGTCGGTTCGGGGTGGCGCTCATGAGGCTCTTGCCGATCTCAGTTGCGCACCGGCTTGCCGGTCTGCAGCATGCCCATGATGCGCTCCTGCGTCTTGGGATGCTCCAGCAGCGCGCAGAAGTGCTGGCGTTCCAGCGACATCAGGTACTCCTCGCTGACCAGCGAGCCCGCCTCCACCGCACCGCCGCACACCACATCGGCGATCAGGCTGGCGAGATGGAAGTCGTGCTGGCTGATGAAGCCGCCGTCGCGCATATTGGCCAGCTGGCCCTTGATGGTGGCGATGCCCGAACGGCCGGCCACCGGGAACAGCGCCTTGAGCGGCGGGCGGTAGCCCGACTCGAACATGGCCTTGGCCTGGGCCGAGGCCACGTGCAGCAGCTCGTCCTTGTTGGGCACGATCACGTCGCTGTCCAGCAGGAAGCCGTTCTTCCTGGCTTCCAGTGCCGAGGTGGCGACCTTGGCGGTGGCCGCCGTGGTGAAGCCATCCTTGAGGAACATGAAGATGTCGGCGTTGGCATTGCCGGCGGCGGCCATCTCGGCGGCGCGGCGTGCGATATAGGTCAGGCCGCCACCGCCGGGGATCAGGCCGACGCCCACTTCCACCAGGCCGACATAGCTTTCCATGTGCGCGACACGGCGTGCGCAATGCACCGCCAGCTCGGCGCCACCGCCCAGGGCCAGGCCGCGCATCGCGGCGATCACCGGCACATTGGCGTAACGCAGGCGCAGCATCATGTCCTGCAGCTTCTTCTCTTCCGGCGCGATGCCCTTGGCGCCCTTGGTCATGAAGACCGGCATCAGCGCTTCCAGGTTGGCGCCGGCCGAGAACACGTCATCGGGCGACCAGATCACCAGGCCCTTGTACTGGGCTTCGGCAATCTCCACAGCCTTCAGCAGGCCTTCGGTGACGGTCGGGCTGATGAGGTGCAGCTTGGCGGTGATCGACGCGATCACGACCTCGTTGTCCAGCGTCCAGACGCGCACTTCCTCGTTCTTGAAGAGCTCGGTGCCGGCCTTCAGCGGCTCGGCCGCGCCCTCGCCCACCAGGGCCTCGGGGAAGGCCTGGCGCTCGTACACCGGCAGCTTGGCGCGCGGCTTGAACTTGCCCTCCGCGGCGCTCCAGGAACCGTTCACGCTGTGCACGCCGCCGTTCTCGGCCACCGGGCCTTCGCTCACCCAGGCGGGCAGCGGGGCGTTGCTGAGGGTCTTGCCCTCGGCGATGTCGGCGGAGATCCACTCGGCCACCTGCTTCCAGCCGGCCGCCTGCCAGAGCTCGAACGGACCCTGTTGCGAGCCAAAGCCCCAGCGCATCGCGAAGTCGATCTCGCGCGCGGTGTCGGCCACGCTGGCCAGATGCACGGCCACGTAGTGGAAGCTGTCGCGCAGGATGGACCAGAGGAACTGGGCCTGCGGATTGCTCGATTCACGCAGCAGCTTGATGCGATCGGCCGCCGGCTTCTTCAGCATGCGGGCCACGATCTCGTCGGCCTTCTTGCCGCCGGCCACGTATTCGCCGGTGGCGAAGTCCAGGCGCTGGATGTCCTTGCCCACCTTCTTGTAGAAACCGCCGCCGGCCTTCTGGCCCAGCGCGCCCTTCTCGATCAGGCCGGCCAGCACCTTGGGCGTGGCGTAGATCGAGTAGAAGGGATCGTCCTGCAGGTTGTCCTGCATGGTCTTCACCACATGAGCCATGGTGTCCAGGCCCACCACGTCGGCGGTGCGGAAGGTGCCGCTGGAGGCGCGACCCAGCTTCTTGCCCGTCAGGTCGTCCACCACGTCCACCGAGAGACCGAACTTCTCGGCCTCGATCATGGTGGCCATCATGCCGGCGATGCCGACGCGGTTGGCGACGAAGTTGGGCGTGTCGTTGGCACGCACCACGCCCTTGCCGACCGCGGTGGTGACAAAGCTTTCCAGCTGGTCAATCACTTCCGGACGCGTGGTCGGGGTGTTGATCAGCTCCACCAGGTACATATAGCGCGGCGGGTTGAAGAAGTGGATGCCGCAGAAGCGCGGCTTGATTTCTTCCGGCAGCACTTCGCTGAGCTTGGTGATCGAGAGACCCGAGGTGTTCGAGGCCACGATCGCGTGCGGGGCGATGAAGGGGGCGATCTTCTTGTAGAGATCCAGCTTCCAGTCCATGCGCTCGGCGATGGCCTCGATGATGAGGTCGCAATCGCGCAGCTGCTCGAGGTGTTCCTCGTAATTGGCCTGGCCGATCAGGGCCGCGTCGGCCGCGTCACCCAGGGGTGAGGGCTTGAGCTTCTTCAGGCCGTCCACCGCCTTGCTGACGATGCCGTTCTTGGGGCCTTCCTTGGCCGGCAGATCGAACAGCACCACGGGCACCTTGACGTTGACCAGGTGTGCAGCGATCTGCGCACCCATCACGCCAGCGCCGAGCACGGCGACTTTGCGAACTTGGAATCGACTCACGGACTTCTCCTAAAAATCTGTACGGATTGGTGGCGGCTACGCCTAACGCTTACTCGACGCGCACCCAGGTCTGGGTGCGGTAGAAGAAGCCGATATAGCCGCGCATCTCCAGCTTCTTGCCACCATCGATGGGCTTGAGCCGGGTCTTGTAGGACTTGCCGTTGTTGGGGTCGAGGATCTCGCCCCCCACCCAATGCAGCTTGTCGTCGTTGTCTTGCTTGACCCCACGGATGATCTGCAGGCCCACCACGGGCTTGTCCTTGCGGTCATCGCTGCACTTGTCGCACTTCGAATCGGCCTTGCTGGCATCGAAGATCTTCTCGATGGTGCCGGTCAGCACGCCGCCGGTCTCGCTGATGCGCACCAGCGACTTCTCGGTCTTGCCATCGTCGTCGATGGTCTTCCACAGGCCCACCGGGCTGGACTGCTGTGCCTGCGCCAGGCCGGCGGCAAGACTCAGGGCGGCGGCAGCGACGGTCAACAAGGCTTTCTTCATGGGGTCGGTCTCCTGAATGTTGTGAGGCCCGCCTCTGACGGGCGGGCCTGGGGGCGGGATGCTTAGAACAGCGCTTCTTCCATCTCCATCAGCGGCTGCAGACCGGCACGCGCGGTACGGATCAGCGAGGCGGTCTCAGGCAGCAGCTTCGCAAAATAGAAGCGCGCCGTCGAGAGCTTGGCGGTGTAGAAGGGATCGCCGCCGTCCTTCTTCTCCAGCGCCAGCTTGGCCATGCGGGCCCAGAAGTAGGCAAAGGTCAGGTGACCCACCACGCGCAGGTAGTCCACCGCGGCGGCGCCCACCTCGTCGGGGTTCTGGAAGGCCTTAATGCCGATCTCGGTGGTCAGCTTGGTGACCTTGTCGCCGATGTCGGCCAGCGGATTGATGAACTCCTGCATCGCCTCGTTGGTGCCCTCTTCCTCGACGAAGGCGGCGATCTTCTTGCCGAAGGCCTTGAGCTTCTTGCCGTTGTCGCCCAGCACCTTGCGGCCCAGCAGATCCAGCGACTGGATGGTGTTGGTGCCCTCGTAAATCATGTTGATGCGGGCATCGCGCACGAACTGCTCCATGCCCCACTCATGGATGAAGCCATGGCCGCCGAAGACCTGCATGCAATGCGAGGTGGCGATCCAGCCGTTGTCGGTCAGGAAGGCCTTGATGATGGGCGTCAGCAGCGCCACTTCGTCTTCGCATTCCTTGCGCTCGTCCTCGTCGTCCGAGGACAGCGCCTTGTCCAGCTGCAGCGCCACATAGGTGGCGAGCGCACGGCCGCCCTCGGCATAGGCGCGGGCCGTCAGCAGCATCTTGCGCACGTCGGGGTGCACGATGATGGGGTCGGCGGCCTTGTCGAGCGCCTTGGGGCCGGACAGGGCGCGCATCTGGATGCGGTCCTTGGCATAGGCCACGGCGTTCTGGTAGGCCACCTCGGTCAGGCCCAGGGACTGGTTGCCCACGCCCAGGCGCGCCGCATTCATCATCACGAACATCGCGGCCAGGCCCTTGTTGGGCTGGCCCACCATGGTGCCCACGGCGCCGTCCAGCACGATCTGCGCGGTGGCATTGCCATGGATGCCCATCTTGTGCTCCAGGCCGCCGCAGTACACGCCGTTGCGCGAGCCCAGCGAGCCGTCGGCGTTCACATTGAACTTGGGCACGATGAAGAGCGAGATGCCCTTGGAGCCCTGCGGTGCGTCCGGCAGACGGGCCAGCACCAGGTGCACGATGTTGGCGGCCAGGTCATGCTCGCCGGCCGAGATGAAGATCTTCTGGCCGGTGATCTTGTACGTGCCGTCGGCCTGCGGTTCGGCCTTGGAGCGCAGCAGGCCCAGGTCGGTGCCGCAATGCGGCTCGGTCAGGCACATGGTGCCGGTCCACTCGCCGCTGGTCAGCTTGGGCAGGTAGATGCTCTTCTGCTCGGGCGTGCCATGGGCGTGCAGGGCCTCGTAGGCGCCGTGGCTCAGGCCGGGATACATGGTCCAGGCCTGGTTGGCCGAGTTCATCATCTCGTACATGCACTGGTTGATCATCACCGGCAGGCCCTGACCGCCGTACTCGGGGTCGCAAGAGAGAGCCGGCCAGCCGCCTTCCACGTACTTGGCGTAGGCTTCCTTGAAGCCCTTGGGTGCGGTGACCTCGTGGGTGGTCTTGTCGAGCACACAGCCCTCGGCGTCGCCGCTCAGGTTGATCGGCGTGATGACCTCGGAGCAGAACTTGCCGCCCTCTTCCAGCACCGCGTTGATGGTGTCTTCGTCGATGTCGGCATGCTTGGGGCAAAGCTTCAACTCGTCGACGACGTGCAGCAGTTCGTGCATCACGAACTTCATGTCGCGCAGGGGCGGGTTGTACTGAGGCATGTGGAGCTCCTGAGGTGGGCTTGTAGTAATGAGAGATCAGGGCCGCTTCTTGATGGCTGCGGCGGCTGACTTGGGGCTGTGCTCGCGATCGGCCTTGAGGCCGGCCGGCGTGGCATAGGACTGGATGGCGCGCTCGAAGCCCGCCTCGGCGCGCCCGATGGCGCCCGGGCTGCGCATGAAGCGCGCGTCGTGATGCAGGGAGAGGATCAGGCCGTGCAACTCGAACAGGATCTGCTCGACATCGGCATCCGGCTTCAGGTGGCCGACCTCCTTGGCCAGCACGATGGCGCGGTGCAGGGCGGCATGCCAGGCCTTCACCATCGAGACCAGGGCGTCGCGCACCGGGCCAGGCCGGTCGTCGAACTCGACCGCGCCGCTGATATAGATGCAGCCCGAATCGATCTCCACCGACACGCGCCGCACCCAGCGCTCGTAGAGCGCGCGCAGGCGCGGCAGGCCGCGGGCCTCGCGGATCGCGGTGAAGAAGACCTCTTCCTCGAACTTGGCGTGATACTCGCGCACCACCGCGATCTGCAGTTCCTCGCGCGAGCCGAAATGGGCGAACACGCCCGACTTGCTCATCTTGGTGACGTCGGCCAAGGCGCCGATCGACAGGCCTTCCAGGCCCATGTGCGAGGCCAGGCCTAATGCGGCTTCAAGAATCGCGGCGCGCGTCTGCTGGCCTTTTTGCAGCGAACGCACGGCACGGCGCGGCGCCACTGCTTTCGCAGCGGTCCGGGCGCTGGGGTCTGGCGTAGCGGTCAAGGCAGGTCCTGGGAGTTTTGGGGCGTCCGCATAATAAAACGAACGATCGTTCTATTTTTGCCCAAAAGCCAAGTCTGACAAGCCGGGTTTTGCCGCAACTTCTAGGGGAAGCCGCCTAGAACCGCACGCTTGCCTAGGACCTGTTAACACTACGCCGATGGGCCGCGAAGGCTCGCCTCAGCGGGCCAAGCTAGGCGCAGCGCTGGCCCGCACTCGCGTGCGGGCCAGCGTTGCAACGACGCGTGGCCCGCCGAGACGAGCCTTCCCGCAGGGTTGGGGCCAGAAAGGCCGCAGGCCGCGTTGCAAATCCTCGCCGGGTGTCCAACCCGGCTGCGGTTTGCGCCTTGCCTGAGGCCTTTCTGGCCGACAACGCGACCCATTGGCGTAGTGTTAACAGGCCCTAGGCCGCCATGGCGCGTCGCGGCCCGGGCACAAAGCGCCCACCCCCGCGCGCCAGGCTTGAGTTAGCGCGCACTAATGCAGTACGCTGCGGGCAGGAGGTCAACGCTGTGGATGTTCTGCAACTTGATATCTCGGGCAGACCGCAAGCCTGGATCACGACCAAGGAAGCCGCCGTGATCTATGCCAGCGACGGTGTGGCCTGGACGCTTGGCGACCCCTGCCATGTCTTGCGCGGCGGCCTGCAGCGCCGCACCGGCATGCAATCGCGCATCGAAGTGCACCCCATCATCGCGGTACGCGGTGCCGTGCCCTCGCGGGCCTGGCGCCAGGCGCCGGCCCTCTCCAACCCCAAGCTGTTCGCGCGCGACCGCTATGTCTGCGCCTACTGCGGCCACAGCCACCATCCCGACGACCTGACCCGCGAGCACATCATCCCCAGTTCGCGCGGCGGGCACGACACCTGGATGAATTGCATCACCGCCTGCAAGAGCTGCAACGGCCGCAAGGGCAACCGCATGCCCGAAGAGGCCCACATGAGCCTGCTATACCTGCCCTATGTGCCGAGCCTGCACGAGGACATGATTCTGCGCGGGCGCCGCATCCTGGCCGACCAGATGGAGTTCCTGCTCGCCAGCGTGCCCAGGTCCAGCCGCCTGCATGCCTGAGCTCAGTTCGGGCATGACCGAGGTCATGGCCGCCGGTAAAGACTTGTAATCCGGTCAACGCCGAAGCCCACGGCGACGTTGGTCTTCCACGACTTATCCGGAGGAACCATGCCCATCAAGAAACTGATCGTCGCCGCCACCGTGGCAGCCCTGGCCGCCTGCTCGACCACCAGCCCCGACGTGGTGCAACGCGGCGACGCCCAGCGCATGTCCCAGGTGCAGGACGCGACCATTCTCTCGATCCGCCCGGTCACCGTGGACGGCAGCCAGAGCGGCGCCGGTGCCGTCACCGGCGGTGTGATCGGTGCCGTGGCCGGCTCCAGCGTCGGCGGCCGCCGCGAGGGCCAGATCGTCGGCGTGCTGGGCGCCGTGGCCGGTGCCGTGATCGGCAACGCCGTGGAACGCAACGCCACCCGCGAAGAAGCGGTGGAGATCCTGCTGCAGCTGCGCAATGGCGAGCGCCGCTCGGTGGTGCAAGCCAAGGCCGGCGAAACCCTGCTGCCCGGCGACGCCGTGGTACTGGTGACCACCGGCGGCAAGACGCGCGTGACGCGGGCGCCGGCACCGGCGCCAGCGCGCTGATCGCCCGATTGATCGATCGCTCTCAAGCAAGAAGGGCTTGGCAAATTCGCCAAGCCCTTTTTTTTGGTCCTGTGCAAATCGCTCGCGCATGGCTCACCTGGTGAGCCATCTGCTGGCGATATTGGCTGGCATGGCCTCGACGACTGGGGCGTGAATGTCCAACTCGTGGAGCAAAAAAGTTGAATGACTCAGCTACGCCGAAGCAAATCGGCAGATACGAAGACCTTTGTGAAACCTTGTTGCGGCATACCGATGCGGTCGCCTGCATCGTCATCGTGACCGACGGCAACAAGGGCAGCGGCACGTCGTTCTCTATGCGAGACGGCGCTGACAGGAGAGCCCTGCTCTTGAATCACGCGGATCAAATGGAATTCATTGCGGCCGAGATGCGCAGACGGGCTGGCACGATTCTTGTGAACTAAGGCGGCGGCTGTGGTCATGCCAGCTCCTTCGCGTTGCGGTTGCCGGTGAGGCAATTGCAACTTCGTCGACAGGCCGCCGTCTATCCAAAGCCCTCGGCGTTCGCGGGACTCTGAACCCACACACCCGCCAGCCTGACAACCCACGCCGCTTCGCATGTATCAAGTGGTAGGCCGTGCAGGACTTGAACCTGCGACCAAAGGATTCCGGTTTGTGCCCATTTCTGGACTCCCTGGACTATGCCTTCGCCATGAGCCTTGCAGCCTGTAGGCGGGCGCCGTCTAGTCTCTACACCTTCCCCTTTCAGGGCTTGGCTCGGCATTGCCTTGCACCCTTGCGGGCCGTCAGGTTTCACCGACTTTGACGCCATTCACTCGGGCGCTTTCGCCTCCCGGTGCACAACTTTCGCTATGAGTCCTCTGCTCTAACCAACTGAGCTAACGGCCCACTGATACAACATCTTCTGTTTCCACTCAGGGCGCCCTCTCACCAACTGAGTTGACTGCCCTGCGCATCCCGGCCGGCGCCAGGAGCGCGGATTGTATAGGGCAGTTGGCTGCGCCCTACTTCTGCGACAGCGCGTTGCTGACCATGCGCGAGGTGATGTCGACGATCTGGATCATGCGGTCGTAGGCCATGCGGGTGGGGCCGATCACGCCCAGGGTGCCCACCACCTGGCCATCCACCTCGTAGGGCGCGGAGACGATGGAGAGCTCCTCGAAGGGCACGACCTGGCTCTCGCCGCCGATATAGATGCGCACGCCCTCGGCGCGGCTGGAGACGTCGAGCAGGCGCATCAGCTGGGTCTTCTGCTCGAACATCTCGAACAGGCGCCGCAGGCTGCCCATGTCGTTGTTGAAGTCCTGCACGGTGAGCAGATTGCGCTCGCCGGAGATCACCACGCGCTCTTCCTCATGCTCCAGCGCCTCGGTGCCGACCTGCACGGCGGTATTCATCAGCAGGCCGATCTCGCCCTTCAGCGCATCCACTTCGCTCCTCAGGCGCTCGCGCACCGCCTCCAGGGTGAGGCCGGCGTAATGGGCGTTGAGGCGGTTGCTGGCCTCGGCCAGCTCGGCCTGGCTGAGGTCCTGCGCGGTGAAGATCACGCGGTTCTGCACATCGCCGTCGGGCGAGACCATGATCACCAGCACGCGCCGCTCGCCCAGGCGCAGGAACTCGATGTGGTGGAACACGCTGGGCTTGCGCGGCGCGGTGACCACGCCGACAAAGCTCGACAGGCTGGACAGCAGATGCGCGGCGCTGGCGATCACGCGCTGCGGCTGGTCGGGCTGCAACTGCGTCTCGATGGGCCGCGCGTCCGCGCCCAGCAGGGCCGGCTGCGCCGTCAGCATGGTGTCGACGAAGAGGCGATAGCCGCGCGCGGTGGGAATGCGGCCGGCACTGGTGTGCGGGCTGGCGATCAGGCCCAGTTCCTCCAGATCAGCCATCACATTGCGTATGGTCGCGGGCGAGAGCTCCAGGCCCGAGGCCTTGGACAGCGTGCGCGAACCCACGGGCTGACCGTCCGCGATATAGCGTTCGACCAGGGTTTTCAGCAGTGATTTGGAGCGCTCGTCGAGCATGGTTTTCATTGTACGGACAGGCCCGCCATGTTCCGCAAGTCGTCGCAACCCTGTGGTGTAATTCTGCGCATGGCCAAGCGATTCCGTCATGTGGCGTTAGTGGGCAAGCACCAGGCCAGGGGCATACGCCCTGTGCTTGAGGAGATTGCCGAGTTCGTGGCCGGCCTCGGCCTGGAAGTCTCGCTGGAGCGCGAGACCGCCCTGAACACCGGCATCACCGCCTTCGATGCCCTCTCCAACGACGAATTAGGCCGCGAGTGCGATCTGGCCATCGTCGTCGGTGGCGACGGCACCATGCTGGGCTTTGCCCGCGAGATGGCAAGACATGGCACCCCGCTGGTGGGCATCAACCAGGGCCGGCTCGGGTTCATCACCGACATCTCGATCGAGCGCTTTCGCGAGGCGCTCGAGCCCATCCTGGCCGGCACCTACGAAAAAGAGCAGCGCGCCATGCTGGAGGGCGCGGTCTGGCGCGATGAGCGCATCATCTTCGAGGGCCTGGCCCTCAACGACGTGGTGGTGAGCCGCGGCGCCACCGCCTCGATGGTGGAACTGCGCGTGGACGTGGGCGACGAGTTCGTGGCCAATCTGCGCGCCGACGGCGTGATCGTCGCCTCGCCCACCGGCTCCACCGCCTATTCGCTGTCGGCCGGCGGGCCCATCCTGCACCCCAGCATCGGCGGCTGGGTGCTGGTGCCGATCGCCTCGCACACGCTCTCCAACCGCCCCATCGTGCTGCCCGACCTGGGCGAGATCCGGCTGGAGATCGTGGCCGGCCGCGATGCCAGCGTGAATTTCGACATGCAGAGCCTGGCCAGCCTGTTGCACGGCGACCGCATCACCGTGCGGCGCTCCAAGCACAAGGTCTGCTTCCTGCATCCGACCGGCTGGAGTTATTACGCCACGCTGCGCCGCAAGCTGCGCTGGTACGAAGGGGTGAGTTGAATGCTGCGGCGCCTGAACCTGCGCGATTTCGTGATCGTGCCCGAACTTGAACTCGACTTCAGCAACGGCTTTGCGGTGCTCACCGGCGAGACCGGCGCCGGCAAGTCCATCCTGATCGACGCCCTGCAGCTCGCGCTGGGCAGCCGCGGCGATGCCGGCGTGGTGCGCGAGGGCGCGGCGCGGGCCGAGATCACGGCCGAGTTCGACCGCCCCGCCTCGCTGCACGACTGGCTCACCGAGGCCGGCTTTGACGGCGACGACGATTGCCTGCTGCTGCGCCGCGTCATCGACGCGCAGGGCAAGAGCCGCGCCTGGATCAATGGCAGCGCCGCCACGGTGGCGCAGCTGCGCGAGCTGGCCGACAGCCTGCTCGACATCCATGGCCAGCATGCCTGGCAAGGCCTGACCCGCGCGCCCGCGGTGCGCGCCCTGCTGGACGGTTATGCCGGCATAGAAACCGCGCTGGTCACCAAGACATACGCCGACTGGAAGCAGGCGAGCGAAGGCCTGGAGGCGGCGCAGGCGCGCCAGGGCGAGCTGGCGCGCGAGCATGAACGCCTGAGCTGGCAGATCGGCGAGCTCGATCGCCTGGCGCCCGGCGCCGATGAATGGGATGAGCTGAACGGTGAACACCAGCGGCTCTCGCATGCGCAGTCGCTGATGGATGCCGCGCGCAAGGCGCTCGAAGCCCTCAGCGAGGCCGAGCTCAATGCCGAGGGCCTGACGCAGCGCGCGCTGGACGATCTGCAGGACGTGCTGGCCTACGACGCCCGCCTGCAACCCGCCGTCGAGGCCTTGCAGGGCGTGCAGACGCAGCTGCAGGATGCCACGCACACGCTCAGCGCCTATCTGCACGGTGCCGACATGGAGCCCGAGCGCTTGCAGGAGCTGGACGAACGCCTCTCCGCCTGGGTGGCGCTGGCGCGCCGCTACCGGCGCCAGCCGGCCGAGCTGCCGGCCCTGCTGCGGGAATGGAAGCAGGAGCTTGCGGCGCTGGACGCTGCCAGCGATCTGGCCGCCCTGCAGGCCGCGCTGGAGCGGACGCGCCAGGCCTATGAACAGGAAGCGCGGCGCCTCAGCACCGCACGCGCCAAGGCGGCGCCGCAGCTCGCGGCCGCCGTCACCCAGGCCATGCAGCTGCTGGGCATGGCCGGCGGCAGTTTCGAGATCGCCCTGCTCAAGCAGGAACAACCGCAGAGCTTCGGCCTGGAGTCGGCCGAATTCCTGGTGGCCGGACACGCCGGCAGCACGCCGCGGCCGCTGGCCAAGGTGGCCTCGGGCGGCGAACTCTCGCGCATCGCGCTGGCGATCGCCGTCACCACCTGCCAGCAGCAGGACAGCGGCGCCGGCACCCTGATCTTTGATGAGATCGATGCCGGCGTGGGCGGCGCCGTGGCCGAGACCGTGGGCCGGCTGATGAAGCAGCTGGGGCGCGAGCGCCAGGTGCTGGCCGTCACCCACCTGCCCCAGGTGGCCGCCTGCGCCGACCAGCATTTCGTCGTCTCCAAGGCCCTGCGCGCCGGCGTCACCTGCAGCGATGTGCAGCCGGTGCATGGTGAAGCGCGCGTGGCGGAGATCGCCCGCATGCTGGGCGGCGAGCGCCTCTCGTCCACCAGCATTGCCCATGCGCAGGAGATGCTGGATCTCTCCAACTCCGGCGCGGCAGCGCGCAGCAAAAAGGCCAGGTCATGAGCAGCAATAGCAAGCGGGGGGCCGAGGCCAAGCCAGCGCCGCAAAGCGATGTGGTGCTGGTCACGGGCGTGTCGGGCGGCGGCAAGTCCATCGCCATGCATGCGCTGGAGGACGCCGGTTTCTTCTGCGTGGACAACCTGCCGCCCGAGCTGCTGCTGGAATTCCTGACGCTGGAAAAGCAGCGCGGCAAGCGCCGCGTCGCGATCGCGGTGGACGTGCGCAGCGCCGGCTCGCTGCCGCATCTGCTGCCTCTCATCAAGCAGCTGCGCACCGAGGGCGTGGGCCTGCGCTCGATCTTCCTGGACGCCAATACCGACACCCTGATGCGGCGCTTCTCCGAAACGCGCCGCCCGCATCCGCTGCGCCAGGCCCAGCAGGACGGCGAGGATGCGCACCGCATCCTGCTGGACGCGATCGAGCTGGAGCGCGAGCTGCTGGCGGCGCTGCGCGTGGAGTCAACGGTGATCGACACCAGCCAGCTGCGGCCCGCGCAATTGCGCGCCTGGGTGCGCGATCTGGTGGTGGTGAGCGGCACCTCGCTGACCCTGGTGTTCGAATCCTTCGCCTTCAAGCATGGCGTGCCCAGCGATGCCGATTTCGTCTTCGACGTGCGCGTGCTGCCCAACCCCTATTACGACCGCGAGCTGCGTCCGCTGACCGGCCGCGATGCGCCGGTGGCCGAGTATCTGGAGGCCCAGCCCGAGGTGCGCCTGATGCTGGGCCAGATCGGCGCCTTCATCTCGCAATGGCTGCCCAATTTCGCGGCCGACCAGCGCAGCTACCTGACCGTGGCGATCGGCTGCACCGGCGGCCAGCACCGCTCGGTCTATCTGGTGGAGACGCTGTCCAAGCAGTTCGCCTATCACGGCCAGGTGCTCAAGCGGCACCGCGAGCTGGACGCGAAGTAATCAGCCCGCCTGCTCGTCCTGCAGCAGCAGGACCATGGCCACCACCGAGACCACCGGAAACAGGATCACCATGCCCAGCAGCCAGGGCAGCACGCGGCGGCCGGCATGCTTGAGGGCCACGCCCACGAAGCTGATATGGGCGATCACGCAAACCGCCAGACCCAGGCCCCACAGGGTAGCCTTGGCACCGTCGACCTCGTCCATATTGGCCGCCGAGATCAGAAACCACAGGCAGGTGGCGCCCGCGAGGGCCGCCACCACGGCCGATTCGATCGCGCTCTTGACGGCGGGCTTGGCAGTGCTGTGCATGGTGTGGGGTCGGCTGTCGAGGGGGGCAAGCATACGCCATCCATCCGCCATCAATCCAGCAGGCGCTTGAGCGGCGCCGGCAACGCATAACTGGCCAGGCGCTCGCGCGCCACCCAGACGCCGCCGCTCAACTCGGGCGCAGGCCCCGCCACCTCAGCGCGGCGCGGATGCAGCACCCAATCCAGATGCGTCAGCGCGTGCTGGATCACCGGCAGCACCTCGGCGCTGGCGCCCAGGCCGGCAAGTCCGTCCAACTGCCGCTGCAGCGCGGCCTCGTCGTCGAACAGCGGCAGGGTCCACAGCCCCGCCCAGACACCCGTGGCCGGGCGCTGCTCGAGCCAGATGCGGCCCTCATGCTCCAGCCACAACCACCAGTTCTCGCGCCGGCTGCGCTTGAGCTTGCGCGTCTTGATGGGCAGGCGCTGCGGCTCGCCCTGGGCGCGCGCCAGGCACAGCTCGCTCACCGGGCACAGCAGGCATTGCGGCGTGCGCACGCTGCACAGGCTGGCGCCCAGATCCATCAGGCCCTGGGTATAGCTGGGCATGTCGGCACTGGCGGGCAGCAGCTCGCCGGCCCGCTGCCACAGCAGCTTTTCCTGCGCCGCGCTGGCCAGGTCGCCGTCGAAGGCCAGCAGCCTGGACAGCACGCGCTTGACGTTGCCGTCCAGGATGGCGACGCGCTCGCCAAAGCAGAACGAGGCCACCGCGGCGGCGGTGGAGCGGCCGATGCCGGGCAGGGTCTGCAGGAGTTCGGCGCTGCGCGGAAACTCGCCGCCATGCATCTCGCAGACGGCCTGGGCGCAGCGGTGCAGATTGCGTGCGCGGCTGTAATAGCCCAGGCCCGCCCACAAGGTCAGCACCTCGTCCAGCGGCGCCGCGGCCAGCTCGCGCACGCTCGGGAAGCTGGCGAGAAAGCGCTGGTAATAGCCCAGCACCGTGCCCACCTGGGTCTGCTGCAACATGATCTCGGACAGCCAGACGCGGTAGGGATCGCGTGTGTTCTGCCAGGGCAGCGCGTTGCGCCCATGGCTGCGCTGCCAGGCCACCAGGGTGGGGGCGAACAGGGCTTGGATCTCGGCGGGGCTGGGCTCTTCTTCTCTCATGCGCGGCGCATGCTAACGCGTGAATCAGCGGTTGAATCAGCGTTTTTGGCAGGACGGGCAGTAATAGGTCGAGCGCTGCCCCTGCACGATGCGGCGTATCGGCGTGCCGCAGACCAGGCAGGGCTCGCCCTCGCGGCCGTAGACCTGGGCCTGCATCTGGAAGCTGCCGGCCACGCCATGCGCGTCCTTGAAGTCGCGCAACGTCGTGCCCCCGGCCTCCACCGCCTGCGCCAGGATCTCGCGCACCGCCAGGGCCAGGCGGCCGGCACGCGGCCGGCTCAGGCGCTGCGCCTGCAGGCGCGGATCGATACCGGCGCGGAACAGGGCCTCGCAGGCGTAGATATTGCCGGCGCCCACCACGATGTCGCCCGCCAGCAGGGCCTGCTTGATGGCCACGCGCCGGCCGCTCAGGCCGGCATGCAGATGCGCGCCATCGAAGCGCGCGTCGAAGGGCTCCAGCCCCAGGCCGGCAAGCAGCTTGGCGGCCGGGTCGGCATCCAGGGCATCCGACCAGACCACCGCACCGAAGCGGCGCGGATCCGTCAGGCGCAGGCTGCCGCGGTCGGTGAGCAATTCAAAATGGTCATGCGGCCCGGCCGGCGGCGCATGCTCCCGGAAGGCCAGCGAGCCCGACATGCCCAGATGCAGCAGCAAGCCGCCCGGCTCCAGCGGCAGCCAGAGGTATTTGCCGCGCCGCCGCACCTCGCCCACGCGGCGCCCCACCAGACTTTGCGGCGTAACGCCCAGCGGCCAGCGCAGCGGCTTGCCCAGCCTGAGTTCGAGCACGCGGGCTCCGGCAATGGCGTCGGCAAAGCTGCGGCGCGTGACTTCGACTTCGGGCAATTCAGGCATGACTCATGATACGAGCGACGCCTTGCCTAGAATGACTGCAGGGCCAGCTCGCACGGGCTGGCCCATTCGTTCTCCAGGAGCCCCGCATGCCCGCCTCGAATCGCCGCCCGCCCGCCAAA
The DNA here is from genome assembly GCF_030254645.1 of Paucibacter sediminis. Classification (NCBI taxonomy): domain Bacteria; kingdom Pseudomonadati; phylum Pseudomonadota; class Betaproteobacteria; order Burkholderiales; family Sphaerotilaceae; genus Roseateles; species Paucibacter sediminis. Next base: position 460,615 of record NZ_CP116346.1, read on the forward strand.
CCGCTGTGGGCGCCGGCCATCCTGTCCGTCCTGATGGGCTGCGCCGCTCCGGCCTGGGCCGCCAGCGAGGCCGACTCCGCACCGGCCGTGATCAGCAATTCGGCGATGGATGCGCCGCTGTTCTACCAGCTGCTGATCGGCGAGCTGGAGCTCAATGCCGGACAGGCCGGCACCGCCTACCAGGTGCTGCTGGACGCGGCGCGCCGCACCCAGGACCAGGCCCTGTTCAAGCGCGTGGTGAGCATTGCCCTGCAGGCACGCGCCGGCGAACAGGCACTGATCGCCGCCAAGGCATGGCGCGATGCCTCGCCCGATTCCATCGACGCCCATCAATCGCTGCTGCAGCTGCTGGCCCTGCTCAACAAGCCGGCGGAGGCTGCCGCGCCGCTGAAATCGCTGCTGGCCCTGACGCCGGCCGCGCAGCGCGGCGCGGTGCTGGCATCGCTGCCCCAGCTGTTCCAGCGCGCGCCCGAGCCCAAGCAGGTGCTGGCAGGCCTCAAGCCGACGCTGCAGGAGGCGGCCCAACAGCCCGACACCCGCATGATGGGCATGCTGGTGCTGGCCAAGCTGGAGCAGGTGGCCGATGAGGTCGACGGTGCGATGGCGCTGACCCGCAGCGCCGCCAGTGAATTCCCCGACGCCGAGGAGCCGCTGATCCTGGCCCTGGACCTGATGGGGCAGCGCGCCGAGGCCGAGACGCTGATCAGGTCGGCCCTGCAGGCCAAGCCCGACAACCACGGCCTGCGCCAGGCCTACGGCCGCGCCCTGGCGCGCGCCCAGCGCCCGGCCGATGCCGCACGCGAGTTCCGCCTGCTGACCGAGCAGATGCCCGACAACCCCTCGTCCTGGCTGGCGCTGGGTTCGCTGGAGCTGGAGCTGGGCCATGCCGAGGCGGCCGACGGCGCGCTGCGCAGCTTTCTGAAACGGCTGGAGGGCGACAAGGCGGCCGAGCCCGAGCTCAGCGATGCCGGCAAGGATGCGCGCCAGCAGGCCTGGCTGCTGCTGGCCCACGCGGCCGAGATGCGTGGCGAGCTGAAGGCGGCCGAGGCCTGGCTGCTGCGCGTGGATGCGCCGCAGCGCCAGATGGAAACCCAGCTGCGCCGCGCCTCGCTGCTGGCGCGGCAGGGCAAGCTGGCGCAGGCGCGCCAGCTCATCCAGGCCCTGCCCGGCGAACGCGAACAAGATCTGCGCGCCAAGCTGCTGGCCGAGGCCCAACTGCTGCGCGATGCGCGTGAATGGGCGCCGGCGCTGGACGTGCTGAGCAAGGCCAGCGAGCGCTTCCCGGACGATGCCGATCTGATCTACGAGCGCTCGATGATGGCCGAGAAGCTGGGGCGCACCGCGGAGATGGAAGCGCTGCTGCGCAAGGTGATCGAACTGCGCCCCAGCCACTACCACGCCTACAACGCGCTGGGCTATTCGCTCGCCGATCGCAAGGAGCGCCTGCCCGAGGCACGCGAGCTGATCGCCAAGGCGCTCAGCTTCGCGCCGCAGGAGCCCTTCATCGTCGACAGCATGGGCTGGGTGGAGTACCGCATGGGCAAGCTCGACGAGGCCGAGCGTCTGCTGCGCCAGGCCTATGGCTCGCGCCCCGACGCCGAGATTGCCGCCCACCTGGGTGAGGTGCTGTGGGCGGCAGGCCAGCGCGACGAAGCCAAGCGCATCTGGGCCGAGGGCAGCAAGCGCGACCCCAAGAACGAAGCCCTGCGCGAGACCATGCAGCGCCTCAAAGCCAAGCCATGAGGCGTGCACTCGCGCTTTGCGCCTGCATGGCCCTGGCGGCCTGCGTCAGCGTGCCGCCGCAACCGCAGCCCTATCAGGCCCAGGCCGAGGATCTGCGCCTGAGCGGCCGCCTGAGCGTGCAGGTGGCGGCACTCAACGGCGCCCGCGCCCAGGGCGGTAATGCCGGCTTCGAGCTGCAGGGCTCGGCCAAGGCCGGGCAACTGGAACTCAGCACCCCGCTGGGCAGCCTGCTGGCGCGCGCGCGCTGGAGCGGCAGCGAGGTGCTGCTGCAGACCCCCAGCGATGAACGCCGCTTCGACGATCTCGACGCCCTCACCCGCGAGCTGCTGGGCGAGGCCATTCCCATCGCCGCCATGTTCGACTGGCTGATGGGCCGCCCCTGGCCGCAGGCCGCGCACCTGCGCAGGCCCGGCGACGAGGCCGGCTTTCGGCAACTGGGCTGGGAGGTGGACCTGAGCCGCTACGAGGAGGGCCTGATCCTGGCCAGGCGCAGCACCGAACCCGAGGCCACGCTGCGCGTGCGCCTCGACCCCAAACCCTGACACGCTGCCATGCAAGCGCTCTACGACGTCCCGGCCCCGGCCAAGCTCAATCTCTTTCTGCATGTGGTGGGCAAGCGGCCCGACGGCTATCACCTGCTCGAATCGGTCTTCGCGCTGATCGACTGGGCCGACACCCTGCACTTCGAGAAGCGCAGCGATGGCCAGCTGCTGCGCCATGACCGGGGCGACGCCCTGCCCGCCGACGACCTCTGCCTGCGCGCCGCGCGCGCCCTGCAGCGCGAGAGCGGCTGCGCGCTGGGCGCCGACATCCATATCGAGAAGCGCCTACCCGCCGGTGCCGGCATGGGCGGCGGCTCCTCGGATGCCGCCTCCACCCTGCTGGCGCTGAACCGGCTCTGGGGCCTGCACTGGCCGCGCGCGCGCCTGCTTCCGCTCGGTCTCAGCCTGGGTGCCGATGTGCCCTTCTTCCTGGGCGGCAGCAACGCCTTTGTCGAGGGCGTGGGCGAAATCCTGCACCCCATCGCACTGCCCGCCCAGACCCTGGCGGTGCTGAAACCGGCCACGAGCATAGGCACCAAGGAAATATTTTCGTCGCCGCTCTTGCAGAGATCAAAAAGCGTGGCTATAGTAGCGGGCTTTCCTGCACACAATAGCAGCGAAGACAAAACGAGGTCCGACTGGCTTGCCAGCGTGATTCAAGGTTGGGGTCGCAACGATTTGCAAGCCGCCGCCGAGCATCACAGTACCGAAGTGAGTCAGGCGCTGCGACTGCTGCAAGACCGCTTCGGCAACAGCCGGATGACGGGCTCGGGCAGTGCGGTGTTTGCCAGAGTGTCAGGGGAGAAAGCATCACAAGATGCAGGCATGTCGAACCAGGCCATGGCGACAAATCTGGAGGATCTTCCTCCGGGATGGCTCGGAAAAATATGCCGCAGTTTGGATGTTCATCCGCTTCGCGAATGGACTGAAGACTGAGTAAAGTTATGGGGTGCTGCAGCTCTGCAGTGTCCTGTGTAGGGGAGTCGCCAAGTTGGTTAAGGCATCGGATTTTGATTCCGACATGCGAAGGTTCGAATCCTTCTTCCCCTGCCAAATTTCTTTTCCACCTCCGGGGCCTTGGCGCCCCGCTCGGCTGGCCAAAGGCCACTGACTCAAAGGATGGCCTGTGCTGCTCAATACCGTCCTCTTCACCGGTAACGCGAACCCGGTCCTCTCCCAAGAAATTGCCACCCATCTGGGCGTGGACCTCGGCAAGGCCGTGGTCGGTCGCTTCTCCGATGGCGAGGTGACGGTCGAGATCCAGCAGAACGTGCGTGCCCGCGACGTGTTCGTGATCCAGCCGACCTGCGCGCCGACCAACGAGAACCTGATGGAACTGCTCATCATGGTCGATGCCTTGAAGCGTGCCAGCGCACGCCGCATCACCGCGGTGATCCCCTACTTCGGCTACGCCCGCCAAGACCGCCGCCCGCGCTCCACGCGCGTGCCGATCTCGGCCAAGGTGGTGGCCAATCTGCTGGAGACCGTGGGCGTCGAGCGCGTGCTCACCATGGACCTGCACGCCGACCAGATCCAGGGCTTCTTCGACATCCCGGTCGACAACATCTACGCCTCGCCGGTGCTGCTGTCGGACCTGAAGGCCCGCAACTATTCCAACCTGGTGGTGGTGAGCCCCGACGTCGGCGGCGTGGTGCGCGCCCGCGCCCTGGCCAAGCAGCTGGGCTGCGACCTGGCCATCATCGACAAGCGCCGCCCCGCGGCCAATGTCTCCGAAGTGATGCATGTGATCGGCGAAATCGACGGCCGCAACTGCGTCATCATGGACGACATGATCGACACCGCCGGCACGCTGGTGAAGGCTGCCGAGGTGCTGAAGGACCGCGGCGCCAAGAGCGTGTTTGCCTATTGCACCCACCCCATCCTGTCCGGCCCGGCGATCGAGCGCATTTCCGGTTCGCACCTGGACGAGGTGGTGATCAGCAACACCATTCCCCTATCCGACGCGGCCAAGGCCTGCGGCAAGATCCGCCAGCTGTCGGTGGCCTTCCTGTTCGCCGAGACCATCCGCCGCATTTCGGACGGTGAGTCGGTGACCTCCTTGTTCTCGGAGCAGAACAACAACTTCTAAGACATTGGCGCCAGGCCCTCACGGGCGCGGCGTGATGAGCCGTGATCGCAAGATCACATTCCTTGAGCACCTGGTCGCGGGTGCTCTATCCATTTTGGAGAACCATATGAAATTCACCGCTTTCGAGCGCAAGCTGCAGGGGACCGGAGCGAGCCGCCGCCTGCGTATCTCGGGCAAGGTGCCTGCCATTGTGTACGGCGCTGGCGAACCCGCCACCATCGAGCTGGACCACAACGCGCTGTTCCACGCCATGAAGAAGGAAGCCTTCCACAGCTCCATCCTCGAGATGGAACTGAACGGCGCCGTCTCGCAAGTGCTGCTGCGTGATTACCAGATGCACCCCTACAAGCCGCAAGTCCTGCACGTGGACTTCCAGCGCGTGGACAGCACCACCAAGATCACCAAGAAGGTGCCCCTGCACTTCGTGGGCGAAGAGAACTCGCCGGCCGTCAAGCTGGACCACTGCACCGTCAACCACGTTGTGACGCAGCTGGAAATCACCTGCCTGGCCCAGCAGCTGCCCGAGTTCATCGAAGTGGACCTGAGCGGCCTGACCAAGGGTCATTCGGTGCACGTGAACGACATCAAGCTGGCCGACCACATCAAGGTCAAGGTCCACGGCAAGCCCAACCCCGTGATCGCCACGCCGGTTGAGCCGGTAGCCGAAGAGGTCATCGTGGTCGCCGCCGCTCCTGCCGACGACGGCAAGGGCAAGAAGAAGGGCAAGAAGTAATTCCTGCTTCAGCCTCATCCAAAGGCACGAAGGCCCTGCTCTGCAGGGCCTTTTTTCTTGGCCTCTGCCATCGATAATCCCCGCCATGATTCGACTCTTTGTGGGCCTGGGCAATCCCGGGCCAGAATACGAGGACACGCGCCACAACGCCGGCTTCTGGTGGATAGACGGCCTGGCGCGCGGCCTGGGTGCCCACCTGCAGGTGGAGCGCAGCTATTACGGCCTGGTGGCGCGCGTCAACAACGCGCCCGGCGCACCCGGCCCGATCTGGCTGCTGCAGCCCATGACCTTCATGAACCTCAGCGGCAAATCGGTGGCGGCGCTGGCGCGCTTCTTCAAGATCGCGCCCGAGGAGATCCTCGCCATCCATGACGAACTCGACATCGCGCCCGGCGAGATGAAGATGAAGCTGGGCGGCGGCAATGGCGGCCACAACGGGCTCAAGGACATGCAGGCCCAGCTCGGCTCGGCCAATTTCTGGCGCCTGCGCCTGGGTATCGGCCATCCCGGCATCAAGGCCGAGGTGGCCAACTATGTGCTGCGCAAGCCGCCGTTGGCGGAGCGCCAGGCGGTGGAGGATTGCATTGGCAAGTCCTACCAGGCGGTGGAGCTGATGCTCAAGGGCGAGATGGACAAGGCGCTGGCCAAGATCCACGCCAAGCCGCCAAGGCCCAAGCCACCCAAGCCGCCAGCGCCGGTGGGCACCGAAGTCGCATCATGAGCAAGGCGATCCGCCTGTTTAGCACCGCGCTGCTGCTGGCAGCCTGCGGCAGTGACGGATCGTCGGCGCAGACCCAGCCGCAGAGCGCCACGATTTACCGCTGCGGCCCCGATGGACGCGAGCTGCGCGGCAGCCCCTGCCCGCTGGATGCCAAGGCCAGCGCGCAGACCCTGCAATACGACCAGCCCAGTAGTGCCCAGAGCGCCGAGGCCAGGCAGCGCGCCGCGCAGGAGGCCAAACAGGCCAACGCGATGGAGCAGGCCCGCCTCAAGCAGGAGGCCGAACAGCAGCGCCACGCGGCGCCGGCCACCGGCATCCATGGCCATCGCGGCGAAGCGTCGGCACGCGCCGCCAGCGCCGCCGCAGCGCAGCAGCCGTCCAAGCCCAAGCCGCCCAAGAAACCCAAAGCACCCAAGCTGCCCAAGGCGCCCGAGCCGAGCAACTGAGTTGGCTCAAATGCCGCGCTGCACAAGCCCGGCTAGAATGCCGCTCGTTGGTGCTCGCCCAGCCATTCATGTCTGGGCAGTTAAACGGGAATCAGAAGGGCGCGTCTCGCCGAGGCAAACCCAACCTGAGCTGTCCCCGCAACGGTAAGTGGATGGAGCCCTCAGTGCTCCAAGGCCCGTACAGCAATCCACTGGCGCAATCGCGCTGGGAAGGATGCGGCGCTTGAATCCACCAGCCCGGATACCGGCCAACAGGTGATGCATCGCGACGCGATGCGTCGATTCACAGGGGCCTGCGGGGAAGCTGGCACCTGGCTGTTTGCTGTCTGGATTCCATGAGCTTTTCCTTCGCACGCGCGGCTTCCCTGCCTGCGCCTACCCACGCCCGTACCCTGCTGGCCCTGGCCGCTGCCACGCTGGCCATCCTCCCCCACGCCGCGCTCGCCCAAGGCGGCGCCGGCCCCAACAAGCTGGGCACCGTGGTGGTCACCGCCACCCGCTCGCCGATGAAGCTCAGCGAGGTGCTGGCCGATTTCACCGTCATCACGCGTGAAGACATCGAGCGCCAGGCCTTTGGCGGCATCGGCGACCTGCTGCGCAACGCCGGTTGCGTGGAGATGGTGCGCAACGGCGGCCCGGCGCTGAACACCTCGCTGTTCCTGCGCGGCGCCGATACCCGCCACACCGTGGTGCTGATCGACGGCGTGCGCGTCGACTCGCAGGCCAGCAGCGGCACCAGCTGGCTGGCGATCCCGATCTCGCAGGTCGAGCGCGTGGAAGTCCTGAAGGGCCCGGCCAGCGCGATCTACGGCTCCGATGCCGTCGGCGGCGTGGTGCAGATCATCACCCGCAAGGGCGGAAGCAAGACCCAGGCCGATCTGGGTCTGGGCTTCGGCAGCCTCGGCACGCGCAAGGCCGATGCCGGCATCACCGGCACGGCCGGCATCATCGACTACGCGCTCAGCGGTGCCGTCGAGCGCAGCGATGGCTTCAACGCCACCCTGGATCTGCCCGGCAGCTTCAGCTATGTGCCCGACCGCGACGGCTGGCGCAGCCACAACGTGAAGTTCCGCGTCGGCGCGCAGCTGAACGCCGAGCATCGCCTCGAAGCCATCGCCCTGAAGAGTCATGCCGATGCGCAGTACGACAGCTCCAAGTCCAAGCCCCTCAACGACGACCACAGCATCCAGGACACCGAGGCCAAGCAGCTGAGCTGGAGCGCGCAATGGCTGCCGGCTCTGCAGACCCAGACCAGCCTGGGCGAATCGAGCGAGCGCTACGAGACCAAGCCCTCGCCCTACCTGACCAAGACGCGCATCCGCAATCTGGCGCTGAACGGCAGCTACGAGTTCGCCAAGAACCGCCAGCTCAACTTCATCCTCGAGCGTCGCGAAGACCGGCTTGAAAACACCGGCCTGGTGGCCAGCCTGCACGGCGAGGATCAGCGTCATCAGAACGCCGCGGCGCTGGGCTGGCTGATGAGCGAAGGCGCGTTCAGCCTGCAAGCCCATGCCCGCCACGACCAGGACAGCCAGTTCGGCGGCGTCAACACCGGCACGCTGGCGCTGGGCTGGCTGCTCGCGCCCACGCTGCGCGTCGTCGGCTCGGCCGGCACGGCCTTCCGCGCGCCCTCGCTGTACCAGCGCGGCAGCGTCTACGGCCCCGACCTCGGCAAGCCCGGCGTCAAGCCGCTGGAGGCCGAGCATGGCCGCAATATCGAGTTCGGCCTCAAGTACAACGAAAGCCTGAACGAGGCCTCGATCACCGCCTACCGCAACCACGTCAAGGACCTGATCGTGTTCGGCGCCGCCGGCAGCTGCCAGAGCGCCTTCGGCTGCTATGCCAACGTCAGCAAGGCGCGCCTGCAGGGCGTCAGCCTGGCGGCGGGCACGCAGCTGGGGCCAGTGCGCCTCTCCGGCACGCTGGACCTCCAGGCGCCCAAGGACAAGAGCACCGACAAGCTGCTGGCACGCCGGGCCCGCGAATACGGCACCCTGCGCGCCGATACGACGCTGGGCGCCTGGGCGCTGGGCGCGGCCCTGCAAGCCTCGGGCAAGCGTTACGACGACGCCGCCAACACCAAGCCGCTGGCGGGCTATGGCCTGATCAATCTGGACGCGCAATACAAGCTCAGCAACGAGCTGCGCCTGCAGCTGAATCTGGACAACGCCTTCAACCGCGCCTACCAGACCGCGGGTGGCTTTGCCCAGGCGCCGCGCACCCTGTTCGTGGGCCTGCGCTACAGCCCCACGCTGTAAGCAGCGACGATGGCCGCGCACCAGCTCATCGTCGGCGGCCAGCGCAGTGGCAAATCGCGCCACGCCGAGGCCCTGGCGCTGCGCTGGCTGCGCGCCGCGGCCACGCACCGCGTCAGCGTGCTCGCCACCGCCGCCGCGCATGACGAGGAGATGCGCTCACGCATCGCCCGCCACCGCGCGGATCGGCCGGCCGGCTTCGCCACGCTGGAGGAGCAGCGCCACCTCAGCCGGGCGCTGGCCGCGGCCGACGCGCCCGGCCATCTGGTGGTGGTGGACTGCCTGACGCTGTGGCTCACCAACTGGCTGATGCCCTTCGAGGCCGAGCCCGACCTGCCGGGCTGGCAGCGCGAGCAGGCCGCCCTGCTGGCCCTGCTGCCGCGCCTGCAGGGGCCGGTGCTGTTCGTCTCCAACGAGGTCGGCTGGGGCGTCAGCCCGCTGTCCAGCGCGGTGCGCCACTATGTGGACGAGCTGGGGCGGCTGAACCAGGCCATTGCCGCGCGCTGCGCGGACCTCACCCTGATGGTGGCCGGCCAGGCCTGGAGCCGGCCGGTCGAAGCGGAGTTGCCCTGATGATCAAGAAGATGAAGCCCTGGCTCCATGTCTGGCTGTTCGCGCTGGCCGCCCAGGCCGGCGCCGCACCGGTGAGCGTGAAGGACGATCGCGGCCTGCTGCAGCAATGGCCCGCGCCGCCGCAGCGCATCGTCAGCCTGCTGCCCTCGCTGACCGAGACCGTCTGCGCGCTGGGTGCCTGTGAGCGCCTGGTGGGCGTGGACCGCTATTCCAACTACCCCGCCGCGGTGGACAAGCTGCCCAAGCTCGGCGGCCTGGACGACACCCAGGTGGAGAGCATCGTGGCGCTGCGGCCCGATGTGGTGCTGGTGGCGCCCAGCTCGCGCGTGCAGGACCGCCTGGCCGCGCTGGGCCTCAAGGTGGTGGTGCTGGAAACGCGCAGCCATGCCGACGTGAAGCGCGTGCTGCAAAGCGTCGGGCAGCTGCTCGCGGTACCCGAGCCCCTGAAGGTCTGGCAGCAGATCGAGGCCCAGATGGCCGAGGCAGCCGCCGGCGTGCCGGCCAGCGCGCGCGGCCTGACGGTTTACTACGAGGTCGACAGCTCGCCCTTTGCCGCCGGCGAGAGCTCCTTCATCGGCGAGACCCTGGCGCGCCTGGGGCCGCGCAACATCGTCGGCAAGGAGCTCGGGCCCTTCCCCAAGCTCAACCCCGAATTCGTAGTGCGCGCCGATCCGCAGCTCATCATGGTGGCGCAGCGCAATGCGGTGAAGCTGGCTGAGCGCCCGGGCTGGAACCAGATCCGCGCGCTGAAGGACAAGCGCCTGTGCGTGTTCCCGCCGCAGGAGTCCGAGCTGATGGCAAGACCTGGCCCCCGGATGGGCGAGGCCGCCAAGTTCATGGCGCGCTGCCTACGCGAGGTCGCGCCGAAATGAACGCCACCAAGCCGCTGCACCTGCTGCTGGGCCTGCTGCTGCTGAGCTGCGCACTGAGCCTGCTGGGCGTGGCGGTGGGCAGCACGGGTTTTTCGCTGGAGATGCTGCAGGGCGGCGACGCGGTGCAGCAGCAGATACTCTGGCAGATCCGCTTTCCGCGCTCGGCCGGCGCCTGGGCCGCGGGCGCCCTGCTGGGCCTGGCCGGCGCGGTGGCGCAGGGCCTGTTCCGCAACCCGCTGGCCGACCCCTATCTGCTCGGCGCCTCCGCGGGCGCCGGACTGGGCGTGGCGGTGCTGCTGGTGCTGCTGGGCCTCTCGCCGGCGACGGCGGCCTGGTCGATGAAGCTGGGCCTCACCGGCGCGGCCTTTCTGGGCGCCGTGGCCGCCGTGCTGCTGACGCTGACGCTGGCGCGCGGCGTGCAGCAGACCATGCGCCTGTTGCTGGCCGGCGTGATCGTCGGCGTGGTGCTGGGCTCGGCCACCGCCCTGCTCACCATCATGACGCCCGACATCATGCGGCCCATGCAGGCCTTCATGCTGGGCACCACCGGCTTCCTCAGCTGGGCCTCGGTGTGGATCCTGCTGCCGGTGCTGCTCGGCTGCCTGCTGGTGGCGCTGGGCGCCAGCCGCGCGCTCGACGCACTGACCCTGGGCGAGGCCACCGCGCGCTCGCTGGGCGTGCGCCTGCCGTTGGTGCGACTGAGCCTGATCGCCACCCTGGCGCTGGCCACCGGCGCAGCCGTGGCGCAGGCCGGGCTGATCGCCTTCGTGGGCCTAGTGGCGCCGCACCTGGTGCGCAGCCGCACCCACAGCACGCATGGCTGGCTGCTGCTGCTGTCGGCCCTCACCGGCGGCGCCCTGCTGCTGGCCGCCGACATCGCCGCGCGCTGGCTGATCGCGCCGCAGGAGTTGCCGGTGGGCGTGGTCACCTCCATGCTGGGCGGTGCCTATCTGCTGCTGCTGATGCATCGCGGCAAGGTCGGGGAGCTGAAATGACAACGAATATGGCCCTGAGCGCCGCCTTGCAGAGCCTGCGCCTGCAGGACGCCGAGATCCTGCGCGACATCGAGCTGGCCCTGCCCGCGGCCTGCTGGATGGCCGTGGTGGGGCCCAACGGCGCCGGCAAGTCGACCCTGCTGCGCGCGCTCGCCGGCCTGCTGCCGGCCCGTGCCCGCATCGATCTGCTGGGCCGCGAACTGCAGCGCTGGGAGCCCCGGGCGAGCGCGCGCGCGCTCGCCTGGCTGGGCCAGAACGAGGCCAGCGCCGACGAACTCAGCGCCTACGAGGTGGTGATGCTGGGCCGCCTGCCGCACCAGGCCTGGCTGGCCCCGCCCAGCGCGCAGGATCACGAGGCCGTGGCCCGCGCCATGCACCGCACGCAGTGCTGGGATTGGCGCGAGCGCCCGCTGGCGCGCCTCTCGGGCGGCGAGCGCCAGCGCGTGCTGCTGGCGCGCGCGCTCGCCGTCGAGGCCCAGGTGCTGCTGATGGACGAGCCGCTGGCGCATCTGGACCCGCCGCACCAGGCCGACTGGCTGCAGATCGTGCGCGAGCTGGCGCGCCAGGGCGTGGCGGTGCTGAGTGTGCTGCACGAGCTCAATATGGCGCTGCAGGCCGATCAACTGGCGGTGATGCAGGGCGGGCGCCTGCGCCACCTGGGCCCGCCCGGCACGCCCGCCTGCCACCAGGCCCTGCAGGCCGCCTTCGAGCAACGCCTGCACCTGGTGCAGCTGGACGGCCATTGGCTGGCCCTGCCCTTCGATCCCGCGCCCAGGCCGCCGGCCGAGGGCGGCGCGCAGATCCTGCCGCTGCGCGGGTCTCAGAGGGCAACGCGATGAGCCGCAGCTGCGCCGCGCTGATGGTCAGCGCCCCGGCCTCGGGATCAGGCAAGACCAGCGTCAGCGCCGCGATCGCGCGCGCCCATGCCCGGCGCGGCCTCAAGGTGCGCGTCTTCAAGACCGGCCCCGACTACCTGGACCCGATGGTGCTGGCGCGCGCCAGCGGCCATGCCGTCTACCAGCTCGATCTCTTCATGGGCGGGCTGGCGCATTGCCGGCAGCTGCTGGCCGAGGCCGCCGAGGAGGCCGACCTGATCCTGGTCGAGGGCGTGATGGGCCTGTTCGACGGCAAGCCCAGCAGCGCCGACCTGGCGGCCGCCTTCGGCCTGCCGGTGCTGGCGGTGCTGGATGCCAGCGCCATGGCCCAGACCTTCGCGGCCCTGGCGCTGGGCCTGCAGGGCTTTCGCAGCGATATCCGGCTCTGCGGCGTGGTGGCCAACCGCGTCGGCAGCGCCGCCCATGGCGCCATGGTGGCCGAGGGCCTGCCGCCCACCCTGCCCCTGGTGGCCGCGATCGCGCGCCAGCAAGACCTGACCCTGCCGGAACGCCATCTGGGCCTGGTGCAGGCGCTGGAGCTGCCCGGGCTGGATGCGCAGCTCGATGCCTGGGCCGACGCCTGGGAGGCCGGCCTGGTGGGCGGTTTCGAGTTCCCTCGCGTCGAGTTTGCGGGTCGGTCCGCTGAGCCATTGCCGCCCCTGCTGGCCGGCCGCCGCATCGCGCTGGCACAGGACGCCTGCTTCTCCTTCATCTACCCGGCCAACCTCGATTGCCTGCGCGCGCTCGGCGCCGAGCTCCGGCCCTTCTCGCCGCTGGCCGGCGAGGCCCTGCCGGATTGCGATGCGCTCTGGCTGCCGGGCGGCTACCCCGAGCTGCACGCCGCCGCGCTGCGCGCCCAACCCGGTTTCTTTGCCAGCCTGGCGCAACACCTGACCCTCGGCAAGCCGCTGCTGGCCGAATGCGGCGGCATGCTGTGCCTGCTGGACGAGCTGTGCGATGCCGAGGGCCGGGCCCAGCCCATGGCCGGCCTGCTGCCGGGCCGGGCGCAGATGCAGACCCGCCTGGCCGCACTGGGCCTGCAGACGCTGGACTGGCCCGAAGGCACGCTGCGCGGCCACAGCTTCCATTACTCGACGCTGGACACGCCGCTGCTGCCGCTGGCGCGCGCCAGCAATCCCAATGGCGGCCGCACGGCCGAGGCGCTGTATGCCCAAGGCAGCCTGCGCGCCAGCTATGTGCACCATTACTTCCCATCCAACCCGGAGGCGCTCGCGCGCTTCTTTATCTCCGCCGGCCATCATGCAGATTGAAACCCCACCCGTCGATTACCAGCGCGTCCAGCCCAGCGCGGAGCGCCGCGGCCTCGTCATCGTCCACACCGGCGACGGCAAGGGCAAGAGCACGGCCGCCTTCGGCCTGGCGCTGCGCGCCCATGGCCGCGGCAAGGCGGTGAAGATCTACCAGTTCATGAAGGTGCCCAGCGCGCGCTTCGGCGAGCACCGCATGTTCGAGCAACTGGGCCTGCCCATCGAGGGCCTGGGCGACGGCTTCAGCTGGAAGAGCAAGGATCTCGAGCATTCGGCCCAACTCGCGCGCGACGGCTGGACGCGCGCCGAAAGCACGATACGCGCGGGCGAGCATTTCCTCGTCGTGCTGGACGAGATCATGTACCCGCTGCGCTATGGCTGGCTGCCGCTGGAGCCGGTGCTGCAAGCCCTGCGCGAGCGCCCCGCCCATGTGCATGTGCTGCTGACCGGGCGCAACGCACCCGAGGAACTGATCGCCCTGGCCGACACCGTCACCGAGATGGCCCTGGTCAAGCATCACTTCAAGGCCGGCGTGCCGGCGCAGCGCGGCATCGAAGACTGATTGTTCGATGCAGATGGCCCTGCTCCTGCCGCTCGCGATGCTGCTCGCCCTGCTGGTCGATCGCCTGTTCGGCGAGCCGCCCGCCTGGGCCCATCCGGTGGTCGGCATGGGCCGTTATCTGGGCCTCTTTTCGCAGCACCTGCCGGCCCTGCGGCCCGCGCCCGCCTTCATCGGGGCTGCGCTGGCCTGGTGCCTGGGCGCGCTGGTGGTCGGCCTGCTGGCGGCCGCGCTGGAGGGCTGGCTGATCGGCCTGCTGCAGCCCTGGCGCTCGCCGCTGGCCCTGCTGGGCTGCGCCGGCGCGCTGGCGCTGCTGCTCAAGCCCCTGCTGGCCTGGTCCATGCTGAGCCAGGAGGTCGACGCGGTGGAGGCGGCGCTGCAGCGCTCGCTGCCCGAGGGGCGCGCGCGCCTGGCCCGGCTGGTGAGCCGCGACACGCTAGCACTCAGCGCCGCCGAGGTTCGTGAAGCGGCCCTTGAATCCCTGGCCGAGAACCTCAACGACTCGGTGGTCGCGCCGCTGTTCTGGTTTGCCATCGCCGGCCTGCCGGGCGCCGCGGTCTACCGCTTCGCCAATACCGCCGATGCCATGTGGGGCTATCGCGGCCGCTGGGAATGGGCCGGCAAATGGGCGGCACGCGCCGACGACGCGCTCTCCTGGCTGCCGGCCCGCCTCAGCGCGCTGGCCATGCTGGCCTGGCACTGGCGCCTGCTGCCCAGGCTGACGCGCGAGGCCGCGCGCACGCCCTCGCCCAACAGCGGCTGGCCGATGGCGGCGCTGGCGCTGCGATTGAACCTGCGCCTGGCCAAGCCGGGTGTCTATGCCCTGAACGCAGGCGGTGCCACGCCCGTGGCCGCCGACATGGCGCGCGGGCAAGACCTGACCCTGCGCGGCATGCTGCGATCCGCCCTGCTGTTGATGCTGGGCGCCGCCGCCCTGCGCGGAGGTCTTATCCACTGATGCAAGAAAAAACCATGCATGGCGGCAGCGACTCCGGCCCGCCCATCCCGCACGATTTCTCCAGCAATGCCAGCCCGCTGGGCCCGCCGCCGGCCCTGCTGGACGCGCTGCTGGGCGCCGAGCGCGGCCGCTATCCCGACCCGCATTACCTGGCGCTGCGCGAGACCCTGGCGGCCGCCCATGGCCTCGCGCCCGAGCGCGTGCTGCCCAGCGCCGGCGGCAGCGAGGCGATACGCCGGCTCAGCCTGGCGGCGCAGCTGGCCGGCCTGCGCCAGGTCTGGGTGCCGCAGCCCGGCTATGGCGACTATGCCGCCGCCGCCCTGGCCCTGGGCCTGCAGGTGCGCGGCTATGCCTCGGTGGCCGAGCTGGCGGCGGGCCTGAGCGGGCCGGCGCTGGTCTGGGTCTGCGAGCCCTGCAACCCCACCGGCGCCAGCCTGGACACGCATGACTGGACCCAGCTGGGCGCCGCCCTGCGGGCCTCGGCCGCGCAGCTGGCCGTCGACCAGGCCTACGAGCCGCTGCGCCTGGAGGGGCAGACGAGCCTGCCGCCGGCGCTGGCCGAGCAGGCCTGGCGCCTGCAGGGCCCCAACAAGGCCCTGGGCCTGACGGGGGTGCGCGCGGGCTATCTGCTGGCACCGGCCAGCGGCCGCTGGTTATCAGCGATGCAAGACCTGGCCCCCAGCTGGGTGCTCTCCGGCGAGGGCTGCGCCCTCCTGAGCCATTGGCACAGCCCCGCCACGCAGGCCTATCTGCGCGACGCCAGGGCGCACCTGCTGGCATGGCGGGCCGTGCAGCGCGAGCTGCTGGCCGAGCTGGGCTGGCGGCAACGCCCCAGCTGCAGCAATTTCTGGCTCACCCTGCCACCCACCGAGCTGCCCCTGCCAGCGCTGCGCGCGCGCGGCATCAAGCTGCGCGATGCCGGCAGCTTCGGCCTGACCGGCTGGCTGCGCGTCTCCACCCAATCCCCCGCGGCGCAGCAGGCGCTGCGCCTCGCCCTGAAGGAGTTGATGCCATGACCGCCAAGGCCGTGATGGTGCTGGGCACCACCAGCAATGCCGGCAAGAGCTGGCTCGCCACCGCGCTATGCCGCTGGTATGCGCGCCAGGGGCTCAGGGTCGCGCCCTACAAGGCGCAGAACATGAGCAACAACGCCCGCGTCGTGCCCGGCCTGAACGGGGCGATGGGCGAGATCGGCAGCGCCCAGTACTTCCAGGCCCTGGCCGCGCGCTGCCTGCCCGAGGTGCGCATGAACCCGGTGCTGCTGAAGCCCGAGAAGGACACCGCCTCGCAGGTGATCGTGCTGGGCGAGGTGGACCGGCAGCTCACCGACATGCCCTGGCGCGAACGCAGCGAGCAACTCTGGCTGCGCGCCCGACCGCCCCTGCACGAGCTGATGGCCGAGAACGATGTGGTGGTGATCGAGGGCGCGGGTTCGCCGGCCGAGATCAATCTGCACAGCAGCGATTACGTCAATATGCGCACCGCGCTGGAGGTGAACGCCGCCTGCCTGCTGGTGACCGACATCGACCGCGGCGGCGCCTTTGCCCATCTCTACGGCACGCACCAGCTGCTGCCCGCGCATGAACGCGCGCTGATACGCGGCTTTGTGCTGAACCGTTTCCGCGGCGATGCCAGCCTGCTGGCGCCCGGCCCGGCGCAGCTGCAGGCCCTCACCGGCGTGCCCACGGTGGCGGTGCTGCCGATGTGGCGCGGCCATGGTCTGCCCGAGGAAGACGGCGTGTTCGATGACGTCGCCAGCGGCAGCGGGCTGAAGATCGCCGTGGTGGCCTATCCGCGCCTGTCCAACCTCGACGAGTTCCAGCCCCTGCGCAGCCTGCCCGGCGTGCGCCTGAGCTGGGCGCGCGAGCCGGCGCAGCTGGAGGCGGCGGACTGGATCATCCTGCCCGGCTCCAAGGCGGTGGCGGCCGACCTGGCTTGGTTGCGCGCGCAACAGCTCGACCAGGCGATCGCCCGCCATGCCGCCGCCGGCAAACCCCTGCTGGGCATTTGCGGCGGCCTGCAGATGCTGGGCGAAAGCCTCTTGGACCCCTACCAGATCGACGGCAACGCGCCCGGCCTGGGCCTCTTGCCCCTGGTGACCCAGTTCGAGCGCGAGAAGCTGCTGCGCCCGGCCCAGCTGCAGTTCGCCGCCGATCTGCAGGGCCCCTGGGCGGCGCTGCACGGCGTGGCGGTGCAAGGCTACGAGATCCACCATGGCCGCACCGCGCAGCACCCCAGCATGGCGCCGGCCCAGGTGGCGCTACGCGATGACGCTGGCGCGGCGGTGGGCTGGCAGCAGGGCAGCGTGCTGGGCCTGTACGCCCATGGCCTGTTCGAGCAGCCGGCCCTGCTGCGCGCGCTGTTCGGCACCGAGGTGCAGACGCTGGACGCGGTGTTCGAGGGCCTGGCCGATTTCATCGACCGGCATTTCCAGCCCGACTATCTGATGCAGCTGCTGCAGCCCCCACCCGCATGACCATCCCCCAACGCATCGCCTGCCTCTCCACCGAAGCGGTGGACACGCTTTACCGCCTGGGCGCGCAGGACCACATCGCCGGCATCTCGGGCTATACCGTCTACCCGCCCGAGGCGCGCGCGCAAAAGCCCAAGATCAGCGGCTTTTCCAGCATGAAGATCGAGAAGATCCTGGCGGTGCGGCCCGATCTGGTGATCGGCTTCTCGGACCTGCAGAAACCCCTGCTGGATGAATGCGCGGCGGCCGGCCTGGCCACGCTGTGCTTCGACCAGCGCGACCTGGCCGGCATCCACGCCATGGTGCTTAGCCTGGGCGCGCTGGTGCGGCGCGAGGCGCAGGCCGAGCAGCTGGTGGCGGCGCTGCAGCAGGCGCAGGCGCGCATCGCCGCGGCCGCCGCCGCCCTGCCCTGGCAGCCACGCGTGTTCTTCGAGGAATGGGACGAGCCGCTCATCTGCGGCATTGGCTGGGTGAGCGAGATCATCCAGCTGGCCGGCGGCGTCGACGTGTTTGCCGAGCGCGCCAAGGCCGGTTTCGCCCGGCAGCGCATCGTCACGCACGCGGAGGTGCTGGCGCAAGCGCCTCAGCTCATCCTCGGTTCCTGGTGCGGCAAGCGCTTCGCGCCCGACCGCGTGCTGGCCCGCCCCGGCTTTGCCGCGCTCAACGCGCGGCTCATCGAAATCAAATCGGCCGACATCCTCAGCCCCGGGCCCACCGCCATCGAGCGCGGCGCGGCCCAGCTGCTGGCGGCTATTCAAACCACTGTTGGAGTCCCATCCGCATGAGCGACCTGATCCCGCAACTTCCCAGCCTCGCCGACGCCGCGCTGGCCCTGCGCCTGCAGATCCGCATCGATCAAAAGACCAAGCCGCTGGGCGCTCTGGGCCGGCTGGAAGCGCTAATGCTGAGGCTGGGCCTGATCCTGGGCAGCGAGACGCCCGCGCTGCTGGAGCCGCAGCTGATGGTGTTCGCCGCCGACCATGGCCTGGCGGCGCGCGGGGTCTCGGCCTATCCCTCCGACGTGACCTGGCAGATGGTGGAGAACTTCCTCGCCGGCGGCGCGGCGGTGAGCGTGCTGGCGCGCCAGCACGGCCTGGCGCTGACGGTGGTGGACGCCGGCGTGCGCCATGAGTTCGCGCCCCGCCCGGGCCTGGTGGTCGCCAAGATCGCCGCCGGCACGGCCGATGCGCTGGTGGGGCCGGCGATGAGCGCGGACCAATGCGCCACCGCCATCGCCGCCGGCAAGAACCTCTTGCGTCAGCGCCCCGGCAATGCGCTGCTGCTGGGCGAGATGGGCATCGGCAACACCTCGGCCGCGGCCCTGCTGCTGGCGCGCCTGGCCGGCCAGCCGATCGGCGCCTGCGTGGGCCGGGGGACAGGTCTTGACGATGGCCAGCTGGCGCACAAGACCGCCCTGCTGGGCCAGGTGCTGGAGCGCCACGCGCAGGCCAGCGAGCCACTCGCCGCCCTCGCCGCCTTCGGCGGCTTCGAGATCGCCATGATGGTGGGCGCGGTGCTGCAGGCGGCACTGGAGCGCCGCGTCATCGTCGTGGATGGCTTCATCGCCAGCGCCGCGGTGCTGGTGGCGGCGCGCCTGGCGCCCGCCGTGCTGGAGCGCTGCGTGTTCTCGCACTGCTCCAACGAGAGCGGCCATCGGCTGATGCTGCAGGCCCTGCAGGCCGAACCGCTGCTGGACCTGGGCCTGCGCCTGGGCGAGGGCTCCGGCGCCGCGCTGGCCTGGCCCCTGCTGGTGTCGGCCTGTCAGCTGCTGGCCAAGATGGCCAGCTTTGCCTCGGCCGGGGTCAGCCAGGCCTGAAAACCGGGCCGGCGCGAGCGCCAAACTGGGCCGCGCCTACCTGTCAGTTCTTGCTGTTTACTTCGGCCGGTCCCTGGCCATAATCGGGCCTGGCTCTGCAAAGTGAGGCACGTAATGACCGACTTGGTGTTTGCCGATGAACTGCCCGAAGAGGCGACCACCGGCAGAGTCAAGCCCATCGATCCCTGGGTGGTGATGATCGTCGACGACGATCCCGCCGTGCACCAGGTCACGCAGCTGGTGATGGCGGATTTCGAGTTCTCGGGCCGCCGCCTGCAGTTCCTCGATGCCTACAGCGCCGCCGAGGGCCGCGAGATCCTGCAGTCGCGCGGCGACATCGCGCTGATCCTGCTGGATGTGGTGATGGAGTCCGAGCATGCCGGCCTGGACCTGGCGCGCTATATCCGCGAAGAGCTGGGCAACAGCTTTGTGCGCATCGTCCTGCGCACCGGCCAGCCCGGCCAGGCGCCGGAAGAGCATGTCATCAAGACCTATGACATCAACGACTACAAGGAAAAGACCGAGCTCACCAAGCGCAAGCTGATCACCGTCTTCTATTCGGCGCTGCGCTCCTACCGCGACATCATGATCATCGAGCAGTCGCGCCAGTCGCTGCGCCGCTCCATCGATGCGATCACGCGCGTCTACGATTCGCACAATCTGCGCCGCTTCGCCTCGGCCGTGCTGGAGCAGGTGGCGCATCTGCTGGGCTACGAGGCCCAGGGCCTGTGCGCCAGCCGCATCTCGGCCTATGCGGCCTCGCACATGGACGGCCGCCTCAAGGTGCTGGCCGCCACCTCCGAGTATTCGCGCCTGCTGGTGGACCAGGAGGTCGAGAGCCTGCCGGCCCAGGTGCGCGAGGCGCTCGACAAGGCCTTGATCGAGCAGCAGAGCTACTTCGAGGAGCTTTGCTACGTCGGCTACTACCGCACCAGCTCGGGCAACGAGAGCCTGCTCTATATGGTGTTCTCCGAGCCGGTGGACGAGCAGGCGCGCGAGTTGCTGGAGATCTTCTGCGCCAATGTGGCGATCACCTACGAAAGCCTGCTGCTGCGCGAGGAGATCCAGGACACCCAGCGCTCCACCGTCTACATCATCGGCGAGGCGGTGGAAAAGCGCTCCAAGGAAACCGGCGCCCATGTGCGGCGCGTCGGCGAGCTCTCGGCCCTGCTGGCCGAGGCGGTTGGCATGACGGCGGGCGATGTCGAATTCATGCGCCAGGCCTCGCCGCTGCACGACGTGGGCAAGATCGGCATCCCCGACCGCGTGCTCAACAAGCCCGGCAAGCTCGACGCCGAGGAATGGGAGGTCATGCAGACCCATGCCCGCATCGGCTTCGAGCTGCTCAGCAAGTCCGACAAGCGCATCCTGCAGCTGGGCGCCACCATCGCTTACGAGCACCACGAGCGCTGGGACGGCCTGGGCTATCCGCGCGGCCTGGCGGGCGAACAGATCAATGTGGCGGGCCGCATCGTCGCGCTGGCGGATGTGCTGGACGCGCTGGTCAGCAAGCGCTGCTACAAGGAGGCCTGGAATTTCGACGAGGCCCTGGCCTATGTGCGCGAGCAGGCCGGCAAGCAGTTCGATCCCAAGCTGGTGCAGATGCTGCTGGACCGGCTGGATCTGGTGCGCAGCATCTACGAGCGCTACCCCGACAACTGAGTGGCCCCATGAGCGCAGCGCAAGCCGACCGCCCCGAACTTGCACGCATGCTGCAGGAGCGCGGCGAGGAGGTATTGCTGCTGCAGGCGCGCCTGATCGAGCAGGAGCGCCTGGCCCGTCTGGGCGGCCTGGTGGCGGGCTTTGCCCATGAAGTCAGCACGCCGGTGGGCGTGGCGGTGACGGCGGCCTCCGGCCTGGAGGAATTCGCGCGGGAATTGCAGGGCAAGCTGAACAGCGAGCGGCCGACGCGCCAGGAACTGCAGGCCCTGGCCGGCAAGCTGCTGCAGGCGGCGCAGTTCGCCAACACCCATCTGCAGCGCGCCTCGGATCTGCTTTGCAACTTCCGCACCCTGGCCGAAGACTGCAGCCATCTGCAGGTGCAGGCGGTGGACCTGCCGGATTACCTGCGCAGGTTGGTGCGCGCCCATGCGCCCGCGCTCAAGAACGCGCAGGTGCAGGTCGACATCAGCGGCCCGGAGCATGTGCCCGCGGTGATGGCGGTGGGCCTGCTGGCGCAGCTGGTCTCGATCCTGCTGCTGAACGCGGTCAGCCATGCCTTCGAGGGTCGGCGCGAGCGCCGCATCGCGATCCATCTGCAGGCCGAGGGCGAGCGTCTGTGCCTGCAGCTGCGCGACAACGGGCGCGGCCTTGCGCCGGCGCAGCGCGCGCATGTGTTCGAGCCCTTCTACACCGGCCAGCGCGGCTCGGGCGGGCGCGGCCTGGGCCTCAACATCGTGATGAATCTGTGCCAGCGCCTGGGCGGTTCGGTGCGGCTGGACGAGGCGCCCGGGCCCGGCCTGGGCTTTATCATCGACCTCCCTCTGAACTCCCCCGCGCTGAGCTGAACAAGGCCTTTGCAGCGCCCGACGATGCCGCATCAATTGCGCCTGTTCCTGATCGCCCTGCAGTTCTTCACACGCGTGCCGATCCCGCGCTGGGTGGGCTTCGAGCCCCAGTGGCTGCAGCAATGCGCACGCTACTTCCCCCTCGTCGGCCTGGTGGTGGGCGGCTTTGCCGCGCTGGTGCTCTACGCCGCGCAATGGATCTGGCCCAGCAGCGTGGCCGTGGGCCTGAGCATGGCCGCGAGCGTCTGGCTGACCGGCGGTTTCCACGAGGACGGCTGGGCCGATAGCTGCGACGGCCTGGGCGGTGCGGTGAGCCGCGAGCGCGCGCTGCAAATCATGAAGGACTCGCGCATCGGCAGCTACGGCGCGCTCGGGCTGATCCTGATGCTGGGCCTGAAGGCGGCCTGCCTGATCGCGCTGGCCGATGCCTCGCCCGACGGCGTGCTGATCGTGCTGGTGTGGGCGCATATCGCCTCGCGCGCCGCGCCGGTGTGGCTGATGCATGCCCTGCCCTATGCCGGCGACGCCGAGCATGCCAAGGCCAAGCCCCTGGCCACCCAGATCACCGGGCCGGGTCTTGCCACCTGCCTGGCCTGGGTGCTGCTGGCCAGCCTGGGCGCGGCCTGGCTCAGCCCCGAGCTGGTGCCGGTGCTGGCCGGGGTCTGCCTGGCAGCGGTGGCCGCCTGCCTGTGGATGCAGAGCTGGCTGGAGCGGCGCCTGGGCGGCTACACCGGCGACAACCTCGGCGCCACCCAGCAGCTGGTGGAGCTGGTGAGCCTGCTGGCCTTCCTGGCGCTCTGGAATGTGTTCTAAGCGCCCCCAGGCCGACGACGTACGTCGTTCGCCCCCCGAGGGGGTCAAGGAAGCTTGGGGCGGCCCGGCGCTTCCTTGTGACATGCACGTCTGGCGCCATCCCAGGCCGGAGGGCGCGGCCGGCCTGTGCGTGGGCGCGGGCAGCGATCTGCCGGTGCATTGGCGCCGCAGCAAACGCCTGGCGCGCCGCATCCAGGCGCTCGCCAGACGCGAGCGCCTGCCGCATCGGGTCTGGACCTCGCCGCTGCAGCGCTGCGCCGACGTGGGGCGCTGGTTGCGCCGCTGGGGCTGGCAGCACCGGCTCGACACCGCCCTGCTGGAGCTGGACTTCGGCAGCTGGGAGGGGCGGCGCTGGGACGAGATCGGCGCCGCGGCGCTGGATGCCTGGATCGCCGACTTCGCCGCGCACGCGCCGGGCGGCGGCGAAGCGCTGCAGGCCCTGCTGACGCGCGCCGCCGGCTGGCAGCCCGCCGAGGCCCGCCTGGTGGTGAGCCATGGTGGCTGGATGCTGGCGCGGCGCTGGCGGCAGCAGCGGGGTCAGGTCTTGCCCGAGGCCGCCACATGGCCGGCGGCGCCCGGCTATGGCCGCTGCTGGCGGCTCTAGCCAGCGGCCGGCAAGGGCTTGGCGCCCAGGCTCAGCAGCAGCTCGAACGCGGCCTTGTTGGCATCGCCGCGGCTCCAGGCCAGCGGCGTGGCGCCCTCGCTGTCCTTGGCCTCCAGCGGCGCGCCCTGCGCGGCCAGCCAACGGATCAGCTCCAGATGGCCGCCGGCGGCCGCCAGGTGCAGGGCGCTCATCGCCAGGCCGCGCGGCTTGGCCTGGTGGTCGAGCCTGGCACCGCGCGCATGCAGGGCCTGGGCGATCGCGAGATGGCCCTCGCGCGTGGCTTCCATCAGCGCCGAGAAGCCGATGCCGTCCAGCGCCTCCACCGCGGCGCCGGCATCCAGCAGGGCCGCCAGCGCCCGCCCACGCCCTTCGCGCGCAGCGCGCGCCAGCACGGGCCGGCGGGTCTCGTCCAGGCCGTTCGCGTCCGCCCCCGCGGCCAGCGCCTTGCGCACCGCCGCGGCATCGTCGTCCTGCAGCGCGCGCAGCAGGGCCTGCATGGCCGGGCTTGGGGCCAGGCGCTCGCCGCGATGCTCCAGCAGGCGCAGCAGCACGGCCTGGTGGCCGCGCCGCATCGCCACCTCGACGGCATTGCCATGCCCCACCAGATCGGTGCGCGCGCCATGTGCCAGCAGCAGGTTCACCAGCGGCAGATCGCCGTAGAAGATCGCCCAGTTCAGCGCCGGGTCGCCAAAGCTGTCGAGCAGATTGACCTCGGCACCGCCCTTGAGCAGCAGCTCGGCCATGCGCAGGTCGCGGTTGTTGACGGCCAGCATCAGCGCGCTGGCGTTGTAGTAGGCCGCATAACGCGGATCGGGCGCGGCACCATGCGCGAGCAGCTGTGCGGCAATCTCATGCTTGCCGCGCGAGGCCGCGATCAGCAGCGGCGCCGACTGGGCCGGCTGGTCGGTGGCCTGGGCCGAGACCCCGCTGGCCAGCAGCTCGGCCACCCGGCCCGCTTCGCCGGCGCGGATCGCGGCCGTGAGTTCCTCGTAAGGGCTGGCATGGCTGGCCGCGGCGGCGGTCAGGGCAAGGGCAAGCAGCAGGGCACGCATCGGGGCACTCCAGGAAGCCGGCCAGGGCGGCCGGCCTGCCATCATGCCGAGGCGCCCGCGGCGCGCGCAGTGCCGGAAGTTCAGTCGAGCTCGACGAGGGGCGTCGGCACTCGCTTGCTGCCGGCCTGCTCGGCCAGCGCGTCGCGCACATTGGCCGCCGCCAGGCCCTTGAAATAGGCCCAGTCGCCAAAGCGCTCGGCCAGGGCCTTGAGCACCTGGGCCTGGGCCTCCTCGCCGCGCAGGCCCTGGGCCCAGGCCTGCCCGGCCAGTTCGCGCAGGGTCGTCAGATAGGCGCGGAAGGCCTGCACATCGGCACTGTCGCCCACCTCGCCATGGCCGGGCACGAAGCGCGCCTGGGCGCGGCCGCGCGTGAGGCGCTCGAGGGTGGCGATCCAGTCGCCGCTGCGCGCATCGATCAGATTGGGGATCGAGCGCCGCCAGAACAGGTCGCCAGTGAACAGCAGCTGTGCATCCGGCACGGCCACCACGGTATCGCCACCGGTGTGGCCCGGGTAATGGCGCAGCAGCAGCTTGCGGCCGCCCAGTTCCAGCTCCAGGGCCTGCTGGTAGCTCAGCTGCGGCTGGGGCAGCGTGGCGAGCAACTCACGCGCCGCGGCGCCGGCCTTCTCCTCGCCGCCCAGCAGGCGCAGGTTCTCGCCGTGCTGCCAGGCCTGCACATTGCGATGCGCGATGACGAGGGCACCGGCGGCCACCAGCTGGGCATTGCCGGCCACATGGTCGATATGGTGATGGGTGTTGATCAGGTAGCGCAGCGGCAAGGGGCTGAGCTTGCGCACCTCGGCTAGCAGCGCCCGCGTGGCCTCGGGGCGGTAGAAGCTGTCGACGATGGCGATCGCCTCGCTGCCGATGATGACGCCGGCATTCGCGCCCGCGCGCCCACCCTGGTCGATGGCGGCATAGACGCCCGGAGCGAGTGGCTCCAGCTTGAAAGGAAGGGCCGCCGGCGGCTCCTGCGCGTGAGCCAGCATGCCCACCCACGCCAGGCCCAGCAGCCAGCTTGCCTTCATGCGCTGACGGCCGTCAGCCGCAGGTACTTCTGCATCAGGGTCTCGCGGCTCTCCACATGGGCCGGGTTCACCGGGATGCAGGCCACCGGGCAGAGCTGCACGCATTGCGGCTCATCGAAATGGCCCACGCATTCGGTGCACTTGTCGGGGGCGATCTGGTAGAACTCCTCGCCCATGGAGATCGCATGGTTGGGGCATTCCGGCTCGCAGACATCGCAGTTGATGCACTCGTCGGTAATCATCAAAGCCATGGTGCTACTCCGGTCGGCCCTTGCTGATGCGCTCCTGCAGGCGCTCGCGCACCGAGGGTGACACGAACTGGGAGACATCACCGCCCAAGGTGGCAATCTCGCGCACAAAGGTGCCGGAGATGAACTGGTACTGGTCGCTGGGCGTGAGGAAGACGGTCTCGACCTCGGGCATGAGCTTGCGGTTCATGCCGGCCATCTGGAATTCGTATTCGAAGTCGCTCACCGCGCGCAGGCCGCGCACCACCACCTTGCCGCCATGCTGGACCACGAAGTCGCGCAGCAGGCCGCGGAAGGGGATCACCTCCACATTCGGGTACTTGGCCGCCAGCTCCTTGGCGATCTCCAGGCGCTCCTCGATGGTGAACATGGTGCGCTTGTGATGGCCGGCCGCCACCGCAATGATGAGCCGCTCGAACAACCGGCTGGCGCGGCGCATCAAGTCCTCATGGCCCAGGGTCATGGGATCGAAGGTGCCGGGATAGACGGCGGTGAGGACGGTCACGGAGGTCATGGCGCCGATTATCCCTTGCGACGCCAGAGCGCGTAGTGCACCGCGCCGGCACGCCCCTCGCGCCAGGGCTCCAGCTCCAGCTCGGGCGGCGCGACGACGGCCTCGGCCGACTCGACATAGACAAAACCGCCTGCCACCAGCAGCGGTGCGGCAGCGCGCAGCGCCGGCTCGCCAAGGCCCTGCTGGAAGGGCGGGTCCAGCAGCACCAGCTCGAAGCGGCCGGGGGCCGAGCGCCCCATCCAGCTCAGCGCATCGCTGCATTCCACGCGCAGGCGCGCCTCGGCCTTGAGGCGGGCGCGGCTGGCGTTGAGGCTCTTGGCCAGCTCGGCATCGCGCTCCAGCAGCAGCACATCGGCGGCGCCGCGCGAGGCGGCCTCGAAGCCCAAGGCGCCGCTGCCGGCAAAGGCATCCAGCACGCGCCAGCCACTCATGTCCTGGCCCAGCCAGTTGAACAGGGTCTCGCGCACGCGGTCGGGCGTGGGGCGCAGGCCGGGCTTGTCGGCCACCGGCAGCTTGGAGCGCTTCCAGTCGCCGCCGATGATGCGCACCTCACGTGGGGCATTGCGCGGCGCGCCGGGTGTGATGGGCTTGGCCGGCTTGCGGCGGGGCTCTTCGGCGTGGGGGGAATCAAAAATGCGTTGGTGCTTGGCTCTCACAGCCGGACCTCGATGCCGCGTGACGCCATCAAGGCCTTGGCCTCGCCGACGGTGTGCTGGCCGTAATGAAAAATGCTGGCCGCCAGCACCGCATCGGCACCGCCGATCTTGATGCCGTCCACCAGATGCTCCAGCGTGCCTACGCCGCCCGAGGCGATCACCGGCACGCTCACCGCATCGCTGACGGCGCGGGTGAGTTCGAGGTCGAAGCCGATCTTGGTGCCGTCGCGGTCCATGCTGGTGAGCAGGATCTCGCCGGCGCCGTACTCGGCCATCTGGCGCGCCCAGGCCACCGCGTCCAGGCCCATGTTCTTGCGCCCGCCATGGGTGTAGACATCCCAGCCCTCGCCGCGCGCAGCGATCTCGTCGCCCTGGCGGCGCTTGGCGTCGATGGCCACGACGATGCACTGCGCGCCGTATTTCTCGCTCGCCTCGCGTATCACCGCCGGCCGCGCCACCGCCGCCGAATTGAAGCTGACCTTGTCGGCGCCGGCATTCAGCAGGCGCCGCACATCGGCCACCTCGCGCACGCCACCGCCCACCGTCAGCGGGATGAAGACCTGGGAGGCCACCGCCTCGATGATGTGCAGGATCAGGTCGCGCCCGTCGCTGGTGGCGGTGATGTCGAGAAAGGTGAGCTCGTCGGCGCCCTGCTCGTTGTAGCGCGCGGCGATTTCCACCGGATCGCCGGCGTCACGCAGTTCCAGGAAGTTGACGCCCTTGACGACGCGGCCGCCGGTGACGTCCAGGCAGGGAATGATGCGTTTGGCCAGCATCACTGTGCGGCCAGCGCGTCGGCACGAGCCTGGGCGGCCGCAAGGTCCAGATCGCCGGTGTAGATGGCGCGTCCGCAGATCACGCCCTCGACGCCGAAGCTCTCCACCGCGCAGAGCGCCTCGATGTCCTGCATATTGGAGAGCCCGCCCGAGGCGATCACCGGGATGCTGAGCGCCTGCGCGAGCTTCACGGTGGCGTCGATATTGATGCCGCTGAGCATGCCGTCGCGGCCGATGTCGGTATAGATCACGCCCTCGACACCGTAGTCCTCGAACTTCTTGGCCAGGTCCACCACCTCGTGGCCGGTCAGCTTGCTCCAGCCATCGGTGGCCACCTTGCCGTCCTTGGCGTCCAGGCCCACGATGATGTGGCCGCCGAAGGCCGAGCAGGCGTCCTTCAGAAAGCCCGGGCTCTTCACCGCGGCGGTGCCGATGATGATGTAGGAGATGCCCGCGTCCAGGTAGCGCTCGATGGTGTCGAGGTCGCGGATGCCGCCACCCAGCTGCACGGGGATCTCGTCGCCCACCTCGCGCAGGATGGACTTGATGGCCGCTTCATTGACCGGTTTGCCCGCGAAGGCCCCGTTCAGGTCCACCAGATGCAGGCGGCGGGCGCCGGCGTCCAGCCAGCGGCGCGCCATCGCGGCGGGGTCTTCACCAAAGGTGGTGGAGGCATTCATGTCGCCCTGTTGGAGGCGGACACAGCGACCGTCTTTCAGGTCAATCGCAGGAATCAGCAGCATGGCCGAGTTGCAGGTGGTGGTGGGAGATTGGGGAGAAGAGAAAACGGGCCGCCGAGGACGAGGCTGTCCTCAAGGCTTCCAGTGCAGGAAGTTGCGATACAGGGCGAGCCCCAGCGCGGCACTTTTCTCGGGATGGAATTGGGTGGCAAAAATATTATCCCGGGCCACCGCGCAGGTAAAGCGCAAGCCGTAATCGGTCTCGCCGGCGCTGTGGCGGGCATCCGACGGTTGCGCGTAGTAGCTGTGCACGAAGTAGTACCAGGACTCGTCGGGCACACCGGCCCAGATCGGATGCGGCAGGCTCTGGCGCACGCGGTTCCAGCCCATCTGCGGCACCTTGTAGCGGCTGCCGTCGGGCTGCAGGCGGCCCTCCAGCTGGAAGCGCTTCACCTGCCCCGGGATCAGGCCCAGGCCCGGCGTGTCCTGCTCCTCGCTGTGGTCCAGCAGCATCTGCATGCCCACGCACACGCCCATCAGCGGCTTGTTGGCGGCGGCATGCAGCACCGCCTCCTTGAGGCCGGAGTCCTGCAGCTCGCGCATGCAGTCGCGCATCGCGCCCTGGCCCGGCAGCACCACGCGCTCGGCGGCATAGACCTCGTCGGGATTGGCGGTGATCAGCACGGCCAGGCCGGAGTCCTGCGCCACATGCTGCACGGCCTGCGAGACCGAGCGCAGATTGCCCATGCCGTAATCGACGACGGCCACAGTGCGTGTCATCTCAGAGGCTTCCCTTGGTGGACGGAATCACGCCGGCCGAACGGGAGTCCAGCGTGGCGGCCATGCGCAGCGCGCGGCCGAAGGCCTTGAACATGGTTTCGCATTGGTGATGCGCATTGTGGCCCTTGAGGTTGTCCACATGCAGGCTCACCAGCGCGTGATTCACAAAGCCCTGGAAGAATTCATGGGTCAGCTGGGTGTCGAAGGCGCCGATCGCGCCGGCCGTGAACTTGACGTCCATCACCAGGCCGGGCCGGCCGGAGAAATCGATCACCACGCGCGAGAGTGCCTCGTCCAGCGGCACATAGCTGTGGCCGTAGCGGGTGATGCCCGTCTTGTCGCCGATCGCCTGGGCGACGGCCAGGCCCAGGGTGATACCCACGTCTTCCACCGTGTGGTGGCCGTCGATGTGCAGATCGCCCTTGGCGTCGACCTCCAGATCGATGAGGCCGTGGCGGGCGATCTGGTCCAGCATATGGTCGAAGAAGCCGATGCCGGTGGAGAGCTTGGCCTCGCCCGTGCCGTCCAGGTTGACGCGCACGCGGATCTGGGTTTCCTTGGTGTTGCGGGTGACTTCAGCGACGCGAGTCATGACAGGCTCTCTTTCAGGGCGGCCAGCATGGCCGCATTTTCATCCGGGGTACCGATGGTGATGCGCAGGCAGTTGGCCAGCAAGGGGTGCATGGCCGAAACGTTCTTGATCAGCACGCCGCGCGCCTTCATGGCCTCGAAGGTCTTGGCCGCATCGGCCACGCGCGCCAGCACCATATTGCCCTGGCTGGGAAAGGGCTGCACGCCCGGCAGCGCCTGCAGGGCCGCCAGCACGCGCTCGCGCTCGGCGCGCAAGGCCCGCGCCTGCTCGGCATAGACCTCGGCATGCTCCAGCGCGAACAGCCCGGCCTCGGCGTTAAGCACGCTCACATTGAAGGGCGGGCGCAGCTTCTCGATCTCGTTCACCAGCGCCGCGGCGCCGATCAGGTAGCCGATGCGCACGCCGGCCAGGCCGAACTTGCTCATGGTGCGCATCACCAGCACCTTTGGACATTCGCGCAGCAGGGCCATGCCGTCGCGCTGGGCGAAGGGCTGGTAGGCCTCGTCCAGCACCACCAGGCCGGGCGCGGCGGCGATGATGCGGCGGATCGCGCCCTCGTCCCATTGGTTGCCGGTGGGGTTGTTGGGATAGGCCAGGTAGATCAGCGCCGGCCGGTGCTCGGCAATGGCGGCCAGCATCGCGGCCTCGTCGAGTTCGAAGTCGGCGTGCAGCGGCACGCCGACGAACTTCAGGCCCTGATAGCGCGCCGAGATCTCGTACATCACGAAGCTGGGCAGGGGCGCGAGCACCACCGCGCCGGGGCGGCTCACCGCCATGCTGAGCAGGCCGATCAGCTCGTCAGAGCCATTGCCCAGCGTGATGGCGCAGCCCGCGGGCATGCCGGCATGGGCCGCCAGCGCGGCGGCCAGGTCGCGCGTGCGCTCGGCAGGGTAGCGGTTGATGGCCACCGCGCCCAGGCGCCGGCCCAGCTCGGCCTGCAAGGCCTCGGACAGGCGGTAGGGGTTCTCCATCACGTCCAGCTTCACCAGGCCGGCGGCGCTCTGCACCGGGTAGGCCTTGGTGGCGCGCAGGTCCTCGCGCAGGCAGTTCAGGGCAGTGTCGAGTTCGTCCATGGGGTTCAGGCCGTGAGCAGCTCGGGGCCGCATTGCAGGGGGTTGATGACGCGCACGCTGTCGAACTGCGCCTCGTGCGGCAGCTCCAGGCTCAGCAGCCACTCGCAGCCCTGGGCCTTGGCGGCGGCCACGACCAGGGCGTCCAGATAGGCCAGGCCGAAGCGGCTTTCGATCGACCAGGCGCTTTCCACCGTCGCATGGTCCACCGCCCAGGGATGCCAGCGCTGGTAGCGGCGCACCTCGGCACGCGCGTCGCCGTTGGGCATGGGCGGCTCGATGCGGGTGGTGACGAGGCGGTAGAAATCGTTCAACACCTGGGTCGACACACGCCCCAGGCGCTGCTGCCACAGCAGCTTGAGCCAGGCCATGACCTGCTCGCGCTTGGCCTCGTGGGCGCCGTCCTCGCTCAGGATCAGCACCGAGGTGTCCACGAATACCGGGCTCACTTCGCGCCCCGCTTGGGATAGGCCTTGCCCGCCGAGGTCCAGCTGCGCTCGCGGTGCAGCCAGTCCTGCATGGCGCGCTCGTAGGCGTCGTCGTGCCGCATCTTCTCGGCCAGCAGCTCACCCACCAGGCGCGACACGCTGGTATTGCGCCGCGCGGCTTCGAGCCGGGCCCATTCGGCCACGCTGTCTTCCATGGTGACGGTGACGTTCTTCATGAGCGCGATGGTACACGAAGTTCGTGTAGCACGAACTTCGTGTGATTTCATGCTTAGCGCTTCAATCGCATTTCAGCGGCCCGGGCATGGCCTTGCAGACCCTCGCCATAGGCCAGCTCGGCCGCGATGGGCCCAAGCTTCTGCGCCCCGGCCTCACTCACCTCGATCAGGCTCGAACGTTTTTGGAAGTCGTAGACGCCCAGCGGCGAGGAGAAGCGCGCCGTGCCCGAGGTGGGCAGCACGTGATTCGGGCCGGCGCAGTAGTCGCCCAGGCTTTCGCTGGTGTAGGCACCCAGGAAGATCGCGCCGGCGTGGCGCAGCAGCGGCTCCCAGCGATGCGGCTCGGCGCTGCTGACCTCCAAGTGTTCGGGTGCGATGCGGTTTGATAAAGAGCAGGCCTCGTCCATCGAGCGGGTCTGTATCAGCGCGCCGCGGCCTTCCAGCGAGGCGCGGATCACGGCCGCGCGCGGCATGGTCGGCAGGAGTCGTTCGATCGATGCCCTCACCTGCTCGATATAAGCCGCGTCGGGGCAGAGCAGGATGCTCTGCGCCAGCTCGTCATGCTCGGCCTGGCTGAACAGGTCCATCGCCACCCAGTCGGGCGGGGTCGTGCCGTCGGCCAGCACCAGGATCTCGCTGGGGCCGGCGATCATGTCGATACCGACCTGGCCGAACACATGCTTCTTGGCGCTGGCCACATAGGCGTTGCCGGGGCCGGTGATCTTGTCCACGCGCGGCACCGTGGCCGTGCCATAGGCCAGCGCCGCCACCGCCTGCGCGCCGCCGATGGTGAAGGCGCGGTGCACGCCGGCCACATAGGCGGCGGCCAGCACCAGCGGGTTCTTCTCGCCCCTGGGCGTGGGCACCACCATGACGATCTCGGGCACGCCCGCCACCTGGGCGGGGATGGCATTCATCAGCACGCTGCTCGGGTAGGCGGCCTTGCCGCCGGGCACATAGATGCCCACGCGATCCAGCGGGGTCACTTTTTGCCCCAGCAGGGTGCCGTCCTCATCGCGGTAGCTCCAGCTGCGGCCACAGGCCTCCAGCTGGCGCTCGTGGTAGCTGCGCACCCGGGCGGCGGCGGCCGTCAGGGCCGCGCGCTGGGCCGGGCTGATGGCATCAAAGGCGGCCTTCAGTTCTTCGCGTGTGAGCTCCAGCGCGTTCAGGCTGTCGGCGCTCAGCTGGTCGAAGCGGGCGGTGTAGTCCAGCACCGCGGCATCGCCACGGCCACGCACATCGGCCAGGATCTCGGCCACGCGGGTCTCGATGGCGGCATCGGTCTCGGCCGACCAGTGCAGCACGCGCTGGAACTCGGCCTCGAAGTCGGCGGCCGCGGTGTTGAGTTGGCGAAGCTTGAGCGTCATGATGATCAGGCCGGGATGGCGGAGGCAAAGGCGTCGATCATCTGGCGCAGCGGCTCGCGCTTGAGCTTGAGCGCCGCCTGGTTCACCACCAGGCGCGAGGAGATGTCCATGATGTGCTCGACCTCCACCAGGCGGTTCGCCTTCAGGGTGTTGCCGGTGGAGACCAGGTCGACGATGGCATCGGCCAGGCCGGTCAGCGGTGCCAGCTCCATCGAACCATAGAGCTTGATCAGGTCCACGTGCACGCCCTTGTCGGCGAAGTGCTGGCGCGCGATCTCGGTGTACTTGGTGGCCACGCGGATGCGCGAGCCCTGCTTCACCGCGGCGGCGTAGTCGAAATCGTCACGCGTGGCCACGCTCATGCGGCAGCGCGCGATGTTCAGGTCCAGCGGCTGGTACATGCCCGCGCCGCCATGCTCGATCAGCACGTCGCGCCCGGCCACGCCGATATCGGCGCCGCCGTACTGCACATAGGTGGGCACGTCGGTGGCACGCACCAGCACCACGCGCACGTCGGGGCGGTTGGTGCTGAGGATGAGCTTGCGCGAGGTTTCCGGGTCTTCCAGCACCTCGATACCGGCCGCCTTCAGCAGCGGCAAGGTCTCTTCGAAGATGCGGCCCTTGGAGAGTGCCAGCGTGATCATGATGCGTCGTCCTTTGAATCTGAATTCGGTTCAGCGGACGGCAGCGGGTTCACAGACGTGGCACCAACAGCCACCCGCCCTCAACAGCGGATGGGGTGTTCAGTGATGGTGATGCTGCGGCTCGGCGGCCGCAGCCGCATGCTCGGCGGGCGTGAGCGTCTTCATCGACAGCGCATGGATCTGCTCGCGCATGCGCTCGCCCAGCGCCTGGTAGACGCGCTGGTGGCGGCGCACCCGGTTCAGCCCCTCGAACTCGGTGGAGACGATGGTGGCAAAGAAATGGCGGCCATCGCCCTCGACTTGCAGCACTTGGCAGTCAAGTCCGTTGGCGATGTATTGCTGAACTTCGGCGGGGGTGGGATCGGCCATGGTGGGAGGATTCTAAGGGCCCTGGGTTAACCCCTGATTTTGTAGCCCCGGCGCAGCAGCTCCAGGGCAATACCTGACACCACCACAAAGCTGGTGGCCACGATGGCCAGCGAGATCCAGGGCGAGACATCGCTGACGCCGAAAAAGCCGCGCCGGAAGCCGTCGATCATGTAGAAGAAGGGATTCAGGTGGCTGATGCCCTGCCAGAAGGCCGGCAGGCTGTGCACCGAATAGAACACGCCCGAGAGAAAGGTCATGGGCATGATGATGAAGTTCTGGAAGCCCGCCATCTGGTCGAACTTCTCGGCCCAGAGCCCGGCGATCAGGCCCAGCGCGCCCAGCATGCCCGCGCCCAGCGCCGCGAACACCAGGATCCACCAGGGTTCGGCAAAGCTGGGCGGGCCGAACCACACCGTCACCATGAACACGCCCGTGCCCACCGTCAGGCCGCGCACCACCGAGGCACCGACATAGGCCACGAACCAAGCCCAGTGCGACAGCGGCGTGACCAGGAGGAACACCAGATTGCCGGTGATCTTGCTCTGTATCAGGCTGGAGCTGCTGTTGGCAAAGCTGTTCTGCAACACGCTCATCATCACCAGGCCGGGGATCAGAAAGCTGGTGTAGCCCACCGAGCCGTAGACCTTGACATGGTTCTCCAGCACATGGCCGAAGATCAGCAGGTACAGCACGGCGGTGAGCACCGGCGCCGCCACGGTCTGGAAGCTGACCTTCCAGAAGCGCAGGATCTCCTTGTAGAACAGCGTGCGAGCGCCTTGCAGTCGAATCGCGCTCATGCCTGAGCTCCTTGCATGATTTCCAGGAACACGTCTTCCAGATCGGCCCGGCCGATCTCCAGGTCTTCCACCGGGCAGTTCGCGGCGCGCAGGGTGGCCAGGATGGTCTCGACCTCGGCCGCGTCGTGCGCCTTGATCTGGGCGATGCGCCCGGTCACACGCGCCTGGGCAGCCAGTTGCGGCGGCAGGGCCGCGTCGGTCTTGAAGCGCAACATGGTGGAGGCGCGGCCGGCCAGCAGGTCGGAGGTGCGGTCCAGCGCCACGATGCGGCCCAGCTTGAGCATGGCGATGCGCTGGCACAGCGCCTCGGCCTCTTCCAGATAGTGGGTGGTGAGCAGCACCGTATGGCCCTCGCGGTTCAGGCGCGCGATGAACTGCCAGAGGGTCTGGCGCAGTTCCACGTCCACGCCGGCGGTGGGCTCGTCCAGCACGATCACCGGCGGGCGGTGCACCAGGGCCTGGGCCACCAGCACGCGGCGCTTCATGCCGCCCGAGAGCTGGCGCATATTGGCTTTTGCCTTGTCGGCCAGGCCCAGGCACTCCAGCAGTTCGGTGATCCAGGCGCCGTTGTTGCGCACGCCGAAGTAGCCGCTCTGGATCTCGAGCGCCTCGCGCACCGAGAAGAAGGGGTCGAACACCAGCTCCTGCGGCACGATGCCCAGCGACATGCGCGCCTCGGCGTAGTTGCGCACCACGTCGTGGCCATGCACCGAGACGCTGCCGCCGCTGGCCTGCGAGAGCCCGGCCAGGATGCTGATCAGGCTGGTCTTGCCGGCGCCGTTCGGGCCCAGCAGGCCGAAGAACTCGCCCTGCTGGATGTCGAAGGAGACGCTGTCCAGGGCGCGGACCTGGCCCCCTCGGTAGGTCTTGCTGACCTGGTCAAAACGGATCGCGGGAATGCCCGCGGGCAGGGCTGGGGGGCTGGCATGCATGGGCGGCGATTGTAGGGAGGCCGCTCTTTTCCTGCTGGGCCTTGGCCAAATCCCTGGAGAGCGCGGCTGAACTGATGCCAGAATCGGCGCAGGAGATCACCCGCCCATGGCCACCAAGAAGCCGCGCCGCACCGCGGAACGCATCCTCGAAGTCACGCTGGACCTGTTCAACCGCTTCGGTGAACCCAATGTATCCACCACGCTGATCTCGGCCGAGCTCAACATCAGCCCGGGCAATCTCTACTACCACTACCCGGCAAAGGACGAGCTCATCAATGCGCTCTTCATGCGCTACGAGCGCGAACTGGAGGAGTTGCTGAGCGCCGCCGACAACGTGCGCAATGTGGAAGACGCCTGGCTGTTCTTCCACATGTTGATCGAGCTGATCTGGAAGCACCGCTTCCTCTACCGCGACCTCAACGACCTGCTCTCCAAGAACCGCAAGCTGGAGACGCATTTCCAGAGCGTGCTGCAGCACAAGGGTCAGGCCATGCGCACCGTGCTGGCCGGCCTGCAGCATGGCGGCGCGCTGCGCATGGATGCGCGCGAGGCCGGCCCCGCCGCCAACTCCATGGTGGTGCTGCTGAGCTACTGGCTCAGCTACGAATATGTGCGCGACCCGCGCCATGCGCTGGAACCCGAACGTGCCGGCGCGGCGCTGATGCGCGGCGCCTTCCATGTGCTGAGCCTGCTGCTGCCCTATCTGGAGCCGGCCTCACGCGAGCATCTGTTTGCACTCGCCGACTCATACCAACAATCCTGAAGGAGACGACCCATGGCCAAGTGGACTGCATTTCCCTACGACAACGCCGCCTTCATCTACGACGCGGCGTCGCTGAAGAAGCATTGGGCACGCCTGCATGCCGGCGATGCCGAGCCCTGGCCCAAGGACGCGGCCGTGGTGCAGGCCTGGATCCACTTCCACGCGGGCGAGTTCCAGAAGGCCTATGAGGCCGGCATTGCTGCGGAAGGTGCCGGCATCACCGTGGCCAACAAGGCCCAGGCCATCTATGCCAACTATCTGGAGAAGAAGGAAAAGACCAAGCTCGAGATGTTCCTGGAAGTGGCCGAGCGCGCCGACATCCAGCAGGGCACCGAGCCCAAGAACCCGAATGCCTATTACTGGCAGGCCTATGCCATCGGCCGCTATGGCCAGGGCATCAGCGTGGCCAAGGCGCTGGCGCAGGGCCTGGGCAGCAAGGTCAAGAACGCGCTGGAGAAGGCCATCGAGCTGCAACCCAAGCACGCCGACGCGCACATCGCCCTCGGCGCCTTCCATGCCGAGGTGATCGACAAGGTGGGCAAGCTGCTGGGTAGGACCCAGGGCGCCGATACCGCCACCGGCCTGAAGATGTTCGAGCAGGCCCTCAAGCTCAACCCGAGCAGCGCGATTGCGATGATCGAGCGCGCCAACGGCCTCATCATGCTGGAGGGCGACAAGCGCATGAAGCAGGCCGAGGCCCTCTATGCCGACGCCGCCGCCTGCACCCCCATGGATGCGATGGAATGCCTGGATGTGGAACTGGCGCGCGAGGAACTGGAGGACTGAGCGAGGGCCAGTCCCTAGTCTGAAGACCTCGGACGAGGGCAGCCCCGTAGCAATTGGCCGGGCGCGGCGCTAACCTTGATCACCCTCAAGCGCTTGTAACGCCATGCGACCCCTACCCGGGGCTGCTGGCCCACAGGGCACGCACAGCTCGATCGAGCCAGGCAGCAATCCCTGAGCCCCCTCGCTCTTTGCCGGCGCCCTGAGCGGCGCTTGCGGACCCACCCTCCAGCAGTATGGGGAGCCGCAAATGAAGCCCATCGTTCTCATGATCTTGCTGGCCGGCAGCGCCATGGCACAGACCGGCACAGGCAGCAGCACCAGTTCCGACGCCGCCATCGAGGCCAGGCAACGAGTCGATTGCGCGATCAGCAAGCACGCCGGCACCCGGCCCGATGCCCCCAGGCCGCGCGGCTATATGAATACCGAAGCCACCGACTACGACAACCCGAACTACGAATACTCGCCCTGCAGCGATGCCGAGTACAGCGAGTACAAGAGCATGTTCGACCCGGCCCGCATGTTGCGCGAAGCGCCGTCGGCCGCGGGCCGCAGCAGCCCCGCCCAGGAGCGCGCCCTGGTGATCCGCGAACTGCAGCGCGCGCGCCAGGCCGGCGAACTGAATTGGGCGGACCTGGAAATGGGCCTGCCCATGAAGACGCCGCTCTGAACTGCCGCAAGCAGGCGTTTGACGCAAGCGCATTAATTCACGTTTTCACCAGACTGATCTCGCGATCCACCCCCGCAGTCACGGATGGCAATCCGCTGGCTGCGGGGCTAAGCTACGCGCCATGTGCCGGGCCTCAATGCAACGGCATCCCGTTCACTCACCGCGAGACAAGGTTGAATATGAAGCGCACCCTGATTGCCCTGATCCTGGCTCCCCTGGCCGCTGCCTCCTGGGCCAGCAACCAGGAAGCCAACGCCCTGCGCGCCGAGTGCGCCGCCAAGTACAGCCCGGTGGCCGAGGCCACGGCGTCGAACGAGTACCAGTTCGTCTACAAGAAGGGTGACTATCGCGGCGAGAAGCACAACGGCAAGGTCGTGGGCTGCTCGGACTCGCAGTACAACACCTACCTGGCCAGCGCGGACCCGGCGCGCGTGATGTCGGCCAACCCGACCGCCGCCGGCCGCCCGAATATCAAGCCCAATATCAAGCCCAACCTGGCCGCCGAAGCGGCCAAGAACGGCAAGTAAGAAGCTCAGCCCTCCTCGCCCCAGGGCAGCATCAGGGCGAGGAGTAGCAGCTTGTTGAACTCGGGCGCAAAGCGCTCGATGATGGCCTCGGGATCGGGGCAGAGCTTGCTGTCGGTGATGAGGCCGAACTGCACATGGCCGGCATAGGTGAGGATGCTGACGCCCATGCCGATGTCGCCCGACTGCGGCACCCAGAACATCACCCGCTCCACCGTCGAGCCGCAGAACTTCAGCGCCTCGGCCGGGCCGGGCACATTGGTCATCACCGCGGTGGCCTTCTTGGCAAAGATGTTCAGCATCGCGTGCTGCACCGGCTTGATCAGCAGGCCGGCCACACTCAAGAGGCCGAAGGCCATGATGGGCTGGAAGCTGCCCTTCAGCTCCTGCATGCGCGTGCGCACCGCGTAGAGCCGCTCCACCGGATTCTCGATGCCGATCGGCAGCACCAGCGGCACCAGGCCGAAGCGGTTGCCCAGCTGATAGGCCTTCTCCAGCGGCCGCAGATTCACCGGCACCATGGCGCGGATCTCCTGCCCCGTCACATCGTCGCCCTTGTCGATCAGGTAGCGGCCGATCGCGCCCGCCACGCAGGACAAGAGCACATCGTTGATCGAGCAATTGAGCGCCTTGCCCACCGCCTTCACCGCGTCCAGCGGCAGGGCGTCGTCCCAGGCCACGCGCTTGTGCGTGCCGGGCTTGCCCTTGAGACGGGTGTGCGAGTCGTCGCTCATGAGCGCAAAGGCCGCCACATCGCTGACCGCCTGGTAGCCCATGCGGGCCGCATGCAGCGAGCTGTCGAGCGGATGCTCCTGCTGCATCACCATGTCCACCGACTTGGCCATGCCAGCGCCGGCCACGCCGATGGCCTTGATGGTCAGGTCGCTGATGGGCTTGAGCAGGGCGTCGGTGAGCCAGTCCTGGTCGTCGCGCGGCTGCTGCTTGCGCTTGGGCGGCGGCTTGCCGCCATCCGTGATCGAGAGCATGACGGCAATCAAGGCGATGCCGTCGGCGATGCAATGGTGGATGCGCGCGATCAGGGCGCTGCCGCCGTCCATGTCCTCGACCAGCTGGAACTGCCACAGCGGCCGGCGGTGATCCAGCGGCTCGGCCGCCAGCTCGCCCACGCGCTCCTGCAGCGCCGCCTGCCGTGTCTGCCCCTTGGCGGGCGTGAGGGTGGTGGTCAGCACATGCTGGCGGATGTCGAAGTCTTCGTCGTCCACCCATTGGGCGCCGAGCGTGTCTTCCACCACCTTCTGGCGGAAGCGGGTGTACTGCAGCAGGCGCTCCTCCACGCGCTGGCGCAGGGCTTCCAGCGTGATGCCGGGGCGGATGAACCACACGCCGACGATCATCATCAGATTCGCCTCGGTGTCCATGCGCAACCAGGCGGTGTCCACCTTGGACATGCGTTGTGCGGCCAGTGCCAATTTGTTCTCCTGTTGCTTCTTGCTTCTAGAGTTTGCGCACCAGACCATGCTGGTTAACATCCGCTGCGTCCATACCGATTGTCACCAGTACTGAGGAGCCATGATGAGCCTGAATGAGCAATTCGAAGCCGCTGTTGCAGCATCCAAACAACTGCCCGAGCGCCCCGACAACATGACCCTGCTGAAGCTCTACGCGCTCTACAAGCAAGGCAGCAGCGGCGACGTGGAGGGCTCCCGCCCCGGCTTCACCGACATGGTGGGCCGCGCCAAGTACGACGCCTGGGCCGCCCTCAAGGGCACCGCGGCCGACGAGGCCAAGCAGCAGTACATCGACCTGATCGAATCGCTGCAGTAAAGCCCCGCCGTGCGCGCCAGGCCGGCCTGCTCAGGCCGGCTTTTTCTTGCCCGCCGCCTTCTTGGCAGCGGCACTGGCCAGCAACTGGTCCAGCTCCTTCTGGATCTCGCCCTCGATGGTGGACTTGAAGGCGCCCAGCAGCAGGCCCAGCCTGGCATGCAGATCGAAATGATCGGCCGCCACGATCAGCTCGCCCTTCACGCCCGAGCGCGTGAACTCCACCGTGTCGCTGGTCTCGCCCTCCAGCACCGTGCATTCCATGTCGAACTTGTCCTCCACCTGCTCGGCCCAGGCCCAGGCAATTTCGCGCGCCTTCTTCAGGCCCAGGGCATGTTCACGGTGAATGCGGATGTCGGCCATCGGTGGCTCCTTGTTCTGACAATGCCTGCAACTCTAAGCGACGCTGCGGCTTGGGCAGCGCCGCCAGGCGTCGCACCTCGGCATAGAAGCGCGACCAGTCGCCGTCCAGCCGGGCATGCAGGCGCTCGAACTGCGGCGTGAGCTCGTTGTAGGCGCCCAGCACCGCCAGGCTGGCGTTGTTGGCGCGCGCATACCAGCCGTCGTAGCCCGCATAGCCGCCCCAGGCCTCGCGCTTGAGCTGCTCGTAGTCGGCGCGCAGCGCGGCGAACAGGGCCTGCTTGGCGGCGCGCTTGGCCGCGTCATCCTGCGCGCCGGCATAGAGCTGGGCCAGCCGCTCGCGGTAGCGCAGGTTCAGCGCCAGAAAGTCGCGCCGCCTTGCATCGCCCTGGCGATAGATCTGCAATGCCGCCGCCGAGCCCTGCTGG
Source organism: Paucibacter sediminis (assembly GCF_030254645.1). Classification (NCBI taxonomy): domain Bacteria; kingdom Pseudomonadati; phylum Pseudomonadota; class Betaproteobacteria; order Burkholderiales; family Sphaerotilaceae; genus Roseateles; species Paucibacter sediminis. The sequence continues at coordinate 500,936 of NZ_CP116346.1, forward strand.
CGCAGCCAGGCCTCGGCGCCCAGGCGCTCCACCGCGCCGGCAAAGCTCTCGTTGAAGACCGTGTCGTCCTTGGCATAGGCCACCTGGTGCGCCAGCTCATGGAAGATCATGCGCGCCAGCTCGCCCTCGGCATAGGCGATGAAGGTGTTCAGCAGGGGGTCGCCGCCCAGCCAGCTGCTCCAGCCCAGGGTCGAATAGGCCGGCACGCCGTACACGCTGACCTCCAGGCCCTGCGCGCGCAGCGGCGCCGCAAAGGCCTCGGCCTCGGCCTGCTCGAAATAGCCGCGATAGCCCACGCAGCCCATGAGGGGAAAGCACCAGGTCTGCAGGTTGAGGCTGAACTCGGGCGTGGCCACCACGTTCCAGACCGCGGCGCTGCGGCCCAGCTCCGCATAGCGGCGGTAGCTGTTGTTGTCGGGCAGCTTGAGCTCGCGCACCGAGAACTCGCGCATGCGCTGGCTCAAGCGCAGGCGCTCGCGCAACGCGGGCTGGAGCTCGGGCTGGGCCAGCCATTCGTCCACCGGCCTGGCGGCATTGACCAGGCGCAGATGGCCCGCCACCGAATGGCTCAGATAGCCCAGCTCGGCGCAGCCGCTCAGCAGCGCCATCGCGGCCGCGGCGGCCAGCGCCAGCAGCCCCCGCCTCACGCGGCGGCCACCTCGACCAGGCAGTCGTAGAACACCGGGGCATGGCCCATATCGGTCAGGCCCTGGTGCGTCACCTCGTTGACATTGCTGCCGCCCGCACCCAGCTTGCGCCACCACACGCCCAGGCCGTTGACCACGCCGGGGCGTGCGCGCGCGCTCACCGCCAGCCGGCACAGATAGCTGCCGCGGTCGTTGAAGGCACGCACCATGGTGCCATCGGCCAGGCCGCGCGCCGCCGCGTCGTCGGCATGCATCTCCAGCAGCGGCTCGCCCTCGATGTCGCGCAGGCTCTTCACGTTCACGAAGCTGGAATTGAGGAAGTTGCGCGCCGGCGGCGAGATCATCGCCAGCGGATAGCGCGCCGCCAGCGCCGGTGCCGAGCGCGCACTCTCGTAGTTGGGCACGAAATCCGCCCCGCCGGCCTGGGCCCGGCCGTTGGGGGTCAAGAACTGACCCTCGGCGAAAGGCGCCTCGGCCAGCGGCAGGCTCCACCAGCCCTGGCTGCGCAAGGCCTCGAAGTCGACGCTGTCGCGGAAGGCCTGGCGCGCCAGCTGCTCATCGGTGTCGGCAAAGCAGGCGTCGCTGAAGCCCATGGCGGCGGCCAGCTCGCGGAAGATCTGGGTGTTGGACTTGGCCTCGCCCACCGGCGCGATCGCCGGCTCGTTGATCAGCACATCGGTATGGCCATAGCTGGTGTGCAGGTCCAGGTGCTCCAGCTGGGTGGTGGCGGGCAGCACATAGTCGGCCAGGTCGGCCGTATCGGTCATGAAATGCTCCAGCACCACGGTGAACAGGTCGGCGCGCTGGAAGCCCTGCACGACCTTGGGCGACTCGGGCGCCACCGCCACCGGGTTGCTGTTGTAGACGATCAGCGCCTCGACCTTGGGGCCGAACTCCGGCCCGGCCTCGCGCAGCAGCGCGTCGCCGATGGTGCTCATATTGATCAGCCGCGACGGCCGGCCGGCGCGCAGCTGGGGCAGCTCCAGCGCATCGACGTTCTTGTGCGGCGCGAACCAACCCGAGCTGGAGAGCAGCAGGCCGCCGGCGCGCTGGCGCCAGGCGCCGGTCAGGCAGGGCAGCAGCGCGATCAAGCGCACCGCATTGCCGCCGCCGCGCACGCGCTGCATGCCGTAGTTGAGGCGGATCGCGGCCGGCGCGATGGTGCCGTAGTCGCGCGCCAGCCCGCGCACCTCCGCGGCCGTGATGCCGCAGACCTCGGCCACCCGCTCGGGCGGCCATTGCAGGGCGCGCTCGCGCAACTCCTGCCAGCCGTCCACATGGCGGGCCAGGTAGTCGTGGTCCAGCCAGTCATGCGCGATCAGCTCGTGCATCAGGCCCAGCGCCAGCGCCCCGTCGGTGCCCGGCAGCAGGGCGATGTGCTGATGGCATTTGTCGGCCGTCTCGGTCTTGCGCGGATCGATGCAGATCAGCTTGGCGCCGGCGCGCTTGGCCTGGTTGGCAAAGGTCCAGAAGTGCAGATTGGAGGCGATCGAATTGCTGCCCCAGATCAGGATCAGCCGGCTCTCGGCGAAGAAGCGCAGATGCATGCCCACCTTGTGCCCATAGGTGGCCGCCAGCGCCGCGCCGCCGGCGGAGGCGCAGATGGTGCGCTCCAGCTGCGAGGCGCCCAGCTTGTTGAAGAAACGCGCCGCGATGCTTTCGCCCTGCAACAGGCCCATGGTGCCGGCATAGCTGTAGGGCAGGATGGCCTGCGGATCCGCGATGGCCTTGAGCCGCGCGGCGATGTCGCCCAGCGCCTCGGCCCAGCCGACGCGCACGAACCGCGGCGCCTCCTGCTTGCCGCTGACGCGCTTGAGCGGGTGCAGCACGCGCTCGGGGTGGTAGCTGCGCTCCGCGTAGCGCGAGACCTTGGTGCACAGCGCGCCATGGGTGGAGCCATGCTCGGCCTGGCCCTGCACCTTGGTGACGCGGCCGTCTTCCACGGTGATGCGCAAGGCACAGGTATCGGGGCAATCGTGCGGGCAGGCGCCCTTGACGACGCCGCTCTGTGGCAAGGGGGTGACAGCGATGACGGAATTCATCCGCGAACTATTGCACAGTGCCGGCCCGCATGCCTTGCGACACCCCAACAGCCGGGCGCGCCCCAGGGATCTGCGGCTACCCTTGCCCGCTCCAAGCACCCACCCGGAGCACTTCTTGCATCGACGCCATTGCCTCACCGGTCTGGCCGCCCTGGCCGTATTGGGCAGCCCTGCCTGCTTACGCGCGCAAGAGCGCCGCCGCATCGTGCTGGGCCAGTCGGCCCCGCTGACGGGCGCCGCCGCCCAGTTGGGCCTGCAGATGCAGGCCGGCGCCAGGCTGCAGTTCGACGCCATCAACGCGGCGGGCGGCATCAACGGCATGGCCGTCGAGCTCAAGACCCTGGACGATGGCTACGAGCCCGAGCGCTGCAAGGCCAATACCGAGAAGTTCATCGAGGAGGAGGTGTTTGCGCTGTTCGGCTATGTGGGCACGCCCACCGCGCTGGCGGCCCTGCCGCTGGTGAACCAGCACAAGATCCCGTTCTTCGCCCCGCTCTCCGGCGCCGAGGCCCTGCGCGAGCCGGCCAGCCGCTGGGTGTTCCATTTGCGCGCCTCCTACTTCGACGAGACCGCGCTGATCGTCAGGCAGTTCATCCAGCTGGGCATGAACAAGCTGGCGGTGTTCCACCAGAACGACGCCTATGGCCGCGCCGGGCTGGAGGGGGTGCAGCGTGCGCTCAAGGGTCATGCCTTGTTGCCGGTGGGCATCGCCACGGTGGAACGCAACAGCGTGGACGTGGCCAAGGCAGCGCGCGAGCTGGCCGCCACCGAGCCCGAGGCCATCGTGCTGGTGAGCGCCTACAAGAGCTGCGCCGCCTTCATCCGCGAGGCCCGCAGGGCCGGCTTCGGCGGCCTGTTCTACAACGTCTCCTTCGTCGGCACCCAAGCGCTCTCGGATGAGCTGGGCAAGGACGCCGCCGGCGTGGTGGTGAGCCAGGTCGTGCCCTACCCCTTCGGCCCGGCCACCGGCCTGGTGGCCGAGTACCAGGCCGCGGTGCAGCGCGCCGGCGGCGGCCTGCGCCCCAACTACACCGGCATGGAGGGCTACCTGGCCGCGAAGGTGATGTGCGAGGGCCTGCGCCGCATGGGCCGGCTGAGCCGCGACAGCCTGGTGGCGGCGCTGGAGGGCCTGCAAAATTACAACCCGGGCGGCTTCACGCTGAAGTTCGCGCCGGGCAAGCATGTGGCCTCGAATTTCGTCGAGCTCTCCATGCTCACCGGCGACGGCAAGGTCAAGCGCTGAGCGGTAAACTCGTTCGCACCAGGCGCGCCCAGCCCATGCAAGCATGGCTGGCGCGCCGACCCATTTGGAGTGCCCGCCATGAAGCTCATCGACCCCATCCTGGCTGACGCGCCGGCCATCGTCAAACTGCGACGAGACATCCATGCCCATCCCGAACTCTGCTTCAAGGAAGAGCGCACCTCGGACCTGATCGCCAACACGCTCACCGCGTGGGGCATCCCGGTGCATCGCGGCCTGGGCAAGACCGGCGTGGTGGGCATCGTCAAGAACGGCACGAGCACACGCGCCGTGGGCCTGCGCGCCGACATCGACGCCCTGCCCATGACCGAGCACAACCAGTTCGAGCATGCCAGCGTCTACCACGGCAAGATGCACGCCTGCGGCCATGACGGCCATACCGCGATGCTGCTGGCCGCCGCCAAGCACCTGGCCAGCCACCGCAACTTCGACGGCACCGTCTACCTGGTGTTCCAGCCCGCCGAGGAAGGCGGCGGCGGTGCGCGCGAGATGATCAAGGACGGCCTGTTTGAGAAGTTCCCGATGGAGGCCATGTTCGGCGCGCACAACTGGCCGGGCATGGCGGCCGGCCAGTTCGCCATCAAGTCGGGCCCGGTGTTCGCCTCCAGCAACGAGTTCAAGATCACCATCCGCGGCAAGGGCGGCCATGGCGCGATGCCGCACCTGGGCGTGGACCCGGTGCCGGTGGCCTGCCAGATGGTGCAGGGCTTCCAGACCATCATCACGCGCAACAAGCGGCCCATCGATGCGGGCGTGATCTCGGTGACCATGATCCATGCCGGCGAGGCCACAAATGTGATCCCCGACAGCTGCGAGATCCAGGGCACGGTGCGCACCTTCACGCTGGAGGTGCTGGACCTGATCGAGCAGCGCATGCAGCAGGTGGCGCGCGCCATCGGCGAGGCCTTCGAGACCCAGGTGGAGTTCGAGTTCAAGCGCAACTACCCGCCCACCATCAACCACCCCAAGGAAACCGCCTTCGCCCGCGGCGTGCTGGAAGATCTTGTGGGCGCTGAGAATGTGCAGGAGTTCGAGCCCACCATGGGCGCCGAGGACTTCAGCTACTACCTGCTGGAAAAGCCCGGCTGCTATTTCCTGATCGGCAACGGCGACGGCAAGCACCGCATCGGCGGCCATGGCCTGGGCCCCTGCATGCTGCACAACCCCAGCTACGACTTCAATGACGAGCTGATCCCGCTGGGCGGCAGCCTGTGGGTGCGCATGGCCGAGGCCTGGCTCAACAGCCCGAGGCCATGAGCGCCGCCGCCCGCTCTTCTTCCTCGTGCTTCGCGCAGAGCTACGCCGAGGCGCGCGACAAGTTCCTGGCCGCCGTCGACGCCGCGGGGCTCGACAACGAGGCCCATCTGCACCCCCTGCTGGGCCGCGATGGCGAACGCCTGGCGATGGACGTGGTGCTGCAGGGCCCGGCCGACGCAGCCGGCCTGTTGATCATCAGCAGCGCCTGCCATGGCGTGGAGGGCTTTTGCGGCTCCGGCGTGCAAGTGGCCCTGCTGCAGGATGATGGCTGGCGCGCCGCGGTGGCGGCCAGCGGCCTGGCGGTGCTCTACATCCACGCGCTCAACCCGCATGGCTTCTCCTGGTGGCGCCGCGTCACCCAGGAGGGCGTGGACCTGAACCGCAATTTCCACGATTTCCACGCCCCCCTGCCGGCCAACCCCGGCTATGACGAGCTGGCCGGCTTCCTGGTGCCGCCGCATTGGCCGCCCACCGCCGAGGACGAGCGCCATCTGAGGGCCTATGCCGAGCGCCACGGCGAGCGCGCCCTGCAGGCCGCCATCACCGGCGGCCAGTACGCGCATGAGCTGGGCCTGTTCTATGGCGGCCGCGCGCCCACCTGGAGCCACCAGACCCTGCGCCATGTGCTGCAGGCCCATGGCCAGCGCTGCGCGCGCCTGGCCTGGATCGATCTGCACACCGGCCTGGGCCCCAGCGGCCATGGCGAGCGCATCTTTGCTGGCCACGACGACCCGGCCGCCTTGGCGCGCGCGCGCGCCTGGTGGGGCCCCGAGGTCACCGCCATCACCGAGGGCAGCTCCAGTTCGGCGCCGCTGCAGGGTCTGATGTGGAATGCCGCCCTCGAGGAATGCCCGCAGGCCAGCTACACCGGCATCGCGCTGGAATACGGCACCCTGCCGCTGGAGGCGATGATCTTGGCGCTGCGCGCCGATCATTGGCTGGAGGCCCATCCGGAGGCCGCGCCGGCCCAGGCGCAGGCCATCAAGCGCCAGATCCGCGACGCCTTCTATGTCGACGAGGAGGGTTGGAAGGCCAGCATCCTCGCCCAGGCCTTCGATGCCGCACACCAGGCCCTGCAAGGGCTGGCCAACACCTCGGCCCTGCAAGGCCGCAGCAAGACATGACCCCAGACGAACTCCAGACCATCCAGCAAGAGACCCAGTACTGGCTGGAGAAGGCCGTGATCGGCCTCAACCTCTGCCCCTTCGCCAAGAGCGTGCATGTCAACCAGCGGCTGCGCTATGTGGTGAGCGAGGCGGCCACGCCCGAAGAGCTGCTCAAGGAGCTGGCGCGCGAACTGCTGGCGCTGCGCCGCGCCGATCCGGACGAGATCGAGACCACGCTGCTGATCCACCCCAAGGTGCTGACCGACTTCCTGGACTTCAACGACTTCCTGGGTGCCGCGGACGCGCTGGTGGAAGACCTGGAGCTGGACGGCGAACTGCAGATCGCCAGCTTCCATCCCGACTACCAGTTCGCCGGCACCGCGCCCGAGGACATCAGCAACTACAGCAACCGCTCGCCCTACCCGACCCTGCACCTCTTGCGCGAGAGCAGCATCGAGCGCGCCGTCGCCACCATGGCCGACACCGACGCGATCTACGAGGCCAACCTCGAGACCCTCGACAAGCTCGGCATCGAGGGCTGGAAGGCGCTCGGGCTGAAGACCCGGGAGTGATGTCCTGATTTGATCGATGCCGGTCCGCAAGCGGCGCGACGGCACGGCCCGCGCCGGGCACAGTGGAGGCCTCTTCAACACGAACCGAGGCCCACGCCATGAAAACCGCATTGCTCGTCATCGACGTCCAGGAATCCTTCCGCCTGCGCCCCTACTGGAGCGAGCAGGACCTGCCCGACTTCCTCGCCCGCAGCAATGCGCTGATCGCGGGCGCCGAGCAGCTCGGCCTGCCCATCGTGCGGGTGTTCCACAGCGAGGGCCCGGAAACGCCGGACAACCCCTTCTCGAAGGTGTCGGGCCAGGTGCGTCCGCTGGCCGGCCTGCGCGACTATGTGCCCGCCTTCGAGGTCGTGAAGCAGCGCCACAGCGCCCTGGCCGGCACCGGCCTGGGCATCTGGCTGCGCCAGCAGGGCATCCAGCGCCTCATCGTCAGCGGCATTCGCACCGAGCAATGCTGCGAGACCACCACCCGCAACGCCAGCGACGAAGGCTGGCTGGTGGACTACGTGACCGAGGCCACGCTGACCTTTGCCATGCGCCACGCCAGCGGTGTCACACTCTCGCCCGCCGAACTCAAGCTGCGCACCGAGACCGTGCTGCAGGACCGTTTCGCGCAGGTCTGCACGGTCGAGCAGGCGCTTGATCGGGCCGCCACCGCAAGGCTGTGAGCGCGCCCTTGGGGCGATACTCGGGCCATGTCTCAAATTGATGTCGTGATGCTGGTCGAGCCGCGCTCGCTGCTGCTGGACCTGGCCGGGCCGGCGGAAGCCTTCCGGCTCGCCAACCAGGCCCTGCAGCGGCGCGGCGAGGCGCCCGCCTTCCGGCTGCGCTTTGTCGCGGCGCAGCCGAGCTGCAGCAGCTCGGTGGGCCTGCAGCTGGGCGGCCTGGAGCCCCTGCCCGACACGCTGCCGCCCGATGCCTGGCTGATGCTGGTGGGCTGCCGCCATGCCCAGCCCGGCGAAGCGCCCCCCGGCAGCGCCGAGCTGGCCGACCAGCTGCGCACCCAGAACTGGCTGCATGCGCGCGGCCAGGCCTTGCTGAGCCGCCCCGCGGGCCGGCTGCTGAGCATCTGCTCGGGCGCCCTGCTGGCGGCGCGTGCGGGGCTGCTGGAGGGGCGCCGCTGCACCACCCATCACGAGCTGCTGGACGAGCTGCGCCGCCAGGCGCCGCGCAGCGAGGTGGTGGACAACCGCGTCTTCGTGATCGACGGCCAGGTGGCCTGCAGCGCCGGCATCACCGCCGGCATCGACCTCTGCCTGCACCTGATCGCCCAGCATTGCGGCGACGCCATCGGTGCCGCGGTGGCCCAGACCATGGTGGTCTATTTGCGCCGCAGCCCGCAGGACCCCGAGCTCTCGCCGCTGCTGGCGCACCGCAACCATCTGCACCCGGCCCTGCACCGCACCCAGGACGCCGTCTGCGCCGATCCGGCGCGCGACTGGAGCCTGGAGCGCATGGCCGAGGTGGCCCATGTGACCCCGCGCCACCTGAACCGGCTGTTCGCGGCCCACACCCACACCACGCCGCTGGCCTATCTGCAGGCGATCCGCATGGAACGCGCCCGGCGCGCCCAGGCGCGCGGCGCCTCGCTGCAGCAGGCGGCGCTGGAGGCCGGCTTCAGCTCCGACCAGCAGTTGCGGCGCACCCGCCGTAAGCTCGAATTGCGCTAACACAGAAGCCACTAACCTGTGGCAAGCGGAGTTCATGCACATCTGTTAACTTGCTCGCCCAGAACAACGAGACCTGCCCGAGGAGCACCGAGTGAACAATTGGCTGCAGCGCCTGGAAGCGCTAGACCCCGACCGACTGCAAGCCATGCGTCGCGGCGTGGAGAAGGAAAGCCTGCGTGCCAATGCGGACGGCTCGCTGGCCCTGACCCCGCACCCCGCGGCGCTGGGCTCTGCGCTCAAGCACCCGCACATCACCACCGACTTCAGCGAATCGCAGCTGGAGCTGATCACCGGCGTGCATGCCTCGGCCGAGCAATGCCTGGCCGAGCTGACCGAGATCCACCAGGCGGTGGTGCACAGCCTGGGCGGCGAGATGATGTGGGCGTCCAGCATGCCCTGCTACCTGCCGGCCGACGAGACCATCCCGATCGGCAACTACGGCTCCTCCAATATCGGCCGCGCCAAGAGCGTCTACCGCATGGGCCTGGGCCATCGCTACGGCCGGCGCATGCAGACGATCTCGGGCATCCATTACAACTGGTCGATGCCGGGCATCTCGAGCGAGCAGTATTTCGACCTGATCCGCAACTTCCGCCGCCACAGCTTCCTGCTGCTGGTGCTGTTCGGCGCCTCGCCGGCGCTGTGTTCGAGCTTTGTCGAGGGCCGGCCGCACGAGCTGCAGGAAATGGGCGCGGGCACGCTCTACCAGCCCCATGCCACCTCACTGCGCATGGGCCGGCTGGGCTACCAGAGCGACGCGCAATCGCAGCTGGCCGTCAGCTACAACAGCCTGGAGGGCTATGCGCACTCGCTGCAGGGCGCGCTGACCCAGGCCTATCCGGCCTACGAGGCGATCGGCGTGCGCAACCCGGGTGGCGAGTACAACCAGCTCTCCACCAGCCTGCTGCAGATCGAGAACGAGTTCTACGGCACCATCCGCCCCAAGCGCGTCATCCAGAGCGGCGAGCGCCCCCTGCATGCGCTGCGCGAGCGCGGCGTCGAGTATGTGGAAGTGCGCTGCATGGACCTCGACCCCTTCGAGCCGGTCGGCATCAATGCCGACACCATGCGCTTCATCGACATCTTCCTCTTGCACTGCCTGCTGGCCGACAGCCCGCCCGACACCCCCGCGGAGATCGCCGCGCTGGCCCGCAACCAGCAGCGCGTGGCCCATGCCGGCCGCGAACCCGGCCAGGCGCTGGAGCGCGGCGGCGAGCGCATCACGGTGCAGGCCTGGGGCCAGGAACTGCTGGAGGCCTTCGGCCCCATCGCCGCCAAGCTCGACCAGGCCCTGGGCGGCGAGGCCTACCGCGGCGCGCTCGACCGCGCCCGCGCCAGCTTCAGCGACTTCGACAGCCTGCCCTCGGCGCGCGTGCTGCAAAACATCCGCAGCGAGCATGAGTGCTCGCATGTGAGCTTTGTGCGCGAGCACTCGCTGCACATCAAGGCCGGCCTGCTGGCCCTGCCCATCAGCCAGCAACGCCTGGCCGACTATGCGCGCGTGGCCGAGGCCTCGCGCGCCGAGCAGCAGGCGCTGGAGCGTGCCGAGCACGAGCCCTTCGAGGCCTTCCGGCAGCGCTATCTGGCCTCGGATCAATTGCTGGCCTGAAGCGCCCGGCTGCGGGGCTGCTTCAGGGCTGCGTCCTGGCAGCGAGCCAGTCGAGATCGGCCGGGCCCAGCGCGCCGGCGCTGAGTTGCGCCAGCAGCGCGCCCATGAACTGGCGCTTGGCGGCCAGCGCCGGGTCCTGCTCGGCCCAGCGCCGTAGCCGCGAGGCATAGCCGGGTGTCATCATCCAGCCGAACACCTCGGCCTTGTCCTCCTCGGGGCCGTAGAGCGCATAGGCGCTGACCATGCCGGCCTGCGGATGTCCGAGGTTGGAGAACGCCTTGCCATAGGCGGTGCTCCCGCCCGCGCCGTAACGGATGCCGGCCGGGTTGAGCGCCAGCCATTGCGGATCGCGGTAGTAATAGTCCTTGAACAGCCGCGCCTCGATCAAATGGTAAAGCTCGTGATGCACGCGCGCCTCGATGCCGGCCGCGCAAGCGCCCAGCGGCCCGCCGATGTCGGCATAGGCCACGCTGTCGCGCTGCGCCGCCGGCATGGCGCGGCGCAGCTGCTCGCCGACGCGCAGGTTCTTGACGAACTCCAGCCGCCGCAGCTGGATGCGCGCCAGCAGCGCGGGCGGGTAGCGCTCATAGGCCGGCAGCACCACCGCCAGCAGGCCGCGCAGGCGCTCGCGATCCTCGGCGCCATCATCGAAGGCCTCGCCCTCGGGCGCCTGCCAGGCCGCTTCCAGCCCAAGCACCGCCAGGCGCGCGGATGCCATGGCGCGCAGCTGCGCCAGCGGCGTGCCGGGCATGCCGAAGGCGGCGTAATGCATGCCCACCGGGCATTCGGCGCTCATGCTGTCATGCGCGCCGGAGTTCTCCATGCCGGCACAGCCGGCCAGGGTGAGCGCACAGAGCGCGGCGGCCAGCTTGCGAAAGCTACTGAGGGTCATCGTTTGACAGGCTCCGTATGCGCGTGCAGCCATGCCAGCGCGGCGCCCTCGAGCAGCGGGCCGAGCCGCCGCCGCACGGTGGCATGGTAGTTGTCCAGCCAGGCAAGCTCGTCGGCATGCAGCAGCGAGGGCTCCAGGCACTGCGTATCGAAGGGGCACAGGCTGAGCGTTTCGAAGGCGAGGAACTCGCCGAACTCGGTGCTGCCGGCCGGCACGCACAGCACCAGGTTTTCGAGCCGGATGCCCCACTGGCCCTGGCGATAGAGCCCGGGTTCGACGCTGATCACCATGCCGGGCAGCAAGGCCGTCTCGGGCTGCGGCAGCGCCTGCGAGAACAGCTGCGGGCCCTCGTGGACGTTGAGGTAATGGCCCACGCCATGGCCCGTGCCATGGCCATAGTCCAGGCCCTCGGCCCACAGGGGCAGGCGCGCCACGGCATCCAGCATGGGTGCCAGGGTGCCGCGCGGAAAGCGTACCCGCGACAGCGCAATCATGCCCTTCAGCACCAGCGTGTAGTCGCGTCGCTGCGCTGGGCTTGGCGGGCCGCCCAGCGGCCAGACGCGCGTGATGTCGGTGGTGCCGCCGAGGTAATGCCCACCGGAGTCGATCAGCAACAGGCCGCGCCCCGTCAGCGGCAGGGCCTGGGCCGGCGTCGGCACGTAATGCGGCATGGCCGCATGCGGGCCGAAGCCGGCGATGGTGTCAAAGCTCGGCCCCCGAAAGCCCGGACGGCGCGCCCGGCATGCGCTGACGCGGGCATGGAGATCCAGTTCGCTGACAGCGCCGGCGGCCAGCGCCGGGCCCAGCTCGGCATAGAACTCGCAAAGCGCCACGCCGTCCTGCACCATGGCGGCGCGCAACTGCTCGGACTGCGCGGGCTCGCGCGGGCTCTTCATCAGCTGCAGCGGATTCGTAGCGTGAAGCTGTTGCACCCCCGCGCTCAGCCGCTCGATCAGGGCCAGGCTGACACGCGCCGGGTCCAGCAGCAGCTGCGTACCCGGCGCCAGCGCGGCCAGCGCGCCACCGATGGCCGCGTAGTCCTGCAGTTCGATGCCCTCGCTCGCCAGCTGCCCGCGCAGCGCCGCCGGCAGGCGCTGCGGCCCCACGAAGAGCCTGCAGCCATCGGCGTCGACCAGCAGGTGCGCAAGAAACACCGGATTGAAGGGCACGTCGGCGCCGCGCAGATTGAGCAGCCAGGCAATCTCGTCCAGCGCGGAGCTCAGGTGGCAGTGCGCACCCAGCGCGGCCATGCGTTGCCGCAGCGCCGCGAGCTTGTCGGCGCGCGCGGCGCCGGCTTCGGGCAGTGGGTGCTCATGCAGCGGCGTGCACGGCAGCGCCGGCCGCTCGGCCCACACCGCGTCCAGCAGGTCCTGCTGCCAGTGCAGCGTCATGCCCGCCTTGGCAAGCCCCTGCCACAGCTGCCGCGCCGCTGCCAGCGCCAGCACCTCGCCGTCGACGGCGACCGCGGCGCCGGCGGGAAGCTGCGCCAGCAACCAGTCCAGCGCCGCGGCATCGGTGGCGCGCGGGTTCGCGGTCGGCACGAGCTCGATGCCCGTGCCGGCAAGCTCGGCGCCGGCCTGCAACGCATAGCGGCCATCGACCAGCAAGGCGGCACGCTCCATGGCCACCAGCAGATGACCGACCGAGCCGGTGAACCCGCTGGCCCAGGCCCGGCCACGCCATCGCTCGGGCAGGTATTCCGACTGGTGCGGGTCGGACGACGGGATCCACAGCGCGGCCAGGCCGCGCGCCTGCAGATGAGCGCGCAGGCACGCGAGCCGCGCCCGGTAGACGGATGCACTGCTCACCATGCTCACCAGAACTTGTACTTCGCGCCGAGCTGGAAGTAGCGGCCGAGCTGGTTGTGATAGGCCGGGTTGAAGCCCTGCAGATAGGCGATGCGGTCGGCGTCGAAGGGCGCGGCCTGGTCATCAATATTGCGCACCGAGAGGCTCAGCTCCAGATCCTTGAAGCCGCGGTAGGCCAGATAGGCATCGGCGGTCAGCCAGGCCTTGATGCGGCAGTACTCGGGATGCGGCACGGTCTGGCTGGCATAGCCGCAGCTCACGGTGGCATCGGCGGCCTGCGCGTAGGCGCCGCTGTAATTCCAGCTGACATGGGCCTGCCAGGGGCCGCGGCTCCAGCCCAGCCCGAAGTGCATGCGCTCCTTGGGCTTGAGGTAGTAGCCGGCCGTGTCGCTCAGCTCGGCGCCGGGCGCATTGGCCTGCTCGTACCTGGACAGCTTGTTGTAGGTGCCGTTCAGCGTGACGCGGCCGAGCGCGTCTGGCATGTCGAACTGCAGGCGAGCGTCGATGTCGACGCCACGCACATGGGTTTCGGCCAGATTGGTCGCCGTCAGGAAGATCTGGTCGATCTGGCCGGACGCCGCGCCGCGCACGACCTTGCCCGGAAACTCGTTCTCATGCGCCAGCAGGTAGCTGGTGCTCATGGACGCCACCTCGCCCTTGCGCTTGATGTCATAGGCATCGACCGCCAGGCTGACATCGCGGCTGGGCTGAAACACGAAGCCCAGCGAACGGCTGGTCGAGGTTTCGGCGCGCAGGTCGCCCGCATTGCCGTAGACACCGACCACATAGCGATCGCAGTTGGGGTTATTGGTGTCAAACGTGGCGCAGAGCTTGGGGTCCTGCACCTTGACGTAGTAGGTCTGCGTGCCCATGTGCTGCTCGGGCAGGGTGGGCGCGCGGAAGCCCTCGGCATGGGTGCCGCGCAGCAGCAGCTGCGGCAGCGCCTGCCACTTGATGCCCAGCTTGGGCGTGTTGGAGCGGCCGAAGTCGCTGTTGTCGTCCATGCGCGTAGCCAGCGAGAGCTCCAGGCCCTTCAGCAGCGGCGCGGCCGCCTCGGCATAGACGGCGGTGACGCGGCGCGAGCCCGCCGCCCCCTGGACATTCCACAGCGAGATCGCGCCGGACGAGAGCAGTTCATCGGGCACGGATTCGACCTTCTCGCGCCGGTACTCCGCGCCGACCGAGACCCCCAGCTTGCCCCCGGGCAAGGCCCAGAGCTCGCGACTGGCGCGGATGTCGAGCGAATCGGTGGCGGTCCTGCCGGTGCTGCGCATCTGCGGGTACAGGCGCGCCATCAGCCCGGGGTCATTGGCCGCGGCGTTGCCGAGGATGAAGCCGGGGCGCACCTTGCCGTTGGCGTCCAGCACCTCGTTGAGGAAGACGGCATCCTGCAAAAAGCCGCGCAGCCCGGTGTCGGTCCGGGCGCGCGAGAGCATCAGCGCCGATTCCAGATCCCAACCGGCCAGCTCGCCACGCACGCCAACGGTATAGCGCTGGTTCAGCGTTGCGCTGTCCATGGTGCTGGCGACGTCGTTGAACAGATAGCGCACGCCCACCTCGGCATTGCTCAGGGGGTTCTGCGGATGCCCGGCCGGGAGGATCAGGTAGGACACTTGCGCGCCCGGCGCGTTGCCATACTGGCCGAGCTTGTCCACCTGGTTGTAGGTGTAGTAGCCATAGGAGTCGGTGCCGTAGCTGAAGCTGCGGGTGTTGTAGCGGCTGCGCGTCAGGGCGGCATCGGCGAACAGCTCGAAGCCCGCGGGCAGGGCCAGCACGCCCGCGCCATAGACGCTGTCGGTCTGCCAGCCGGCCACCAGATTGACCGCCGCGGTGTTGTCGTTCAGGCAGCGGCCATTGAGCGTCGCCGTCGTGTTGCTGGCCGGCACGCAAGGCGCGTCCAGGCCGGTGAGCGGGCCGATGAAGTTGGCGGCGCTGCTGTTGTAGTAGCCCGAACTGGGCGTCAACCGGTAGACATTGCGGTAGTAGCTGGAGCGCCGATCGGACAGGTCGAAGCGGCGGAAGTCGGCATCCCTGGTGCGCTCGCGGTCCGCGGCGCGCACCGGATCCTGCGCACGGTGCGAGAGTGTGAGGAAGACGTTGTAGCCATCCTGCTGCAGGGCGCCCTGCCCGTAGGTCAGCGAGGCGTTGTTGCTGGCGCCATCGCTGCGGCTCGACCGTCCATAGCCGGCACTGCCCACCAGGCCCTCGAAGCCCTTGCGCAAGATGATGTTGACCACGCCGCCGATCGCGTCGGCGCCATAGATCGCGGAGGCCCCATCCAGCAGCGTTTCGATGCGCTCGACCGCATCGACGGGAATCGAGTTGGTATCGACGAAGGAGGCGGTGCCGAAACCGAAGGGTGCGACGCGGCGGCCGTTGATCAGCACCAGCGTGGAGCCGACGCCCAGGCCGCGCAGCGAGATGCCGGCGCTGCCAAACGTGGCGTCCACCGGGCCGTCGGTCGCGATGCCGCCGGTGTTGCCGGCCGGGATGTCGCGCAGCACGTCGGACACCGAGAGCGCGCCCGAGCGGGCGATGTCGTCGCGGCTGATGACCTGGATCGCGGAGGCCGTCTCGGCCTCCAGGCGCTTGATGCGCGAGCCCGTCACTTCGACGCGTTCCAGGGTCTGTGCCTCGCCCTGCGCGAGCAGGGGCAGGCTGAGGCTGCCCGCGCAGGCCATGGCAAGGGCGCGAACAATCGGGCGGATTTTGGGCATAGTTTGGCTCGTCATGGATGGGGGGCAGCGCCGGACATGGCCGGGGCGTGGCAGGGTCACACGGGTCGAGTGACAGCGTGCGGCCGGGAAAGGCAAGGCCTGTAGACCTCCCACCCTGGCGTGCTGCGCTTGCGGCGCGATTCTGGTAGTGGGCCGGCGGCGGCGCGCCTCAAATCCTGCGCGACTTGCACAAGCCTGCTGCCGGAGCGCCGGCAGCAAGGGAAAGCCCCAAGCTCAGCCTTGCGCTCGATGCAACTGCCGGTAGCGCGCCGGCGGCATGCCATAGCGCCGCGCAAAGGCGCGCGAGAAATGGCTGGCGTTGCTGAATCCCAGATCCAAGGCGATGTCGACCATGCGGTCGCCGCTGCGGGTCAGCGCCTCGCAGGCGCGCTCCAAGCGCAGCTTCAGCGCGTACTGATGCGGCGGCAGCCCGGCGGCCGCATGAAATTCGCGTGAGAAGTGCGACTCGCTCATCGCGCACAGCGCGGCCATCTCCGCTATGGGGATCTCGCGGCTCACGTTGTCGGCGATGAGGGCCAGCACGCGCCGCAGCCTGGCGCCGCTCAAACCGTTTCTGCCCGCCCCAGCGGCGCCGGCACCGGCATGCCGCTCGAGCAGATAGCACAGCAGCGCAGTCGCGACGCCGTCGCAATAGCGGGGCGCCAGCGCTCCCGCGGACATTTCGGCGTCGAGCATCTTCCAGACCAGGTCCAGTACCTGCCGATCCGACACATAGGCGGTGCTGCTCAGGCCGTAACCTTCCGGCAAGCCCGCTTCCTGGCGCAGCCGGTCGACGGTGTGGACCGGAACAAAGAGATTGACGATGTCGCAGCCACTCAGCTGCCGCCAACTGCTGGGCGCCCCAGGCGCGCAGATGCGAAATCGGTTGGCGCCGATGACGCCGCCCCAGATGGGCCGCTCGCCGGTCCAGATCTGCGACTCCAGCGGCTCGAGCATGACGGCGATCCGGTAGCAGCCCGGGTGGGGCGAGACCGCCTGCACGCTGGTATCCGGCTGCCGGCGCGACCAGCGCGCCAGCGAAATGCCCGTGCCCGGCAAGGGCCCCACACAGGCGTCCAGCGGACCGGTCACGCCACTGCGGCGGAACCAATCCTGCAATGCTGCAGCGCTGTCGATGGTGGGGTAGCTCATATATCAGGGGTGGAAGGAAGGCACCGCGCCGAAATGGCGATCCTAGCCTCCCGCCACCCCGGGCTCTTGAAAGCCGCGCAAGCACCCATATAATCCTCCTGCTAGCACTCATACACACCGAGTGCTAACAGCCCCGGGAACCCTGGTTTGCGGGGCTCAAGCATGTGAAAAGGTGTTGCTCACCTTGACGCAGCACCTGCCATTCAAGCACCAAGACACTCTGAAGGAGATGTGATGAAACTGCGTCCTCTGCACGATCGCGTGATCGTTAAGCGCCTGGAACAAGAAACCAAGACCGCTTCGGGCATCGTCATCCCCGACGCCGCCGCCGAGAAGCCCGATCAGGGCGAAGTGCTGGCCGTGGGTCCTGGCAAGCGCAATGACAAGGGCGACTTCATTGCCCTGAACGTGGCCGTGGGCGACCGCGTGCTGTTCGGCAAGTATTCGGGCCAGGCCGTCAAGGTCGACGGCGACGAACTGCTGGTGATGCGCGAAGAAGATCTGTTTGCCGTGGTGCAGAAGTAAGCCTTCTGCGACCCGCAAGATCTGACCCCAATTAAGAATCCGGAGAAATACACATGGCAGCAAAAGACGTGATCTTTGGCGGCGAGGCCCGTGCCCGCATGGTTGAAGGCGTGAACATCCTGGCCAACGCGGTCAAGGTGACCCTGGGCCCCAAGGGCCGCAACGTGGTGCTGGAGCGCTCGTTCGGCGCCCCCACCGTGACCAAGGACGGCGTGTCCGTGGCCAAGGAAATCGAGCTGAAGGACAAGCTCCAGAACATGGGCGCGCAGATGGTCAAGGAAGTCGCTTCCAAGACCTCTGACAACGCCGGTGACGGCACCACCACCGCCACCGTGCTGGCCCAGGCCATCGTGCGCGAAGGCATGAAGTACGTGGCCGCCGGCATGAACCCGATGGACCTGAAGCGCGGCATCGACAAGGCTGTGACCGCCCTGGTCGCCCAGCTGAAGGCGGCCTCCAAGGCCACCACCACCTCCAAGGAAATCGCTCAGGTTGGCACCATCTCCGCCAACAGCGATGCCGACGTCGGCCAGATCATCGCCTCGGCGATGGACAAGGTGGGCAAGGAAGGCGTGATCACCGTTGAAGACGGCAAGAGCCTGAACAACGAGCTGGACGTGGTCGAAGGCATGCAATTCGACCGCGGCTACCTGTCGCCCTACTTCATCAACAACCCCGAGAAGCAAGCCGCGCTGCTGGACAACCCCTTCGTCCTGCTGTTCGACAAGAAGATCTCGAACATCCGCGACCTGCTGCCCACGCTGGAGCAAGTGGCCAAGGCCGGCCGTCCGCTGCTGATCATCGCTGAAGAAGTCGAAGGCGAAGCCCTGGCGACCCTGGTGGTCAACACCATCCGCGGCATCCTGAAGGTTGTCGCCGTCAAGGCGCCTGGCTTCGGTGACCGCCGCAAGGCCATGCTGGAAGACATCGCCATCCTGACCGGCGGCAAGGTCATCGCCGAAGAAGTCGGCCTGACCCTGGAGAAGGTCACGCTGGCCGATCTGGGCCAAGCCAAGCGTGTCGAAGTGGGCAAGGAAAACACCACCATCATCGATGGCGCCGGTGCTGCTGCCGACATCGAAGCCCGCGTCAAGCAAGTGCGCATCCAGATCGAAGAAGCGACCAGCGACTACGACCGTGAAAAGCTGCAAGAGCGCGTGGCCAAGCTGGCCGGCGGTGTTGCCGTGATCAAGGTCGGCGCTGCCACCGAAGTCGAAATGAAGGAAAAGAAGGCACGCGTGGAAGACGCGCTGCACGCCACCCGCGCTGCCGTTGAAGAAGGCATCGTGGCTGGTGGTGGCGTGGCCCTGCTGCGCGCCAAGCAAGCTGCTGGCGAGATCAAGGGCGACAACGCCGATCAAGACGCCGGCATCAAGCTGGTGCTGAAGGCCATCGAAGCCCCGCTGCGCGAGATCGTCTACAACGCCGGTGGCGAAGCCTCCGTCGTCGTGAACGCCGTGCTGGCCGGCAAGGGCAACTACGGCTTCAATGCCGCCAACGACACCTATGGCGACATGATCGAAATGGGCATCCTGGACCCGACCAAGGTGACCCGCACCGCGCTGCAGAACGCTGCTTCGGTCGCTTCGCTGATGCTGACCACCGAGTGCATGGTGGCCGAGTCCCCCAAGGACGAAGCTCCGGCCGGCGGCATGCCTGGTGGCATGGGCGGCATGGGTGGCATGGGCATGGACATGTAATCTCGGGAAACCGAGACTTTTGACGCGTGATCCGTCACGCTCAAACAAAGGGGGCCGCAACAGCGGCCCCCTTTTTCATGCTTGGCGCCGCCGATAATGGCGGCAAACGCCCATGAACATCATGCCCAACGCACCCACGCTTCAGTCACTCGTCGACGAGGTCGTCGCCCGGGTGCCGGCGCTGAGCCTTGCCGTGCTGAACGAGACGCACGACGAGCTGAAGGACAAGCCCCAGCACCATCAGCTGTTTGCCGGCTGGCTGCGCGAGCGCCCGCGCTTCGTCAACGACTTTGAGTCCTCGCTGCGCCCCTTGCTGGCGGCGGCCCGCGAGGGCAAGGACCCGCTGCAGCGCAGCGGCCCGGCGCGCCTGGACACCCTCAGCCTGGTGGACGAGAAGCAGGCCCTGCAGGACGTGGCCATTGCGCATGCGGTGTCGGTGATCGAAGACCGCAGCCGGCCCGAGGTGCATCAGCTGGGCAACTTCTTCGCCGCGCTGCGCGGCATTGCCCGCCCGTTGAAGAACGACAACCCGCTGCGCCCGGCGCTGTTTGCGCAGGCGCTGAACCGTGCCATGCAGGGCGTGGACCTGGACCCCGAGGCGCGCTATGCGCTGATGCGCGTGGCCGCCCAGCCCTTGGCCAATGGCGTGCATGCGATCTACAGCGCGCTGTGCCAGCAAATGCGCGAGGCCGACCTCATCAATATGGTGGCCAGCCATGGCGCCGGCATCAAGGCGTCGGAACTGCGCCAGCGCCAGTTCGCCAGTCATGCCGAGACCATACCGACCTCGCTGGACACCCTGGCGCGCCGCGTGGACGAATACAACTCGCGGCCGCAGAGCCTGGGCGCCGCGGCAGGTGCCAAGACGGCCGCCGCGGGCGGTGGCGATCTGCTGTCGCGCCTGTATGGCCAGATCCTGGCCGACCCGAATCTGCTGCCCGCCGTGAAGCAGCTGCTGGCGCGGCTGCAGGTGGCGGTGGCGCGGCTGGCGCAGACCGATGGCAGCCTGCTGCGCAGGCAGGACCATCCCACCTGGCAGCTGCTGAATCGCGTGTCGGCCCATGGCCAGGCCTTCGAGAACCCGAACGACGAGCGCCTGCGCGAATTCCTCAGCTTCATGGACGCGCAGGTGCAACAGCTGGTGGCCTCGCCCGTGCCCACCGCGCTGCAATTCCAGCAGGCCCTCAACGCGGTGGATCAGCAGATCCGCCAGCATGCCCACCAGCGCAGCGAACGCAGCGCCGTGGCCCTGGCGGCGCTGGAGCGCGAGCAGGAGCGCGGCGACTGGCTCAAGCTGCTGCGCGAGCAGCTCAAGGAGCAATTGGCCGATGCCCCGCTGACCGCCAGCCTGCGCAAGTTCCTGCTCAGCAGCTGGGTGGAAGTGATCGTGCAGGCGATGGTGCTGCATGGCCGCGATGCGCCCGAGGCCCAGTCCTATATCGAGCTGGTGGACGAGCTGCTGGCCAGCCTGCAGCTGCCCGCGACCGAGGCGCAGCGCCAGCAGTTCCGCGCCAGCCTGCCGGCCCTGATCACGCGCCTGGAACGCGGCATGGACTCGATTGCGATGGATGCGTCCAGGCGCCAGGACATCCTGGCCGAGCTGATGCAACAACACGGCCGCATCCTGCGCGGCCTGCCGGCGCTGGCCGAGGCGGTGGCGGCACGGCCGGCCAAGCCCGGCCAGGAGTACAGCCCCGAAGAGTTGCTGCAGCAGCTGCTCACCGAGCGCGAGTCGCAACTGCCCTCGCACTGGGCGCATTCGCGCGTCGACCGTGGCCACCTGCCCACCGTGCCGGTGGCGCTCTACTCGGGCCAGGACGCCGAAAAGGCGCGCGCCGCGCTGGAGGCCTGGATGGACCAGCTGCAGGTCGGCAACTGGTACCACCTGTTCCTGCAAAGCCAGTGGATGACGGCGCAGATCGCCTGGATCAGCGAAAGCCGCCAGTTCTTCCTGTTCGTCGGCCAGGACGCCGACGAGCGCCATTCGCTCACGCGCGGCGCCATCGAGCAACTGCTGGCCAACGGCCTGATCACCGCGCTGGAGGAAGAATCCCTGGTACAACGCGCGGTGACTTCGCTGATGCAGGACCTGGACGAGCATCCCTAGCCGCCCCGGGTCCGCGCCCAAGACCGCATGACCCGAGCCCATCGCTACCTCCTCACCGCACTGCTGCTGCTGCCTCCGCTGACCTGGGGGCAAGACCTGCCCCCGGCCGCCGGCGCGGCGCGCCCCAAGCTGGGCCTGGTGCTCTCGGGCGGTGGCGCGCGCGGCCTGGCCCATGTGGGCGTGCTCAAGGTGCTGGAGCGCGAGCGCATCCCGGTGGACCTGATCACCGGCACCTCGATGGGCGCCATCATCGGCGGCCTCTACGCCAGCGGCATGAGCGCCGCGCAGCTGGAGCGCGAGCTGACCCGGCTCTCCTGGGGCGATGTGTTCGCCAGCCGGGTGGAGCGGCAGGATCTTTCGCAGCGCCGCAAGGAGGAGGACTTCGAGTTCTCGGCGGTGCTGGAATTCGGCATGCGCGATGGCGAATTCCGCGCCCCGCAGGGCACGCTCTCCAGCCGCGGGCTGGAAGCGCTGCTGCGCCGCTTCACCCTGCCGGTGCGCAAGATACGCCGCTTCGACGAATTACCCACGCCCTTCCGCGCCGTTTCCACCGACATGGAGTCGGGCGAGCAGCAGGTGCTCAGCGAGGGCGACCTGGCGCTGGCGATCCGCTCCAGCATGAGCGTGCCGGGCGTGTTCGCGCCGGTGGAATGGGAGGACCGCATCCTCGGCGACGGTGGCCTGATCAACAACCTGCCGGTGGACATCGCCCGCAGCATGGGCGCCGAGCGGCTCATCGCCGTCAACGTCGGCACGCCGATCGGCGGGCGCGAATCGCTCGGCTCGCTGCTGGGCGTGACGGCGCAGATGATCAACATCCTCACCGAGCAGAACGTCAAGCGCAGTCTGGCCAGCCTGTGGGAAGGCGATGTGCTGATCAAGCCGCAGCTGGGCAAGCTCACATCCGGCGACTTCGAGCGCGGCGTCGACTTCATCAAGCTCGGCGAGCAGGCGGCCGAGGCAGCGCTGCCGGAGTTGCGCGCCTTCGCGGTCGACGAGCCCGGCTACCGGCACTGGCGCGAGGCGCGCGGCGGTGCGCAGCTCGACAAGCCGCTGCTGGCCGCGGTGCGCATGGAGGGTAGCGAGATCGCCAACCCCCAGCGCTTTGCTGACCAGCTCGAGTCCAAGCCCGGCGAACGCTTCGACCTCGCCAAGGCCGAGCGCGATACGCGCTTCCTCGCCTCCTCGGGCGACTACGAGCGCGTCGACTACCACGTCGAGGCGCGCGAGGCCGGCGACACCCTGGTGTTCAGCATGGAAGACAAGTCCTGGGGGCCTAACTACTTCCGTGTCGGCCTCGATCTCAGCACCGACCTGAGCGGCGACAGCTCCTTCAATCTGCGCATCTCGCACAACCGCCACTGGCTCACCCCCAATGGCACCGAATGGCGCAACCAGCTCACGCTCGGGCAGACGCCCAGGCTCTACTCCGAGCTCTACCATCCGCTGGGCCTGCGGCTGGGGGTATCGAACGACTGGTTCGTGTCCGGCTGGGGCGAGCTGGAGCGCAGGCAGATCACCATTTACGACCGCGACACGGGCCATGGCCTGGCGCGCTTCCAGCGCAGCGGCGCCAGCGTCGGCGCCGACCTCGGCCAGCCCTGGGGCCGCCTGGGCGAGATCCGCATCGGGCTGCTGCACGAGGCCTGGCGGCTCAGCCCCAGCCTGCTGACCATCGACGTGCCCGGCGTCGACTTCAACCGCCATGCCAACGAGACCGCGCTGCGCCTGAAGGCCGTGGTGGACCAGCTCGACTTCGCCAATTTCCCGCAGCGCGGCTATCGCTACACCTTCGAGGGCCTGTACGGCTACCAGGTCAATCGCGGCGAGAACAACGGCAATTTCGCGCGCGCCGAGCTGCAGGCCACGGGGGTGCAAAGCTGGGGCCGCCACACGCTCAATCTGCATCTGCGCGGCTTTGCTGCGCGCGAGCCCGAGAGCTCGGTGCAAGGGCCCTACAGCCTGGGCGGCTTCCAGCAACTGTCCGGCTACAAGCAGGGCCAGCTCACCGGCGCGGCCCTGCTGTTCGGGCGCGCCAGCTACTACATGCGGCTCAATGAGACGCCGGTGCTGACACGCGGCTTCTTCGTGGGCGGCTCGCTGGAGGCGGGCAACACCTGGGACAACCATCGCCAGATGAGCTTGAAGGGCCTGCGCTGGGCCAGCAGCCTGTTCCTGGGCACCGACACCACGGTGGGCCCGCTCTATGTGGGCCTGGGCTACGCGCCGCAGGGCGGTAGCGCGCTCTACCTCTTCATCGGCAGACCCTGAGGGATCAGCCCGGCGATCAGCTTGGCGATCAGCGCCGGCTGCTCATGCACGATCCAGTGCGTCGCGCCCGGCACGCGCTCGAGCCGCAGCTGCGGCACGAAATGCGCAAGGCCCTCCAGCATGCTGGGCGGCAGGGCGCGGTCGGCCTCGCCCCAGATCACCAGGGTGGGCAGCTTGACGGTGACGAACTCGGGCGCGAACTCCAGCGCCATCGCGCCCGGATCCTCGGGCGTGGGCGGCCGCATCGGCGAGGCCCGGTAGTAGTTCAGGGGGCCGGTGAGCCCGCGCGACCAGAGCTCGCGGTAGCGCGCACGCAAGGCCTCGTCGAGCCAGGGCGCGCCGCCCTCGGCAAAGTCGGTGAAGAAGGCGAACATGCCGGCAAAGTCGTGCTCGGCCAGGCGCTCCTCGGCATCCGGCCGGCACAGCATGTTCATGTAGGCGCTGGCGCGGCGCTGCGCCGGATTGAGCTGCAGCTCGCGCAAGAAGGTGCCCGGATGCGGTGAGTTGATGATCACCAGCTGCTGCATCTGCTGGGGCTTCTGCACCGCCAGATTCCAGGCCACCGCACCGCCCCAGTCATGCGCCACCAGGGCGGTCAGCGGGCCCTCGCCGGTGGCGGCCACCAGGGCCGCGACATCCGCCACCAGATGCTTGGCGCGGTAGGCCTCGACCTCGCGCGGCGCGCTGGAGCGCTCGTAGCCGCGCAGATTGGGCGCAATGCAGCGGTAGCGGTCCGCCAGCATCAGCATCAGCTCGTCCCAGATGAAGGCGGCCTCGGGAAAGCCATGCAGAAAGATCAGGCGCGGCGCCGCGGCCGGGCCGCAAGCGCGGCAGGACAGGGTGATGCCATGCGGCAGCACCTGGTCAAAGCATTCGATCATGGCCGAGGCCTCCCTGTGGAGCCTCAGTATCGAGAGCCGCCTCCCGGCAGCCCTGTCACTCCGGCGACAGCTCCGGGGGCGGAATTTCCCCCATGGTGGGCGCCACCACGGCGGACTGCATCCAGTCGTAGAGGATATGGGCGACGTCCGCCACGCCCTGCTTCTTCAGCGCCGAGAACAGCGTCACCGAGACATCCGACTCCTCCGTGGCCAGGCCGGCCAGGAAGGCCTGGCACTCGGCCAGCGCCGCGTTCGCTTCCTTGCGGTTGAGCTTGTCGGACTTGGTCAGCAGCACCAGCAGCTTGATCTCGCCGGTGCCCACGCGCGCCGCCACAAATTCGAGCAGCTGCTTGTCCAGATCGGTCAGGCCCAGGCGCGAGTCCACCATCAGCACCACGCCGGAGAGGCTGCGGCGCACCTCCAGATAGTCGGCCATCACCTTCTGCCAGCGCAGCTTGGCCGAGCGCGCCACCGCCGCATAGCCATAGCCCGGCAGGTCGGCGAAGAGCGCGTTGGGCGCGTCCTTGGGGCCGACCTCGAAGAGGTTGATGTGCTGAGTGCGCCCCGGCGTCTTCGAGGCAAAGGCCAGCCGCTTCTGCTGCGCCAGCGTGTTGATGGCGGTGGACTTGCCGGCATTCGAGCGCCCCACGAAGGCGATCTCGGGCAGTTCGTTGGCCGGCAGATGCACCAGCTGGCTGGCGGTGGTGAGGAAGCGGGCGGTGTGGGTCCAGCCCAACACCACCTTGTCCGACGCCGTTTCGGCGGCCCCGTCAGCAGGCACCGACGCCTCGGCAGGCAAGGCCTTTTGCAGGCCTGCGGCATCGTTTTTTGTGCCGCGCTTGGTGTTGGTAGTCATGAAGTTCCAGGTCTCGTTGGTTTGCCATTGTAAAATCCGCCGGTTGCGCTTACCGAACCCTAAATACTCATGAAGACTGCCGCTATCCTGTTGACCGGTCTGATGTTCGCCGCCGCAGCGGTGGCCAACGAGCCTGCCGCCGCCGCCAAACCCGATCTGGCCAAGGGCCAGGCCACTTCCACGCAAGTGTGCGCCGCCTGCCATACCGCCGACGGTTCGCGCGGCAGCCCGGCCAATCCCATCCTGCAGGGCCAGCACGCCGACTACCTGGCCAAGCAACTGGACGAATTCAAGTCCGGCAAGCGCAACAACCCCATCATGAAGGGCATGGCAGGCACGCTGTCGCCCGAAGACATGAAGAACGTCGCCGCCTTCTACGCCAGCAAGCAGGCCAAGCCCGGCTTCGCCAAGGACAAGGCCCTGGTGGCCCTGGGCGAGAAGATCTACCGCGGCGGCATCGCCGATCGCCAGATCCCGGCCTGCGCCGGCTGCCACAGCCCCAACGGCGCCGGCATCCCGGCCCAGTACCCGCGTCTGGCCGGCCAGCACAGCGACTACACCGAAGCCCAGCTGAATGCCTTCCGCAGCGGTCTGCGCACCAACAGTGCCCAGATGACCGGCATTGCCGCCAAGATGAACGACCGCGAAATCAAGGCCGTGGCCGATTACGTGGCCGGCCTGCGCTGAACTCCAGCGCTGTGCGGTGCCCGCAAGGCCCCGCCACAAGCTTTGACGCATAGCAAAGGCCGGTGTTCGCACCGGCCTTTTTTCATTGCCACCGGGTGAGCGCCCGCTCGCCGCGACAATTCCGCCATGTCCGAGACGTCTGAGACCACCGCCCTGCCCCGCCCCAGCCATGGCGCGGGGCGTGAATTGCTGGACCTGCTGGCCTCGATGCGCTTTGCCATCGCGCTGCTGACGGTGATCTGCATCGCCTCGGTGATCGGCACGGTGGTGAAGCAGCGCGAGCCGCTCAACAACTATGTGAACCAGTTCGGGCCCTTCTGGTCCGAGGTGTTCGGCAAGCTGGACCTCTACACCGTCTACGGCGCCTGGTGGTTCCTGCTGATCCTGGCCTTTCTGGTGATCTCCACCAGCCTGTGCATCGCCCGCAACACGCCCAAGATCATCCAGGACCTGAAGAGCTACAAGGAGCAGGTGCGCGAGCAGTCGCTGCAGCTCTTCAAGCATCGCGCCCTGGGCGAGCTGCCGCTGGCGCCCGAGGCCGCGCTCAAGCAGGTGTCGGCCTTCCTCGACCAGCAGGGCTGGAAGGCGCGCGCCCAGGTGCGCGCCAACGGCATCATGGTGGCGGCGCGCAAGGGTGCGGCCAACAAGATCGGCTACTTGTGCGCGCATTCGGCCATCGTGCTGGTCTGCCTGGGCGGCCTGTTCGACGGCGACCTGCTGGTGCGCGGCCTGATGTGGGCGCAGGGCAAGAGCGTCTACGAGGGCAGCGGCCTGATCTCCGAGGTGCCGGCGCAGCACCGCCTGTCGGCGCGCACGCCCAGCTTCCGCGGCAATCTGATGGTGCCCGAGGGGGCGCGCAACGGCACGGCGGTGCTGAGCATGCCCACCGGCGTGCTGCTGCAGGAGTTGCCCTTCGACATCGAGCTGAAGAAGTTCATCGTCGAGTACTACGCCACCGGCATGCCCAAGCTGTTCGCCAGCGACATCGTCATCCGCGACCATGAGACCGGCGCGGTGCGTGAGGCCAAGGTCAAGGTCAACGAGCCGGTCACGCACCGCGGCGTGGCGATCTACCAGAGCAGCTTCGACGATGGCGGCTCCACCCTGAAGCTGCGCGCCCTGCCGCTCGCCGGCAAGGGCGACGGCTTCACGCTGGAGGGCAAGGTCGGCGCCAGCACCCAGCTCGTCAATGGCGAGGCCAGGCTGGGGCTGGAGTTCACCGGCCTGCGCGTCATCAACGTCGAGAACATGGGCGACAGCACGGCCAGCGGCGCCGATGTGCGCAAGGTCGATCTGGTCGAGTCGCTGCAGGGCCGGCTGGGCAGCAGCGCCAAGGGCAAGGCCGACAAGGACCTGCACAACGTCGGCCCCAGCTTCAGCTACAAGCTGGTGGACGCGAGCGGCCAGAAGCGCGAGTACAACAACTACATGGCGCCGGTCGAGCTGGACGGGCAGCGCGTCTTCCTGATGGGCATGCGCGAGACCCCCAGCGAGCCCTTCCGCTATCTGCGCATCCCGGCCGACGAGCAGGGCGGCCTCAGCGGCTGGCTGCGCCTGCGCCAGGGCCTGGCCGACGCCGGCCTGCGCGAGCGCGCCGCCGGCCGCTATGCCGATGGCGCCACGCCCGCCGACAAGCCGCAGATGCGGCCGCAGCTGACGGCCACGGCGCGGCGCGCGCTGGACCTGTTTGCCGGCCTGGACGGCGGCAAGCCCGGACAGATTGGCGGCCTGGCCGCGCTCTCGCAGTTCATCGACCGCGAAGTGCCCGAGGCCGAGCGCGCGCGCGTCTCCGAGGTGCTGCTGCGCATTCTCAACGGCAGCCTGTTCGAGCTGCACAAGCTGCAGCGCGCCCAGGCCGGCCTGGCGGCGCCGGCCGCCGACGCCGCCACCCAGGCCTTCATGACCCAGGCCGTGCTCTCGCTGTCGGACTCGATGTTCTACCCGGCCCCAGTGCTGCTGCAGCTGGAGGACTTCCAGCAGCTGCAGGCCAGCGTGTTCCAGGTGGCGCGCGCGCCCGGTCAGAATCTGGTCTATCTGGGCGCGGTGCTGCTCATCATCGGCGTGTTCGCGATGCTCTACATCAAGGAGCGCCGCCTGTGGATCTGGCTCGAGCCGGCGCCCGGTGGCCAGGAGCACACGCGCGTGCGCATGGCGCTGTCCAGCACCCGCGAGTCGCCCGACACCCAGACCGAATTCGCCCAGCTCAGGCGGGCGCTGCTGAAGGAAGAGGAAGAAAGCCAAGCATGAACACCACCACCGCATCCCCCGCGCTGATCGTGGGCCGCCGCGGCCTGCTGGCCCGGCGCGATCTGTTCGACTGGGTGTTTGCCGCCCTCATCGTGGCCGGCGCCGGCTTCGCCTTCAGCCGCTACGGTGCCTCGATGGACGGCTACGAGAAGGGCATCCTCGTCTTCGCCGTGCCGGCGCTGATCGCGCTGGGCTGGTTCTGGAAGCCGGTGCGGGTGCTGAGCCTGGGCGTGGGCGCGGCCAGCCTGCTGGCGATCCAGCTCTATCTGCAGCACACCGACGGCTTCGGCGCCGACCTGGCCGCCGCCGACAAGGTCTTCCTGCTCAAGTACGCGCTTTCCAGCCAGAGCGCGATCCTGTGGATGAGCGTGCTGGTGTTCATGAGCACGCTGTTCTACGGCCTCGGCTTCCTTGCCAAAGCCGGCGGCGCGAGCGTGGCCGAGCACATCGGCACGCGCCTGGCCTGGGGCGCCGTTTTCATGGCGCTGCTGGGCACCATGGTGCGCTGGTTCGAGAGCCACCAGATCGCGCCGGACATCGGCCACATCCCGGTGAGCAATCTCTACGAGGTGTTCGTGCTGTTCAGCTGGATGACCACGCTGTTCTACCTGTACTACGAAGACCGCTTCAAGACCCGCGCCCTGGGCGCCTATGTGATGCTGGCCGTCAGCGGCGCGGTGAGCTTTCTGCTCTGGTACACGGTGGCGCGCGAGGCGCATGAGATCCAGCCCCTGGTGCCGGCCCTGCAGAGCTGGTGGATGAAGATCCATGTGCCGGCCAATTTCGTCGGCTACGGCACCTTCGCGCTATCGGCCATGGTGGCGCTGGCCTATCTGCTCAAGACCGCCTCGCAGCGCGCCCTCTATATCGGCCTGCTGGCGGTGCCGGCCGGCCTGGTGGCGCTGATCCTGGTGTTCCGCTTCGCCCTGCCCGAGCTGCCCGCCGACACCCTGGCCGGCATGGACGGCTGGGCGCGCAAGATGACCGGCGTGCTGGTCTTCTTCATCGCCGCCGTCGCCCTGCGCAAGCCACTCACCGCGCGCCTGCCGGCGCTCGAGCAGCTCGACGACCTGATGTACAAGGCCATCGCGCTGGGCTTTGCCTTCTTCACCATCGCCACCATCCTGGGCGCCTTCTGGGCCGCCGAGGCCTGGGGCGGCTACTGGAGCTGGGACCCCAAGGAGACCTGGGCCCTGATCGTCTGGCTCAACTACGCGGCCTGGCTGCACATGCGCCTGATGAAGGGCCTGCGCGGCGCCGTCTCGGCCTGGTGGGCCTTGGTGGGCCTGGTGGTGACGACCTTCGCCTTCCTGGGCGTCAATATGTTTCTTTCGGGCCTGCATTCCTACGGCACTCTCTGAGCCCGCCAGCAGAATTTGCGCGGCTGACGTAAGGTTGCGCCCATCAGCCCGACTGATGGGCATCACCTTCGTCAACGCCGTCCACCACCATGCATCTGCTGCGCCCACGCTCCGGTCTTGTCATCCCCTCGAGCGAAATCACGCCCCAGGCCGTCTATGAGGGCCGGCGCGACTGGCTGCGCCTGATGGCCTCGGGCGCCGCCGGGGCCGCGCTGGCGGGTTTTGCCGGCCGCGAGGCGATCGCGCAGAGCGGCAAGCTCGCCAAGCTGGCCGCCGGCAAGAGCGCCGTGCCGGGCGCGCTGACGATGGACAAGCCCACGGCCTACGCCGACGCCACCAGCTACAACAATTTCTACGAGTTCGGCACCGACAAGTCGGACCCCGCGCGCGCTGCCCACACGCTCAAGACCCGACCCTGGACGGTGACGGTGGAGGGCGAGGTCGGCAAGCCCGGCGTGTTCGATCTCGACAGCCTGCTCAAGCTCGCCCCCATGGAAGAGCGCATCTACAAGCTGCGCTGCGTGGAGGGCTGGAGCATGGTGATCCCCTGGGTGGGCTATTCGCTCGCCGAGCTGATCAAGAAGGTGGAGCCTACCGCCAAGGCCAAGTACGTCGAGTTCATCAGCCTCGCCGACAAGGCCCAGATGCCCGGCGTGCGCTCCGGCGTGCTGGACTGGCCCTATGTGGAAGGCCTGCGCCTGGACGAGGCCATGCACCCGCTGGCCCTGCTCACCTTCGGTATGTATGGCGAGGTGCTGCCCAACCAGAACGGCGCGCCGGTGCGCATGGTGCTGCCCTGGAAATACGGCTTCAAGTCGGCCAAGAGCATCGTCAAGATCCGTTTCGTCGAGAAGCAGCCCACCAGCAGCTGGACCAAGGCGGCGCAGCAGGAGTACGGCTTCTATTCGAACGTGAATCCGCAGGTGGACCACCCGCGCTGGAGCCAGGCGAGCGAACGCCGCATCGGCGAGGACGGCCTGTTCGCCAAGAAGCGCCCGACGCTGATGTTCAATGGCTATGAGGCCCAGGTTGGCCAGCTCTATGCCGGCATGGACCTGAAACGGAATTTCTGAGCCATGGCCAAGCGATCGCTGTGGCTGCACCCGGCCGCCAAACCGGCGCTGTTCGCGCTCTGCCTGCTGCCGCTGGGCTGGCTGGTGGGGGGCGCCTTCGCCGACCAGCTGGGGGCGAATCCGGCCGAGACCCTGATCCGTTCGCTGGGCGACTGGACCCTGCGCGGCCTGTGCCTGACCCTGGCCATCACGCCCTTGCGCGTCATCAGCGGCCAGCCCGCGCTGGCGCGCTTTCGCCGCATGCTGGGCCTGTTCAGCTTCTTCTATGCCAGCCTGCACCTGCTGGCCTATGGCTGGCTGGACATGGGGCTGGAGTTGGGAGAGATCGCCCATGACATCGCCAAGCGCCCCTTCATCCTGATGGGCTTCACGGCCTGGCTGCTGCTGGTGCCGCTCGCCGCTACCTCCTTCAACCGCGCCATCAAGGCGCTGGGCGCGCGGCGCTGGCAGGCCCTGCACAAGCTGGTCTACCTGCTGACCCTGGTGGGCCTGGCGCATTTCATCTGGATGCGGGCGGGCAAGCACAACTTTGCCGAACCGGCCGTCTATGGCCTGGTGCTGGCCGTGCTGCTGGGCTGGCGCCTGCTGAAACGCTGGCCCGCGCGCAGTCTGGCACGCGCCTGATGGCCGCCTGAAAGCCCCGGCCCGGGGCCTGGCGCGCGTCCCTGGGATAATCGCGGGCTTCGTTCCCGACACCCCGCACGCCGTTCATGCCCGATTCCCTGCTGCCCCAGTACGACGTTGCCATCATCGGCGGCGGCCCGGCCGGCTGCTCGGCGGCATCCTGGCTCGCGCAGCTGGGCCTCAGCGTCGCGCTGATCGAGCGCGCGCCCCAGCTCTGCGCCGGCCTGCAGGGCCTGCAATTCGGCCAGGACTGGGTGCTGGGTGCGCCCGGCCAGAATCTCGCCACGCTGGGCCAGCAATACGCCCGCCAGATCGAGGGCATGGCCGGCCTGCGCCTGCTGCTGGGCCAGAGCGTCGGCCATCTGGATTGGAGCGCCACTGAGCCCGGTGGGGGCTGGCGCCTGCAGCTGGAAGACGGGCGCGGTTTCGCGGCCCGTGCCCTGCTGCTGGCCACCGGACTGATACCGCTGCGCCCCGAGGCCTTCTTCCCCGGCCCGCTGCCGCAAGCGCGCGTGCTGGATGCGCTGAGCCTCACGGCCCAGCGCGAACATTTGCCCCCCGGCCGCCTGCTGCTGCTGGGCGGCGGCGACAACGCGGTGGAGAACGCGCTCTTTCTGCAGGCGCGCGGCCACCAGGTCACGCTCTGGTCGCGCAGCGACTGGCGCGCCCAGCAAGCCCTGGTGGAGCGCATCGAGGCGCTGGGCGGCGCCCTCCAGACACGCGCGCGCAGCCCCATGCCCAGCCGCTTGCTGGCGGACGAACAAGGCGTGACGGTCGTTTCCAAGGCGCATGGCGAGGAGCGCTTCGACCATGTGGCGGTGCTGCTGGGCTTCGAGGCCGAACCCAGCGCCTGGTTGCTGGTGGGCGATGCGCTGCAGCGCGCCGGCATCACCGCGCCCTCGCATCCCTTCCGCGACGAGCCGCGCTTTGCGCCGCTGGGCCTGTTCGTGGCCGGCGACGCCAGCGGCCGCCAGCACCCCTGCGTGCAGACCGCGCTGGGCGACGGCGTGGTGGCGGCCAAGGCGGTGGAAAGCTTTCTGCGCCCCTTGCGCGAGGGCCAGGTGCCGCTGGCCCTGCGCCGCAACAACCGTCAGGTCATCAATCTGCAGGGGCTGCGCTTCGGCGCCAACCTGGGCGTGCTGGACTTCGAGCGCGAAGGCCCCCAGCCCATCCAGGTGGACGCCGAGGTCAACCTGGGCGCCCAGATGATCGTCTCGCGCGACGCCGACATCGGCCATGTGCTGGACTACCGGCGCGTGCGCAGCATCATCATCGACGAGTGCACCGCCGAACACACCGACCTGCTC
This sequence comes from Paucibacter sediminis, assembly GCF_030254645.1. Classification (NCBI taxonomy): domain Bacteria; kingdom Pseudomonadati; phylum Pseudomonadota; class Betaproteobacteria; order Burkholderiales; family Sphaerotilaceae; genus Roseateles; species Paucibacter sediminis. The sequence goes on from NZ_CP116346.1 coordinate 533,308, forward strand.
GAAGCCCTGCTGGGCAAGCTCTGCACCCGGCTGATGAAGCTGCCCGGCGTGGTGGGCGTGCGCATCAAGGTGACCAAGCTCGAAATCTTCCCCGACTGCCAAGTCGCAATCAGCGCCGAATGCGGCCAATGGTGAACCCCATGACGACGACCGACACCCTCAACCCCGAACTGGACGCCGCGGCCGCGGCCAAGCAAGCCGAAAAGAAGGCCGCGCTGGAGATCAACAAGCTCTCCAAGCGCCTGCATCGCCAGGTGGGCCAGGCCATCGGCGACTTCAACATGATCGAGGACGGCGACAAGGTGATGGTCTGCCTGTCCGGCGGCAAGGACAGCTATGCCCTGCTGGACATCCTCATCAACCTGAAGCAGCGCGCGCCGATCAAGTTCGACATCGTCGCCGTCAACCTCGACCAGAAGCAGCCCGGCTTCCCGGCTGATGTGCTGCCCACCTATCTGAAATCGCGCGGCGTGGACTTCCACATCGAGACGCAGGACACCTATGCCATCGTCAAGCGCCTGATCCCCGAGGGCAAGACCACCTGCAGCCTGTGCTCGCGCCTGCGCCGCGGCATCCTCTACCGCGTGGCCGGCGAGCTGGGCGCCACCAAGATCGCGCTGGGCCACCACCGCGACGACATCGTCGTGACCCTGCTGCTGAACATGTTCTTCGGCAGCCGCATGAAGGGCATGCCGCCCAAGCTGGTGAGCGACGACGGCAAGAACGTCGTGATCCGCCCGCTCGCCTATGTGGCCGAGGAAGACCTGGTGCGCTGGGCCGCGCACCGCGAGTTCCCCATCATTCCCTGCAACCTCTGCGGCAGCCAGGAGAACCTGCAGCGCGTGCAGGTCAAGGCGATGATCCGCGAGTGGGAGAAGAAGTACCCGGGCCGGGTCGACAATATGTTCACCGCGATGAGCAATATCGTCACCTCGCACATGATGGACCGCGAGCTCTTCCCCTTCCAGACCATCAAGGCCACCGGTGCGCCCATGCCCGATGGCGACATCGCCTTCGACGAGGACGAGGCCTGCGGCAGCGGCGCGCCGACCGCGCCCTCGGTGATCAAACTGCACCGCAACGACGACTGAGCGGCGCTTTACAAAGCGTCAACATGGAAGGGCCACAATGGCGCTGTTGAGAACAGCACAGGAGGCCTGCCATGACAACGACGCGACGTACCGCCCTCATCATCACTGCCGCCGCCCTGGGCCTCGCCACCCTGGCGGCCTGCTCCGGCATCTACACCCTTAGCGCCGATGTGCAGACCTTCGGCGCCTGGCCCGAGGGCCGCAAGCCCGGGCTCTATGCCTTCGAGCGCCTGCCTTCGCAGCAGGGCGACAAGCGCCAGGACGCGCTCGAGGACAGCGCCCGTCTGGCGCTTGAGAAGGCCGGCTTCCGACCCGCCACCGACGCCAAGAGCGCCGACATCCTGGTGACCCTGGGTGCGCGCGTCAGCGCGCTGGACCGCGCCCCCTGGGACGACCCGCTGTGGTGGCGCTGGCATATCGGTTATGCCAATTGGCGCCATGGCTTCGGGCGCGGCCGCGTGGGCGGCTTTGCCGGCCTGGACCTGACGGAGAAACGCTACGACCGCGAGGTGGCCCTGCTGCTGCGCGAGCGCGCCAGTGGCGAACCGCTGTATGAAGCGCGCGCCAGCAACGACGGCATCACCCAGGGCGATGCGGCCCTGGTGGGCGGGCTGATGCAGGCCGCCATGGGCGACTTCCCGCAAACCCGGCCGGAAGTGCATCGCATCACGGTGCAGGTCGGCGCGAAATAGCCGCCGTCAGCGGCGCCGCGATAATCGCGGCTTCAAAAATTGGAGTCGCGATGGCGCTGAATCTGGTGATCATGGCCGCGGGCAAGGGTACCCGCATGAAGTCCGCACTGCCCAAGGTGCTGCACAAGGTGGCCGGCCGCTCGCTGCTGGCCCATGTGCTGGGCACCACCGCGGGCCTCGACGCGCAGGCGCGCATCGTCATCACCGGCCATGGCGCGGACGAGGTTGAGCGCGCCGTGGCGGCGCCCGGCATCAGCTTCGTGCGCCAGCTGCCGCAGCTGGGCACCGGCCATGCGATCCAGCAGGTGGTGCCGGCGCTGCAGGGCGAGGGCACCACCCTGATCCTGAATGGCGACGTGCCCCTCATCAAGGCCGAGACCGCCAACCGCCTGGTGCAGGCCTGCGCCGGCGAGCGCCTCGCGCTGCTCACCATCGTGCTGGCCGATCCCGCCGGCTACGGCCGCATCGTGCGCGCCGGCGATACGACTGAGGGTAGCGCTGATGGCGCCGTGCAGGCCATCGTCGAGCACAAGGATGCAACGCCGGAGCAGCGCCAGATCCGCGAGGGCTATACCGGCATGATGGCCGCGCCCACCGGCGCGCTGAAGCGCTGGGTCGCGCAGCTGAACAACAACAACGCCCAGGGCGAGTACTACCTGACCGACATCGTCGCGATGGCCGTGGCCGAGGGCGTGCCGGTGGTGGGCATTGCCGCCCCCAACGAGACCGAGGTGCTGGGCGTCAACAGCCCTCTGCAACTGGCCGACCTGGAGCGCCGCCACCAGCGCGAGCAGGCCGAGGCGCTGATGGAACAAGCCGGCGTGCGCCTGGCCGACCCGGCCCGCTTCGACCTGCGCGGGTCCCTGAGCTGCGGCCAGGACGTGGAGATCGACGTCAACTGCGTGTTCGAGGGTCAGGTCTCGCTGGGCGACGGCGTGCGCATCGGCGCCAACTGCGTGATCCGCAACGCCAGCATCGCGGCCGGAGCACGCATCCACGAGTTCACCCATATCGATGGCGAGAGCGCCGGCGTGAAGATCGGCGCGGGCGCGCTGATCGGCCCCTTCGCGCGCCTGCGCCCGGGTGCGGAGCTGGGCGACGAGGTGCACATCGGCAACTTCGTCGAGGTCAAGAATTCCACCCTGGCCAAGGGCGCCAAGGCCAACCACCTGGCCTATCTGGGCGATGCCACCGTGGGCGAGCGCGTCAACTACGGCGCCGGCTCCATCACCGCCAACTACGACGGCGCCAACAAGCACCGCACCGTCATCGGTGCCGACGTGCACGTGGGCTCCAACTGCGTGCTGGTGGCCCCGGTCAGCATCGGCGCCGGCGCCACCATTGGCGGTGGCTCCACCATCACCAAGGATGTGGGCGAGGGCGAGCTGAGTGTGGCGCGCGGCAAACAGGTGGCCATCAGCGGCTGGCAGCGCCCGGCCAAGAAGCGCTGATCTGTAGCGTCTAGGGGCTTGCGCGCGTGACAAATTCCCGCCCTGCACCTAGCATGGGCCCGCCTGCCACCGGAACGGGGGGCAGCAAGCCGAGCGGCTTGGCCTAGCATTCAGGCTCAAGCAGTCGGACAGGAAGACCACCATGGCGCGAAAGAGCAGATCGACCCAACAGCAGCAGCTTCAAGCGCTGGCGGGTGAATGCGGCAATGCGCCCGAAGGCATCGTCATCGACAGCTTGAAAACAGGCCTGGACCAGGCCGCGGATCAGCGTGAACAGCAGGACCAGGCCGCGCGCAGCGAGACCCTGGAGCATCTGGCCCTCTATCACGCCCAATGCGATGACGCCGCCAAGGCCTGCTACTACCTCTGCCGCAGCCTCGGCCTGGCACGCCAGCAGGAGCCCGGCGAGCCCACGCTGGAGCTGCTGTTCGAGCTGCTGGGTGCGCTGGCCGATCTGCCCGCCGATCTGGGCGCCAGCGCCCAGGCCGAGCCGGTGGGTGAGGCCGACGGGCTGGGCGTGTTCGAACTCTGCCACCAGCTCGCCGCCGCGCGCGAACTCACGCAGGCCGCCTGGGATCAGGCCGAGCAAAGCGAACTCACCGACGCCGCCTGCCCCACCGCACCGGCGCACGCGCTGCACTAGGAGCCTGGCGGGCTCCTAGGAGCCTGGGCGGCAGAGGGCGTGGCCCGCGCCGGGGTGAGTTGCGGTGCCAGGCAAGGCGCCCGCGAGGCCGTGGGGCCGAGCCCCACAACGAGCGGGCAACGCCGCATGGCGTCGCAAATCGCCCCGGCCCTTCGGGTTGGGCCTGCAAGGGGGCGCATACGGCGTTGCGAATGCTCGCCGGGTGCCCAACCCGACTGCGCTTCGCGCCTTGCCTGCACCCCCTTGCAGGCCCAACGCGGGCCACGCCCTCTGCCGCCCAGACTCCTAGGGTCTTGCCCGCTTGCGTCGACAGACGCCGCTAACGCATGCTGCGCGCACCAACATTTCTGGGGTGCGGCATGAAGATCCTCAAGTGGCTGTTGATCGTCATCGTGGGCCTGATCGCCCTGCTCTACGCCGGCGGGCTGGCGCTGTCGTCCAAATTCACCGTCTCGCGCAGCCTGCAGATCCAGGCCCCACCCGACAAGGTCTATGCCCTGGTGGCCAACCCCAGGCATTGGAAGCAATGGTCGGTGTGGAACGCACGCGACCCGCAGATGCAGATCGACTACAGCGGCCCCGAGTCGGGCGTCGGCGCGGTCTGGGCCTGGAAGAGCAAGACCGAGGGTGACGGCCGCATGAGCTTCACCGCCGCCGAACCCGGCTTGCGCGTGGCCTACGACCTCTACTTCCCCGATTTCGGCACCACCTCGGGCGGCGAGCTGCGCTTCCAGGCCGCGAACGGTGGCACCCAGGTCAGCTGGGTGATGAACGGCGACATGGGCAAGAACCCCTTGTTCCACTGGATGGCGCTGTTCGCCGACGGCATGGTGGGCAAGGACTTCGAGGCCGGCCTCGCCAAGCTCAAGACGGTGGCCGAGACGCCCTGAACCTCAATCCAGGCCGAACAGGCGCGCGCCATTGCCCCAGGCAATCAGGCGCGCTGCCGGTGCGGGCAGATCGCCGAGCCAGAGCCGGGCCTCGTCCATCAGGCCCTCGTAATACTGCCAGCGCTGGTTGATCCAGGTGTCCGAGCCGATCAGGAAGCGCTCGGGCTGCTGGCTCAGCAGCTCCTGCCAGGCCGGGCTCAGATGGCCGCCCGCCTCGGTGAGCCCGGGCCGGTAGGACAGCTCGGCCAGCAGGCCCGGATAGCGCTGCAGCAGCTCGCGCACGCGCGCGATCGGCGCGCCGCCGATGCCAGTATGGGCCCAGATCAGGCGCGCCTTGGGCGCATGCGCCATCAGCTTGCCTATCGCCACCTCGTCCACATGGGCCAGCACCAGCAGGCCGCGCTGCTCGGCCAGGCGCATCAGCTTGATGGCCACCGGCCCGTCGGCGTTGGCGCTGTCGTAGAGATGGAACTCGCCCAGGCCGCGATAGGGCCCGGCCGGCGTGCCACGGGCCAGTTCGTCCAGCACCATCTGGTAGATGCTCTCGTCGGCAAACCAGCCGCCGTAGTCGGCGCGGTCGCGGTACAGGCGCACAAAGGGCACGACGTGCACGCCGGCCGCGCGCGTCGCGTCCAGTGCCGTCGCCAGGCTCAGGGTGCCGGCATTCGGCCGGCTGTTGGCGACGATGGCGCGCACCCCGCTGCGCTGCATGCGGCCCAGCACGTCGGCCAGCGGATGGGGCTGCTGGGCCTCGACGTTGTAGTGCAGATGGGCGTCGAACAAGGGGCCCTGATAGGGCTGGGCCGGCAGCGCGCCGGCCAGGCTCAGCAGGGCCAGCAGGGCCAGCAGGACCGACAGGCGCTCAATGCGCATGCAGGCTGCGCTCGTGCCCGGCGATCAGGCGGCTGACGCGCGAGACCGAGAGGCCCAGCTCATGCGCCAGCCCGGTCATCGACAGCCCGCCCTCGGTGTGGGCGCGGTACAGCGCCTCCTCGCGGCTGCCACATTCGCGTAGCCAATCCCGCCATGGGCGCCAGAGGCGCGCGCGCAGGCCCGCGGCGCGGCCACTGCCCGCCGACGCGCGCTTGGGCGCCGGCGCCAGCTGCTGCATGCGCGCCGCAAAGGCCTCGTCGCCCAGAAAGATCTGGTGGCGCAGCTGCTGCCAGACATCGGGGCCGGCGCCCTCGGCCAGCAGGCGCTCGTAGCGCTGGGCGGCGCGCTTGCGGTCGGCCGCGGCCTGGGCCGGCTTGCCGATCAGGTAGGACCACAGCCCCTGCACCTCCAGCCACTCGGGCGCCGCGGCGGCGCCGGCATGGGCGGCATAGCTGGACCAGGGCCAGCCCTGCGGTGTCTTGGCCAGACCGGCGCGCACAGCGGCCTGATCCACATGCCGGCAGACCTCCAGCAGCATGGCCTCGCGGTCCACCAGCACCGCCTTGAAGCGGCCCTGGAACAGATTGCCGGAGCCGCCGTGGCGGCGGTTGTAACCCTGGGTATAGACGCCGTTCAGGTGGCGCATCAGGCGCGAGAGATTGGCCTGGCGCGTGAACAGCAACAGCTCGTAACCGTCATGCCCGAAGTGATAGGCCAGCACCTGGGCGTCGAAGCGCTCCATGGCCTGGGCGATCACCGCCAGCAGGGCGCGGCGGTCCGCGTCGTCGTGGAACACCGCTGCGCCAGCATCGCCCTTGGAGGCGACATGGTAGACAGCGCCGGGAATTTCAATGCGTAGAGGTCTGGCCATGCTGGCAACTTAGGCCACCCATGCCCAAAAGGCAAGGCCTGACCCCCAAGCTTGCGAGTGGCCGGGGGTCAAGTCTGAACCCCGCCGAGTTCAATGCGTCTTGAGGCCGTCCAGCACCTTGAGCACGGCCTCGTCGCCCATGCTGCGCGCGTCGGCCAGCTCGCCGCCGCCGGTGGCGCTGAGCACCTGGCCGTCGGCGCCCAGCACCGCCACGGCCGGGATACCCTTCTTCAGCGGCACGCCCATCTGCGCGGCCAGGTCGGTGTTGCGGTCGAAGCGCCCGACATTGACCTTCAGCGTCACGAAGCGCCGGCTGCTTTCGGCCTGCAGCTTGCCCTCGGCCAGCTTGGCGTCCAGCGCCAGGCAGTCCTTGCACCAGTTGGCGCCGAACACCACCAGCACGTTCTTGCGCTGAGCATTCGCCTGGCTGAGCGCCAGGTTCAGCTCGGCGCGCGCATCGGCCTGCTCGTTGTAGACCGGCTTGGCGCTGCCCTGGGCGGCCGCGGTCAGGGGGCTCAGGCAGGCGGCCAGCATGAGACCGCAGGAGATCAGGGATTGGCGTAGCTTCATGCCGCCAGTGTGCCATCGTCATGAGGTACAACTGCGGCCTTGCCAGAATCCCCCCGAAAGCCCCGACACCATGGCCGGATCCAGCCTGCTGACCCTGATCGACGACATCGCCACCCTGCTCGACGATGTGGCCTTCCTCTCCAAGATGGCGGCGCAGAAGACCGCCGGCGTGCTGGGCGACGATCTGGCGCTGAACGCCCAGCAGGTCAGCGGCGTGGCGGCCGAGCGCGAGCTGCCGGTAGTCTGGGCGGTGGCCAAGGGCTCGCTCAGGAACAAGGCCATCCTGGTGCCGGCGGCGCTGGCGATCAGCGCCACCCTGCCCTGGGCGGTGACGCCGCTGCTGATGGTGGGAGGCGCCTACCTGTGCTTCGAGGGCTTCGAGAAGATCGCCCACCAATTCCTGCACGGCGAGGACGATGTGGCGCATGAGCGCGCGCTGGCCGAGGCCTTGATGGACCCGGCCGTCGACCTGCTGGCGCTGGAGCGCGAGCGCATCCAGGGCGCGATCCGCACCGATTTCATCCTCTCGGCCGAGATCATCGCCATCACCCTGGGCACCGTGGCCGCGGCCGGCCTGGGCACCCAGCTGCTGGTGCTGGCCGGGGTGGCGGCGCTGATGACGGTGGGCGTGTACGGCTTCGTGGCCGGCATCGTCAAGCTCGACGATCTGGGCCTGTACCTGCAGCGCCGCCGCGCCGCGCTGGCGCAGCAGCTTGGCCGCGCCATCCTGGCGGCAGCCCCCTGGCTGATGCGCGGCCTGTCGGTCGCCGGCACCGCGGCGATGTTCCTGGTGGGCGGCGGCATCCTGGCCCATGGCCTGCCGGTGCTGAGCCACCCCGCCGAGGCCCTGCTGGCGCGCCTGGCCGAGGCTTCGGGGTCAGGTTTTGCCGCCCTCACCCAGAGCCTCGGTGGCATGCTGCTGAACGGCCTCTTGGGCGTGCTCGCGGGCGCGCTGGTGCTGGGCGGCCTGAGCCTGGGCCAGGGTGTCTGGCGCCACTTGAGGCGCTGAGGCGCGGGTGGCATAGTGCAGCCACTCGGGAGGGCCCCAGATGCTGCACGCCAGGCGGATGACCGGATGGGCCAGTTTGCTGGCCTTGCTGCTGGCTGCCTGCGGTGGCGGCGGTGGCGGCGGTGGCGGCACGGCGGCGTCGGATGCGCCGCCCGGCGTCGAGGGCGGCCTGCTGAATGACCCGGTGCGCTATGCGCTGGACGCCAACGCCGCGCTGCCCAGCGCCACCGAAAGCTCGGTGCAGACCAGCCAGCAGCTGAGCCTGGACGGCACGCCGATCGATTACCAGACCGACACCGGCCACCTCACCGCCAGCGACCCGGTGAGCGGCGCCGCCAAGGCCAGCATGTTCTACGTGGCCTACACCCGCAAGGGCGTGGCCAGCGCGAGCCGGCCGCTGGTGTTCTTCTACAACGGCGGGCCGGGCTCGGCCTCGGTGTGGCTGCACCTGGGCTCCTACGCGCCCAAGCGCCTGGCCGCCCCCATGCCCGCCACCACGGTGCCCCAGCCCTACCGCATGGTGGACAACCCCCAGACCCTGCTGCGCGAGGCCGATCTGGTGTTCGTTGATGCGGTCGGCACCGGCTATTCGCAGGCCATCGCCCCCAACAGCAACCGCACGTTCTGGGGCGTGGATGCCGACGCCCTGCTGTTCCGCGACTTCGTGCTGCGCTACACCGCCAAGTTCCAGCGCCAGGCCTCGCCCCTGGTGCTGTTCGGCGAGTCCTATGGCGGCCTGCGTTCGCCCATCCTGGCCGCGGCCCTGCTCGCCGCCGGTGCGCCGCTGCAGGGCGTGGTGCTGCAATCGGCCATCCTCAACTACAACAGCAACTGCGCCGTGCTCGACCCCGGCCGGCTCAGCTGCAGCGCCTTCGTGCCCAGCTACGCGGCGGCGGCGGCCTGGTTCCAGCGCGCCCGGCCGATGCCCACCGAGCTGCCCAGCTTCGAGCAGCAGGTGATCGCCTATGCCGAGGCGCAATACGAGCCGGCCGCGCAGGCCTGGCTGACGCAGCGCCTGGCGCTGGCGGCACCGATCGCGCAGCAGCTGGGCGACTACAGCGGCCTGGCCGCCAGCACCTGGCAGGCCGAGCCCCTGCTCTATCCCGAGCGCTTCCGGCGCCTGCTGCTGCCCAGCCAGCTGATCGGCCGCTACGACGCCCGCGTGGCCGCCGGCGTCAACGACGCGCTCGCCAGCGAGGGCGACCCGTCCAGCACCGTGCTCACGGCCGCCTTCGTCAGCAGCATCGCCGAGCATCTGCGCGGCAACCTCAAGTACCAGGCGAGCGTGAACTACCGCCTCGTCAACAACGAGGTGATCGAGCAATGGCAATGGCGCCACGATGGCCATGAGCTGCCCGACGCCATCCCCGACCTGGCGCTCGCCTTCGGCCTCAGGCCCACGCTCAAGCTGCTGGTGATAGGCGGCTACCACGACCTCGCCACCCCCTTCCGGCTCACCGAGCAAGATCTGGCAAGGCTGGCGCCGCAGCCCGCCGGCCTCCAGCTCAGGCGCTATGTGGGCGGCCACATGACCTATCTGGACGACCAGGTGCGGCCCGCCCTGCGGGCCGATCTGGCCGGCTTCCTCACCAGCCTCGGGGGTGCCCCATGAGAAGCATGCTGCCGCTGGCGCTGGCCCTCGCGCAGGGCCTGAGCCTGGCCCAGGCCCCGACGCTGGCCGATCCCTGGCTGCCGCCGGCCGCACGCCAGGCGCCGCTGGCGCCGGCCACGTGCGGCCAGGCGCTGCGCGCCCAGGTGCAGGCCAAGCTGGCCACGCAATTCCAGCAGGCCGATGTGCGGCGCCGCGGCGCCCTCACGCTGGCCGAGGCGCGCGCGGCCGGATTCGGCTGGCTGGTGCAGCATTTCGCCCGCATCGACGGCAGCGGCCGCGGCGAGGTCAGCCTGGCCGAGGTGCAGGCCTATCTGCTGCGCCAGCAAAGCCTCTGATCAGAGCGCGTCGCGCTGGTAGGGGGGCAGCCTGGCGCCGCATTGGCGGCAGAAGTTCGCCTCGGGCAGATGGCCTTCGCTGAGGCATTCATGGCAGCTGCGCGTGGTACTGGGCCGGCCCTGGCGCTGCGCCGTCATCTCGGCGGTGACGATGCCGGTGGGCACGGCCAGCACGCCCCAGCCCAGCATCATCATCAGCGAGGCAATCAGCCGGCCCAGGTCGGTCTTGGGCGTGATGTCGCCAAAGCCCACCGTGGTCATGGTGGTGATGGCCCAGTAGACCCCGGTGGGAATGCTGGTGTAGCCATGCTCGGGGCCCTCCACCACATACATCAGCGTGCCCATGATGAGCACCACCATCAGCACCACCGACAGAAACACCATGATCTTGCGCGCGCTGGCGCGCAGGGCCAGCGCCAGCCCGCTGAACTCGGCCACATAGGCGTGCAGCTTGAAGATGCGGAACACGCGCAGCAGGCGCAGCACGCGCACGTCCACCAGCACGAACAGCTCGGGCACGATCAGGGCCAGATAGGTGGGCAGCACCGCCAGCAGGTCCACCATGCCGTAGAAGCTGCGCGCGTAGCGCCAGGGGTGGCGCACCGAGGCCAGGCGCAGCAGGTACTCGAGCGTGAACACGCCGGTGAAGAGCAGCTCGGCCGCGTTCAGCCAGGCGCCATGGCGGGCGCGGATGCCGGCCACGCTCTCGGCCACCACCAGGGCCACGCTGGCCAGCACCAGCAGCACCAGGGCGATGTCGAAGGCCCGGCCGGCACGGGTGTCGGCCTCGAAGATGATGGTGTAGCAGCGCAGCCGCCAGCCGCTGAGCGGCTTGCCGAGCTCGGCCGCCGCCTGATTTCTTTGATGTGCACGCATTCGCCAAGCCTAGCGCAGCTGATAACCTCGGGCTTTCCCGCAAGTGTTGCCGGCCCATGAAAACCCACACCGTCGAAATCCAGAAATTCAAGGCCGCGACCACCACCGGCCATGGCGAAGTCATCTTCAAGATCGACGCCATCATCAATCCGCGCCAACCGGTCGAGGGCATCGAGCCCAGCAGCGTGATCACCATGACCGAGGCCAACGCCCGCGTGCTGATGCTGCTGCTGAAGACGCAGATCGCCGAATTCGACGCCAAGAAGCCCAAGAGTCGGCATGGCCGACACGGTTGAGCAGAAAAAAGAATCCCAGCGAACACGCCCCATGGAATACCCCAGCTACAACCCCGCCTCCGACTACCTGCCGCTCAACGACGAGGAACTCTCGACGCTGGACGACATGCTGACCAAGCTGCCCAGCGAGGCGGCGATGAATATCGAGGCCATGGACGGCTACCTCACCGCCCTGCTGCTCAGCCCCAAGGCCCTGGCGGAGCTGCCCGGCGCCGACTGGCTGCCGCTGGTCTGGGGTGGCGACGGTGCCGATGGCACGGCCCCCTTTGTGAGCGGCAAGCAGAAGAAGCGCGTGATGATGCTGGTGCTGCGCCATCTGCGCAGCATCGCGGTGCAGCTCAGCGAACGCCCGGACGCCTGGGAGCCGATCTTCAGCATCGCCGTCACCGAGGACGAGCAGGAGCTCACCGACGCCGAGGACTGGTGCATCGGCTTCATGCTGGGCGTGGACCAGGCCGCCGATGCCTGGGCACCGCGCTTCCGGGACGCCGAGCTGGCCGCCGCGCTGGCACCGATCGCCCTGCTGGGCGGCGATGAATCGCAGCTCACGCCCGAAGACCAGGCGCGCCTGAACGACGAGGCCCTGCACGACGCGCTCAGCCGCGAGGTGCCGGAGGCGGTGCTTCAGCTCGCCGCTGCGCTCAAGGCTGACTGAAAAGCGGCATCCAGCGCCGCCTGCCAGCGGCGCTTCCGTTCGGGTGCCACGAAGCTGGCCTCGAAGCTGTTGCTCAGCAGCTGCCAGGCATGGCCGCCATGCAGGGCCGGCAGGGCCTCGAAGCATTGCTCGAGGTTGTCGTTCAGATAGCCGCCGAAGTAGGCCGGGTCGTCCGAATTGACCAGCGCGCACAGGCCGGCGTCCAGCAGGGCCGGCAGATTGTGCTCGGCCAGGCTCTTGAACACACAGAGCTTGATGTTGGAGAGCGGGCAGACGGTGAGCGGCATGCGCTCGGCGGCCAGGCGCGCCACCAGGGCGGCATCCTCCAGGCTGCGCACGCCATGGTCGATGCGCTGCACCTTCAGCACATCGAGCGCGCTCCACACATAGGCCGGCGGCCCCTCCTCGCCCGCATGCGCCACCAGGTGCAGGCCGAGCGCGCGGGCACGCGCAAACACGCGCGCGAACTTCTCGGGCGGATGGCCCAGCTCGCTGCTGTCCAGGCCCACGCCGATGAAGTCGGCGCGCCAGGGCAAGGCCGCCTCCAGCGTGGCCAGGGCCTCGTCTTCACTGAGGTGGCGCAGAAAGCACAGGATCAACACGGCGCTCAGGCCCAGTTCCGCCTCGGCCCGGCGGCAGGCGCGGCGCAGGCCCTGGATGAGCGTGCCCATGGGCACGCCGCGCGCCGTATGGGTCTGGGGGTCGAAGAAGATCTCGGCATGCACCACGCCATCGGCGGCGGCACGCTCGAGATAGGCCCAGGCCATGTCGAAGAAGTCCTGCTCCTGCAGCAGCACGCTGGCACCGGCGTAGTAGATGTCCAGAAAGGACTGCAGGTCGCTGAAGGCGTAGGCGGCGCGCAGCGCGTCCACGCTGGCATAGGGCAGGCTCAGGCCGTTGCGCTGCGCGAGCCGGAAGATCAGCTCGGGCTCCAGCGAACCCTCGATATGGATGTGCAGCTCGGCCTTGGGGGCCGCGCGCAAGAGCGCGGGCAAGGCCGAGCGGGGGATGGAGGCGAAGTCTGATGGGCCGGGCATGAGCCCAGCTTACTGCACCTGGCCCAGGTGCTGCAGCCAGAAGGCCTCGTACTTGCGATGCCAGCCCACCGTCTTGACCGCGCCACCCAGGCCATGCTCGCCGTCGGGGTCCAGGAACAGGTCGACCAGCGCCTCCTTGCCCGACTCCAGCAGGGCGCGGTAGACGTTCACCGTGTCCTGGTAGAGCACGTTCGGGTCCTGCATGCCATGCACCAGCAGCAGCGGCTTCTTCAGATTCCTGGCCAGCGGCAGCAGCGAGTATTTGCGCAGCACCGGCTTCGTGCGATCCACCTTGCCGATGGTGCGGCCGCTGTACCAGCTGTTGTAGTTCTCCCATTCGGTGGGGCCGGCACCGGCGATGCCGGCGGCGAACAGATCGGGCTTGGTATAGAGCGTGTGCTGGGTCTGGAAGCCGCCGAAGCTCCAGCCGTTCAGGCCCAGGCGCGCAGTGTCCACGCCCAGCTTGGCCTTCATATAGGCCACCAGGTCTTCCAGGTCTTCGCTCTGGGCCACGCCGGGTTGCTCGAAGTTGGCGTCGGCGAAACGCTTGCCATAGTTGGAATGGCCGCGCGGGTCCACCGTCACCATCACATAACCATGCTTGGCCGCCATATACATGGCGAACAGATAGCCGGTGGACTGGAAGCTGTCGGTCTCGACCGGATGGCGATCGTTCAGCGGGCCGCCGTAGGTATAGACCACGGCCGGGCGCCGGTCGCTGGCCTGCCAGCCCGCCGGCTTGAAGACATAGGCCGGGATGCTGTCGCCATGGCGGTTCAGGTAGCTGAAGCGCTCGGGCTGCAGCACGTCCACCTCGGCCCAGGCGGGGTCATGGCTTTGCGTCAGCACCCTGGGCTCGGCCGGCTTGCCCTGGCCCCGCAGCAGCTTGAGCTCGGGGCGCTGGGCCCAGTGGCCCGCATTGGCGGCCAGCCATTGGCCATCGTGCGAGACCACCCCGCCGCGGTGGTAATCGGGCGCCTGGCCCAGCGCCTGCATCGCGCCGCTCTTCAGCTCGACGCGGTAGAGGTTCATGGCCCCCAGGTCATCCTTGTTGGACTGCACGAACATCTGCTGGCTGTCGGGCGTGAAGCCCAGCACCTGGTGGGCCTCGAACTCGCCCTTCAGCAGCGGCTGCCATTGCCGCGTGGCCAGCTCGTAGGCATGGGGCTGGCGCCAGCCGTTCTCGGCCAGCACCAGCACCAGGCGCTTGCCGTCGGGCGTGAACTGCGGCTTGAGCACGCTCACCAGCTCATGGTGCACGTCGCCGCGGCGCTCCAGCACCAGCTCGGGCCTGGCGTTCTCGTCCGGCCCACCCAGGTAGACGCGCAACAGCTCCTTCTCGCGCTCCCAGGTGGCGAAGGCGTAGTGGCTGCCATCGCGCGCCCAGGCCAGCGGGCTGATCTCGAACCAGCCATCGCCGCCCTTGTGCGTGAACACCGGCTGCGGCTGCTTGGCGGGTGCGCTGTCAAGACCTGGCACCTTGCGGATGTAGAGCGCCAGCGGGCGCTCCATGCGCTTGTCGTCCGAGACCTCGCGGTCCACCTTCTTGGCGCTGGCGAAGCGCTCGCCGTAATTCATGATCTCGACCTGGCGGCCGGGCTTGGGCGGCGGGCTCTTGCCATCGGGCGCGGTCAGCGGCGCACGCGCCAGCAGGCTCATCCAGCGCCCGTCCTCGCTGATCACGGTCTCGTCGATGCGGTACTTCTTGTCCTCGTCATCGGGGTGGATCAGCTCGCGGTTGAGCACCTGCACGGCGGCGCTGGCGAAGCGGGCGCGCAGCACGCGCTTCTCGTCCATGAAGACAAAGCCCTGGTCGTCGGGCGTGTAGGCCACCACGCGCAGCTGGCGCTGCGTGCTCAGCAGGGGCTGCAGCTTCTCCTGCCCGGCCTGCCAGCGCAGCAGGCTGCCGCGGTATTGCAGGATCAACTCATCGCGCTGGTTCGCCCACACCAGCTGCGTCACGCCCGGATAGAGATCCTCGGGCTTGAGCTTGTCCTTGGCCCGCTTCTTCGCGAGCTCGTCGCGCAGCTCCCAGAGTTCCTTGTCGGCCGGCTTGGCGGGCGCCGACACGGCCGAGGCGGCCGAGGCCGGTGCTTCGGGCGCGGATGTCGGCGCAGGTTTGCCGGCGCGCCGGGCGGCCAGGACCTCGGCGGCGCGCTTCTCGGCCTCGGCCTCGGCCTTGTCGGCGGCCTTCTGGGCCTCGTCGCGCGTCTTCTTGTCGGCCAGCTCGATCTTGAGCCTGGCCAGGGCGGCATCGTCCCACTGGTTCAGGTCCACCGCCGCGCCGCGCAGATAGGCGGCCTGCGCCTCCTCGCGCGCCTGGCGCTCGGCCATTTCACTGCGCTTTTGCAGCAGCTTCTTGTCGAAGCGCGCCAGGTCCTCGGGCGCGTCAAAGGCCTGCATCAGGGCCGGCGAGCTCAGGCGCAGGGTCTTGCCGCTGCGCGTATCGACCACATGCAGATCGCTGCCCGGTTCGCCATAGGGGCTCCACAGATAGGCCAGGTAGCGGCCGCTGTGGCTGAACTCGGGCTGCTTGGCGGGCTCGCCGCGGTAGGGCTGCTCGCGGAACACCTGCTCCAGGCTGGGCGCCGGCTTGGGCTGCGCCCAGGCCCAGGGTGCAACACCGGCCATCAGGATGATCCAGGTCGATCCGGCCAGGATCGCCGCTTTCTTACTTCCGCTCACGCTTCGCTTTGCTCGCACGCTCGTCGACTCCACCGGCTGCAGTGCCGGGCGCGGGATTCTAGGTGGGACGTCACAAAACGCTACATGGCGAAAGGCAGGGGCGGGCAATCCCGGACGTATGCTCTAGGTCTGATCGAACCGGAGGAACATGATGATCATCAAGAAATCGTTGGGCGCCCTGGGCCTGGCCCTGCTGGCCGGCATGGCCTCGGCAGCCGATGTGGGCGTATCCGTCAGCATCGGCCAACCCGGCTTCTACGGCCGCATCGACATCGGCAACATGCCGCAGCCGCCGCAGGTGGTAGTGGCGCAGCCGGTCTGGGTGCAGCGCGCGCCCGGGCGCGTGGTGCAGCCCATTTATCTGCGCGTGCCGCCGGGCCACCAGAAGAACTGGGCCAAGCATTGCGGGCGCTATGACGCCTGCGGCGTGCCGGTCTACTTCGTGAAGGAAGACTGGTATGCGCGCCAATACGGTGGCGGCGGCGACGACTACCGCGGCGAGCCCGAACATGGCCGCAAGGATCATGGCAAGGGTCATGGCCACGGCAAACACCGCGACTAGGCCCGTCGACAAGCCCGAACCCGCGCACTAATACCGATGCGCCCCCCGGACGGGGGGCCTAGCATCGCGACTCAAGGCCACCCGCCGGTGGCACACTGCGTCCATCGAGCCCCGCGCCGGGGCTCGAGCCCGTGCGCACAGCCCATCCATGTTTGCCAAGCTCGTTGCCAGCGTCGGTCTGCTCATCTGCCTCGCACTGGCCTTGCACATGTGCCTGGGGCGGGCGCAGCAGCGGCGGCTCGAAGCCTGGCTGAGCGGCTACCGCGACCGCCTGTTCGCCTTGGGCTCACGCCGCTTCAATTCCCGCGAGCGCCGCCGTGCCGCCCATGAGGCCGCGATGGATGCGATCAACCGCGCCAAGCGCACCACCGACGACGATCTCTGGGACGGCAATGTCTACCGGCCCAAGGAATTCAACGGCAAGCCGCCCAGCAAGCCTCACTGAGCGCCGATGCGCGCAGCGATCAGGCGCAAGGCCTGCAGCGCGCCCATGCCCAGGCCCACATCGGCCGAACTCGGCACCCGCGACTCGCGCAGATTGATGCGCAGCAAACGCCCGCGCAGGCGCTGCAGCACATGCTGGCCGAACAGGCGCACCGAGGGCACCGCCGTGCCGGCGCCGAGCTCGATCACCAGCGGCTTCCTGGCCGCCGCCAGCCGGCGCGACACCTCGAGGGCCTGTGCCCGCTCGCGCGCATCGACCCAGGCCTCATCGCCAAACATCAGCACATTCGGCCGCGCCAGCGCACCGCAATGCGGGCACAGCGGCAGCTCGTTGAGCAGCTCGCAGCGCGCCTCGTCGAGCTCGGGCACAAAACCCTCGGCCGGCCAGATCGCCGCGCCGCAGGGCCGCGTGCATTGCAGCTGCAGCAGTGAGCCATGGCATTCCCAGATCTGGTCGGGCTCGAAACCGGCCTGCTGGAACTGCCCGTCCACATTGCTGGTGTAGACGATGGCGCCACGCTCGGTGCGCGCGCCCCAGTCGCGCAGGATCGCAAAGCCCTCGTGCGGCCGGGTGCGCCGGTACAGCGCCAGCCGGTGGCCGTAAAAGCCCCAGGCCAGGCGCGGCCGCGCGGCAAAGCTGGCCGGGTTGGCGATGCTGTAGAAATCGATGCTGGCCGCTGACAAGGCCGGGTAGGCCTGCCAGAAGCCCGCCGTGCCGCGGAAGTCCGGCAGGCCGGAATCCACGCCCATGCCGGCGCCGGCGGCGATCACCAGCAGATCGGCCTGCTCCACCAGCTCGGCCGCGTGGGCCAGCAAGGCCTCCTCAGGCATGCGCCACGCGCGCCAGCACCGGCTTGAGCGCCACGCCCGAATGGCTGCCGCTTCGCACCAGCGCCTCTGGCGTGCCGGCCAGCACCACCGCGCCGCCGGCCGTGCCGCCCTCGGGGCCCAGGTCGATGACCCAGTCGGCCTCGGCGATCACGTCCAGGTCATGCTCGATCACCACCACCGAATGCCCGCCCGCCACCAGGCGGTGCAGCACGCGGATGAGGCGCTCCACATCGGCCATGTGCAGGCCCACGGTGGGCTCGTCCAGCACGTACAGGGTGTGCGGCGCCTTCTGGCCGCGGCGCGCCACATCGTCGCGCACCTTGACCAGCTCGCTCACCAGCTTGATGCGCTGCGCCTCGCCGCCCGAGAGCGTGGGCGAGGGCTGGCCCAGGGTCAGATAGCCCAGGCCCACGTCCTTGAGCAGCTGCAGCGGATGGGCGATGGAGGGCATGGCGGCAAAGAACTCCACCGCCTCGTCCACCTCCATGGCCAGCACATCGCCGATGCTCTTGCCCTTCCAGCTGACGTTCAGCGTCTCGGGGTTGAAGCGCTGGCCATGGCATTGGTCGCACAGCACCTTCACATCCGGCAGGAAGCTCATCTCGATGGTCTTCATGCCCTGGCCCTCGCAGCCGGGGCAGCGGCCCTCGCCGGTGTTGAAGGAGAAGCGCCCGGCCGCATAGCCGCGCGCCTTGGACTCCAGGGTCTCGGCGAAGAGCTTGCGGATCGCGTCCCAGAAACCGATATAGGTGGCCGGGCAGGAACGCGGGGTCTTGCCGATGGGGGTCTGGTCCACTTCCAGCACGCGGTCCACCTGCGCATGGCCTTCAATGCCATCGCAACCGATCCAGGCATTGGGCGCACGCCGCAGCGGCACGGCCTGGGCCATATTGGCCAGCAGCACATCGCGCGCCAGCGTGCTCTTGCCCGAGCCCGACACGCCCGTCACCGCCACCAGCCGGTGCAGCGGCACATCCACGGTGACGCGGCGCAGATTGTGCAGGCTGGCATTCAGGATGCTGAGCTTGGGCGCTGCAGGGTCAATCTCGCGCCGTGCCTGCAGCGGATGGATCAACGGCCGCGCCAGGAAGCGGCCGGTGACCGAATCGGCCGCCGCCGAGAGCTGGGCCACCGACCCCTGCGCCACCACATGGCCACCGCGCTTGCCGGCGCCGGGGCCGATGTCGATGATGTGGTCGGCGCGGCGTATGGTGTCCTCGTCGTGCTCCACCACCACCAGGGTGTTGCCCTTGTCGCCCAGCGTGCCCAGGGCCTTGAGCAGGATCTGGTTGTCGCGCGGGTGCAGGCCGATGGTGGGCTCGTCCAGCACATAGCAGACGCCCTGCAGGTTCGAGCCCAGCTGCGCCGCCAGGCGGATGCGCTGCGCCTCGCCGCCCGAGAGCGTGGGCGCGGCGCGGTCCAGGGTCAGATAGCCCAGGCCCACTTCTTCCAGGAACTCCAGCCGGCCCTTGATCTCGCTCACCACGTCGCGGGCGATGTCGGCATCACGGCCATGAAGCCTGAGACCCTCAACCCACGCTCGCGCCTCGCCCACGCTCCAGGAGGCCACCGTGGAGATGGCCTGGGCTTCGAAGGTGACCGAGCGCGCGGTCGGGTTCAGGCGCGAGCCCTGGCAGTCCGGGCAGGGTTGGTCGGCCAGGCCCTCGATCTCGGCCTCCTCGGCCGGGAAGCTTTGCTCGCGGCCGCGGTTGTCCTTGTCCTGCAGCGATTCGTCCAAAGCGCGGCGCTGTTCGCGCGTGAGGGCAAGACCTGTCCCCACGCAGCTGCCGCACCAGCCATGCTTGCTGTTGTAGGAGAACAGGCGCGGGTCCAGCTCGGGATAGCTGGTGCCGCAGGCCGGGCAGGCGCGCTTGGTGGAAAACACCTTCACCTGGCCGATCGCCGCGGTGGAGCGGCCGCCGGCAATGGCCGCCTTCAGCTCGTCCAGCGGCGCCAGCACATGCAGCACGCCCTTGCCATGGTCCAGCGCCTTGGCGAGCAGCTCGCGCAACTCGGCCTCCCTGTCCACGCTGACGATCAGATCACCCACCGGCAGCTCCAGCGTGTGCTCCTTGAAGCGGTCCAGGCGCGGCCAGGGCGCCGTGGGCAAGAACTCGCCGTCCACGCGCAAATGGCTGTGGCCGCGCGCCTTGGCCCACTTGGCCAGGTCGGTGTAAAGGCCCTTGCGGTTCACCACCAGGGGTGCCAGCAGGCCGATGTGCTGGCCGCGGTAGTCACGCAGCAGCTGGGCGGCGATGGACTCCACGCTCTGCGGCTTCACCGGCATGCCGTCGTGCACGCAATGCTGCACGCCCAGCTTCACATAGAGCAGGCGTAAAAAATGCCAGACCTCGGTGGTGGTGGCCACCGTGCTCTTGCGGCCGCCGCGCGAGAGGCGCTGCTCGATCGCCACCGTGGGCGGGATGCCCCATACCGCATCGACCTCGGGCCGGCCGGCCGGCTGCACGATGGAGCGCGCATAGGCATTGAGCGACTCCAGGTAGCGGCGCTGGCCCTCGTTGAAGAGGATGTCGAAGGCCAGGGTCGACTTGCCCGAACCCGAGACCCCGGTGATGACGTTGAACTTGCCGCGCGGGATGCTCACGTCCAGCGACTTGAGGTTGTGCTCGCGCGCGTTGACGATGCGGATCGCTTCTTCGGTTGCCTTGCGCTTGGCGCGCACCAGGCTCTGCAGCGGGCGGCCCTCCTCGACCTTCATGGCCGGACGGTCCATGTGCAGGGCGTATTCGCGCAGGGCCTGGGCCGTGTGCGAATGCGGGTGCTCGCGCACCTCCTCGGGCGTGCCCTGGCAGACCAGCTCGCCGCCGTCCTCGCCGCCCTCGGGGCCGAGGTCGATCAGCCAGTCGGCCGCGCGTATCACGTCGAGGTTGTGCTCGATCAGGATCAGCGAGTGCCCGGCCGAGAGCAGCTTGCGCATCGCGCGCATGAGCTTGGCGATGTCGTCGAAATGCAGGCCGGTGGTGGGCTCGTCGAAGAGGAAGAGCGTGCCCTTCCTGGCGACCGCCTGGCGCGCCTTGCCGCTCGCCGCCTCGGCCAGGAAGCCGGCCAGCTTGAGGCGCTGCGCCTCGCCGCCCGAGAGCGTGGGCACGGGCTGGCCCAGCTTGATGTATTCCAGGCCCACGTCGACGATGGGCTGCAGCTTTACAAGCACCTCGCGGCTGTCCTTGAAGAGCTGCACCGCCTCGCTGACGGTGAGGTCCAGCACATCGGCGACGCTCAACTCGCGCTCGCCGAGCGACAGCTTCACATCCAGCATCTCGGCGCGGTAGCGGCGCCCGTCGCAATCGGGGCAGCGCAGGTAGACGTCGGAGAGGAACTGCATCTCCACATGCTCGAAGCCCGAGCCGCCGCAGGTGGCGCAGCGGCCGTCGCCGGCATTGAAGCTGAACATGCCGGCGCTGTAGCTGCGCTCGCGCGCCACCGGCGCATCGGCAAACAGCTTGCGGATCTCGTCGAAGGCGCCGACATAACTCGCCGGGTTGGAGCGCGCGGTCTTGCCAATGGGGGACTGGTCGACGAACACCGCGTCCGCGAGCCAGTCCGCGCCCAAGAGCCGGTCGTGCGCGCCGGGCGTCTCGGTGGCCTGGCCGAAATGGCGCGCCAGCGCCGGGTAGAGCACGTCCTGCATCAGCGAGCTCTTGCCCGAGCCCGACACGCCCGTCACCACCACCATGCGCTGCAGCGGGAACTCGACGCTGACGTTCTTCAGGTTGTGCTCGCGCACGCCTTCCAGGATCAGCCGCGGCGTGCTGGCCTCGACGATGCGCTTGAGCCCCATGCCCACCTGCTTGCGCGCACCCAGGTAGGCACCGGTGAGGGTGTCGGCCGAGCGGATCTGCTCGGGCGTGCCGTCGAACACGATGGCGCCGCCCTTCTCGCCCGGGCCCGGGCCCATGTCGATGAGGCGGTCGGCCGCCAGCATCACGGCCGGGTCATGCTCCACCACCACCAGGGTGTTGCCGGCATCGCGCAGGCGCTGCATGGCCTGCACGATGCGGTTCATGTCGCGCGGATGCAGGCCGATGCTGGGCTCGTCCAGCACGAAGAGCGTGTTCACCAGCGAGGTGCCCAGCGCGGTGGTGAGGTTGATGCGCTGCACCTCGCCGCCGGACAGCGTGCGGCTCTGGCGGTCCAGCGTCAGGTAGCCGATGCCCACATCGCAGAGGTATTTGAGGCGGTTGCGGATCTCGTCCAGCAGCAGCTTCAAGGCCTCGTCCAGCATGGTGCTGGGCAGCTGCAGCTCGTCCATGAAGCGGCGCAGGCGGTGGATGGGCAGCTGCATCAGGTCGTGCAGGCACAGGCCCTCCAGGGCCTCCAGCTGGCCGCGGTCCCAATCCACGCCCGCGGGCATCACGCGTTGCGCGGCCGGCAGGGCGGCATCGGCCAGCGCCTTGGAGCCGACGCGCCAGAGCAGCGATTCGGTCTTCAGGCGCGCGCCGCGGCAGGCCGGGCATTCGGTATAGCTGCGGTACTTGGACAAGAGCACGCGGATGTGCATCTTGTAGGCCTTGCTCTCCAGGTATTCGAAGAAGCGCTTGACGCCATACCACTGCTTGTTCCAGCTGCCCTTCCAGTTGGGCGTGCCGCCCACCACCCAATCGCGCTGCGCCTCGCTGAGCTGGCTCCAGGCGGTGTCGCGCGGGATGCCGGCCTCGCCGGCGTACTTGATCAGATCGTCCTGGCATTCCTTCCAGGCCGGCGTCTGCAGCGGCTTGATCGCGCCATTGCGCAGGGTCTTGCGCTCGTCGGGAATCACCAGGCCCATGTCCACGCCGATCACGCGGCCGAAGCCGCGGCAGGTTTCGCAGGCGCCCATGGCCGAGTTGAAGGAGAACAGCGGCGGCTGCGGCTCCTGGTAGCGCAGATCGCTGTCGGGGCAGTGCAGGCCGGTGGAGTAGCGCCAGAGCTCGGGCTCAGCGCCCTCCTCCGTCGGCATGACATATACATTCAGGCGCGCACCGCCGCGCTTGAGCGAAAGCTCGATCGCCTCCATCGCGCGCTGCTTGTCGGCGCCCTGGATGCGGAAGCGATCGGCCACCACGTCGAGGATCTTGCGATCGCCCACCTGGCGCTCGGCCTGGATGCGCGTGAAGCCGCTGGCCGCGAGCCATTGCTGCACCTGCTCGCTGCTGGTGTTGGCCGGCAGCTCAACCGGAAAGCTCAGCACCAGGCGGGGGTCAGATGTTGCCGTTCGGGCCATCAGCTCGGCGTAAATCGTCTGCGCCGTGTCGTGCCGCACCGGCAGCGCGGTCTTGCGGTCGTAAAGCGAGGCGGCGCGCGCGAACAGCAGCTTGAGGTGATCGTTCAGCTCCGTCATCGTGCCCACCGTGGAGCGCGAGGTGCGCACCGGGTTGGTCTGGTCGATCGCGATGGCGGGCGGCACGCCGTCCACCTTGTCCACCGCCGGGCGGTCCATGCGGTCGAGGAACTGGCGCGCATAGGCGGAGAAGGTCTCCACATAGCGGCGCTGGCCCTCGGCGTAGAGCGTGTCGAACACCAGGCTGGACTTGCCCGAGCCGCTGGGCCCGGTCACCACCGTCAGCTCGCCGGTGTGCAGATCCAGGTCGAGGTTCTTGAGGTTGTGCTGGCGGGCGCCGCGGATTCGGATCGTGCCTTCGGACATGCTGGAGCAGCCTGCTGGGGATGGGGACCGGACATTCTATGGAGGCAGGCGACACGAAAATGTCAGGAGGCCGAATACCCTTCAAAACACAATTTGCCGCTCGGCGGCCCTGCAAGACCGTCTGTCAAGACCCCTTCTTGAAGGCCTTCGGGCGCATTGCCAGCGAACCCGCGCGGGGGCAACAATGGCCCCGGCGGTTCTGGACGACAATCAAGGGTAAACACGGACCCTGCCTCCAGGCCTTCCGGGAAGCGTAGCAAGCAAAAAAACAAACAACGGCCAGCCCGACCGCTGGCATGCAGTAGGCCATCTGTCATGACATCAGCGATTCCCTCCCTGCCCGCTGAGCCCGCAACCATCCTGCTGATGCAGCAGGATGGGGGTGACGGCTTTGCCGACACGGAGCGCTCGGGGCTGGACGAGCCCGCGCCCGCGCGGACGGTGCCCACCATCCTGCTGGTGGAGGACAACCCGATCAACCAGGTGGTGGCGCTGGAGTTCCTGGCCCTGATGGGCTTGCAGACCCGGCTCGCCAACAACGGCCTGGAGGCGCTGCAGCTGTGCGCCGAGGCCGCGCCCGATCTGGTGCTGATGGACATCCAGATGCCCGGCATGGACGGCCTGGAATGCGCACGCCGCCTGCGCGCCCTGCAGGGCGCCGGCGAGCTGGCGCGCTTCCCCATCCTGGCGCTCACCGCCCATGCGCTGGACAGCGATGTGCAGGCCAGCCTGGCCGCCGGCATGGACGAGCATCTCACCAAGCCGCTGGACTTCGTGTCGCTGCGCCTGCGCCTGGGGCGCTGGGTCGCGATGCCGCAAAGCAGCTGAGTATCATCGCCGCTCCCGATGAGGAGTGGATGTGATCGAGCTGCCCAAGATTCCCAAACCGCCCGGCGCCGACCAGGGCCCACGCTGGTTCCAGATTGCCGTGGCCCTGAGCATGGTGCTGAGCGCCGGCGCCGCCCTGGTCTCGGCCTTCCGCACCAGTGCCACCATGAGCGCGCTGGTGGAGCAGAACGCCAAGCTGGTGCGGGCGGGGTCGACGCCGATCCTGCAATGGGGCACCAGCAACTCCGACGGCAAGGGCAATGCCACCCTCATCTACACGGTGGAGAACGCCGGCACCGGTCCGGCGCGAGTGGTCTGGATGGAGTTGCGCTACAAGGGCGAGCCGCTCAAGAGTGCGCGCGATGTCATCAAGGCGGCGGCCAAGGACATCGGAGTCGACTCGATCAACCTCAACAGCACCATGACCGGCTCGATTGCTGGCGACGTACTGGTGGCTGGGCGGGTGCGCGAGTTGTTTAACTGGGTGTTGCCCGACAAAAGCAACGCAGCGGGGCAGCGGCTCTGGGCTGCAACCGACGCAGCTCGCCAGCACCTCAGCGCCGAAGCCTGCTACTGCTCGGTGTTCGACGACTGCTGGCTCACCAAGTTCGATGGCCAGGTGCCGCAGCCAGTGGCGATGTGCCAGGCCGAGGGCAAGGTCAACGTCAACGGCAGCTGAGCTTTCTCAGGCCCCGGCGTCGAGAAAACGCTCCACCAGATCGAGCTGGGCCGGCACATTCAGCGCCGGCGCATGGCCGCAACCTGCGATGGTGGCCACCACCGCGCGCGGGCCGCGGCTGCGCATGGCCTCGGCGGTCTCGGCCAGCAGCAGATCGGAATCCGCGCCACGCAGGCACAGCACCGGCAGGTCCAGGCTGTCCCAGGCCTCCCAGAGTTCGTAGTCGTCGGGATGGTCGATGAACTGGCGCACCATCGCCGGGTCGTAATGCGGGGTCACGCGGCCATCGGGCAGGCGCCGCGTCGAGGTCTCGGTGAGGCGGCGCCATTGCGCATCGCTGAGCCAGCCATAGGGCTTGTAGACCGAGCGGAAATACTGCTCCAGCTCGCTCACCGTGGCAAAGGCCGCCGGATTGCCGGCATAGGATTTGATGCGCTCCAGCGCGGGCGCGGCCAGCGAGGGGCCGTTGTCGTTCAACACCAGGCGGCGGATGCGGCCGCGCAGCGGCCCCGCCGCGGCCAGCGTGCCGATGGCGCCTCCCATCGAGGTGCCGACCCAGTGGAACTGGCCCAGTCCGAGCTGATCAATGAGCTCCAGCGCGACGCGCACATAAAACGCCAGGCAGTACTCGCGCCCGGGCTCCGGGCTCCACTCCGAGAGGCCGCGGCCGATGGTGTCGGGGCAGATCACGCGGTAGCGGCGGCTCAGGTGGGCGGCCAGCTCGTCCATGTCGCGGCAGGTGCGCGCCAGGCCATGCCAGGCGATCACCACCTCCTGATGCTCGCTGCCCCATTCGGTGTAGTGGATCTCGCGGCCGGCGCAGCGCAGGTAGTTGGAACTGAAGCCACTCATGAGGACTCCTTGTTGACCGAGCCCCCAGGCGGCGGCAAAGGCCCGCCGCCGCCCCCCGGGGGGGTTGAGCCAACTCGGGGACGGCCCGTCGTTGGCTCATGCAGCATCGCGCGCAGGCGCAGCCGCCCGACGATGCCGCTGGGGAAGTGGTAGACCGAGAGCACGAACAGCAGGCCCAGCCAGAGCAGCCAGCGGTCCGGCGAGATCAGCTGCGAGAGCAGCGGCACGTCGACTAGCCGGTCGGCGCCCAGCTTCATCAGATCCTGCAGATAGCTCTGCGCCAGCACGAACAGCACGCTGCCGATCACCGCGCCGTAGATCGTGCCCATGCCGCCGATCACCACGATCAGCAGGATGTCCAGCATCAGCTCGAAGGCCAGCGAGGTGTCGGGCCCGTTGTAGCGCAGCCAGAGCGCCAGCAGCGCACCGGCGGCGCAGGCAAACAGGGCCGCCAGCACGTTCGAGAGCGTGCGGTAGACCACGCTGCGGTAGCCGATCGCCTCGGCGCGGAAATCGTTCTCGCGTATCGCCTGCAGCACGCGCCCGAAGGGCGAGTTGACGATGCGCAGCATCAGCAGCACCAGCGCCACGGTGGCGACGAAGAGCAGGTAGTAGCTGAGGAAGCGGCCGTCGATGCTGGCGCCGAGGAAGGGCTCTTCCAGGTACTCGGTGCCGGGCTGCAGGGCCTCGGGCACCTTGAAGCTCAGGCCGTCCTCGCCGCCGGTGAAATCGGACAGCTGCGAGGCCAGGGTCATGAAGGCCGAGGCCACCGCCAGCGTGATCATGGCGAAGAAGATCGCCTTCACGCGCAGCGAGAACAGGCCGATCACCAGCGAGAGCAGCAGCGAGGCCAGCAACGCGCCACCCAGGCCCAGGGCCACCGCCTCCCAGCCCGGCCCCATGCGGGTGCTGGCGATCGCCACCCCATAGGCGCCGATGCCGAAGAACATGGTGTGGGCGAAGCTGACGATGCCGGTGTAGCCTAAGAGCAGGTCGTAGCTGGCCACCAGCACGATGAAGACCATGATCTTGGCCGCCACATTGAGCGCCTTGGTGCCCGGGAAGATGAAGGGCGTGAACGCCAGGCCCAGCACCGCGATGGCCAGGGCCAGGGCCAGCAGCTTGCTGCGCGGCAGATCGTGAGACAGGAGGGCTTTGAACATGACGGCGGGCCTCAACGGTTGGTGACGGGATAGAGGCCCTGCGGCCGCCACAGCAGCACCGCCACCATCAGCGCGATATTGGAAAACAGCGCCACCTTGGGCGCCAGGAAGCCGCAGTAGTTGGCCATCAGGCCCACCGCCAGCGCGCCGACGAAGCAGCCCAGGGTGGAGCCCAGGCCGCCGATGATGATGACGATGAAGATCAGGGTGTTGACCTGGCCGCCGATCTGCGGCGTCACGCCCTGCTGGTAGAGGCCCCACATCACGCCGCCCAGCCCCGCCAGCGCCGAGCCGCCCACGAACACGCCCACGAACAGGCGCTTGATGCGGTAGCCCAGGCTCTCCACCATCTCGCGGTCCTGCACGCCGGCGCGTATCAGCAGCCCCAGCTTGGTCCGGTTGAGCACCAGCAGCAGGGCCATGAACACCAGCAGGCCCAGCACCACCGCGACGAGGCGGAACTTCTCGACCGCGACATCGCCAAACAGCAGCGAGCCGCGCAGGCCTTCCGGCAGCGGCATGGCGATCAGCTGCGGCCCCCAGACGGCCTTGATCAGCTCCTCGCCGATGATCATGCCGCCCATGGTGATGAGGATCTGCTTCAGGTGCATGCCGTAGACCGGCCGCACCATCACGCGCTCGAACACCAGGCCCAGCGCCGCGGCGGCCAGCATACCGGCCAGGCAGGCCGTGCCCACCGCCACCAGGTTCGCCAGCAGCGAGGGGTTGTCGGTCCAGGCCCCCATCGCACCCATCACCGTGGTGGCCACGAAGGCGCCCAGGGCGATGAAGACGCCGTGGCCGAAGTTCAGCACGTCCATCAGACCGAACACCAGGGTCAGGCCCGAGGCGATGATGAAGATGATCAGTCCCATGGCCAGGCCGGCCACGGTCAGCGTGGCCCAGCTGCTGGCGCTGCCGATCAACGGCAGGGCGGCCAGCATCAGGCCGGCCAGCAGCAGCAGGGGCAGCTTGTCGAAGCGCGCCTGCGGCACCGGTTCAGCGGCCTGAGCGGCCTGGGCAGGGGTGGTGGGCAAGGTACGGGTAGTCATGGCAAGCCCTTATTGGTGTGCGGCCAGCGAGAGGCCCAGCAGGCGCTGCTGCAGCGCCTCGTCGGCGGCCAGCTCGGCCATCGCGCCGGCATGCACGACGCGGCCGTTGTCCATCACCGCGACGCGGTCGCCCAGCGCCTTGGCGACCATGAAGTTCTGCTCCACCAGCAGCACCGTGGTGTCGGTGGCCTTGAGCTCCTTGAGCGCCGCGATCAGGTTCAGGATGATGGCCGGCGCCAGGCCCTTGGAGGGCTCATCGATCAACAGCAGGCGGCGTGGCTCGATCAGCGCGCGCGCGATCGCCAGCATCTGCTTCTGCCCGCCGCTCAGCTTGCCGGCCGGATAGAGCCAGAACTTCTTCAGCGCCGGGAAGAGGCTGAACAGCCAGTCCAGGCGCGTGGTGTCCAACTCCTTGAGCGAACGCGCGCGGCGCGCCGCCAGCAGCAGGTTCTCGCGCACCGTCAGGTCGCCGAAGATGCCCATGTTCTCGGGCACATAGGCGATGTCGCGCTGCGCGATCTCGGGCGTGGCCAGCGCCTGGATCGGCTGGCCATCGAACAGGACCTGACCCTGGCTGGCCTGCCACAGGCCCATGATGCTGCGCAGCGTGGTGGTCTTGCCCGCGCCATTGCGGCCCAAGAGCATGGTGAGCTGGCCGGCCGGCACTTCGAGATCGACGCCGTGCAGGATGTGATACGCGCCGATATGGGTATGGACGCCTTGCAGGCTCAGCAGAGAACTCATGCCGCCACCTCTTCCGGAGCGACGCCGAGATAGGCGTTCTGCACCACCGGCGAGGCGATCACCTCGGCGGGGTCGCCATCGGCCACCAGCTGGCCGTTGTGCAGCACGATGATGCGGTCCGCCAGCTCGCGCACCACGTCCATCTTGTGCTCCACCAGCAGGATGGTGTGCTGGCCCTGGGCCTTGAGTTCGCGTATCAGGTCCAGGATCACCGGCACCTCGTCCACGCTCATGCCGGCGGTGGGCTCGTCGAACATATAGACCTTGGGTTGCAGGGCGATCAGCATCGCCACCTCGAGCTTGCGCTGGTCGCCATGCGGCAGGGCCGCGGCGATAGCCGAAGACTTCTCGGCCAGCCGCACCTGGGCCAGGATGGCCATGGCCTCGTCGATGAGGTCGCGATGGTGCAGCCAGACCGACAGCATCTTCAGCCCGATGCCGCGCCGCGCCTGCACCGCCAGCCGCACGTTCTCCAGCACCGGCAGGTGCGGGAACAGCTGGGTGAGCTGGAAGGCCCGGCCCAGGCCGCGCCGGGTGCGCAGCGGCGCGCTCAGCGCGGTGAGGTCCTCGCCGTCCAGCAAGACCTGACCCTCGGTGGCGCGCAGCTGGCCCGAGATCAGATTGAAGTAGGTGGTCTTGCCGGCGCCATTCGGGCCGACGATGGCCGTCAGGCTGCCGGGCGCGAAGGCGCAGGACACATGGTCCACCGCCACATGGCCGCCGAAGCGGATGGTGAGGTTCTTGGTCTCAAGCACGATGATTCCGATGCAGTGGCACAACCCGAGGCGTAGCGAGCGGGTGCAGGGCTAGGCGGACGGAGCGCAGGAACCGGAACGTACTTCCTGTACGTGAGGATTCCGAGCACCGCCCAACGACGCCCTGCGCCCGCGCAGTAGCCGAGCAAACTCAGCGCTTGTTGCGGATCGGCACGTTCATCTCTTCCGGCTTGATCTCGCGCACCAGCTCGGGCACGCCCCAGGCAAAGGCCGGATCCACCTTGATCTTGAAGTGGTACATCGACTGCATGGCCTGGTGATCCTCGGCGCGGAAGCTCATCTTGCCCTTGGGCGTCTCGAAGCTCATGCCCTCCATGGTCTTGATGAGCTTGTTGGTGTTGGTGTCGCCGCCGGTCTTCTTCAGCGCTTCCACCGCCGCGATGGCGGCACTCATGCCGCCGGCGGTGAAGAAGTCGGGCGGCGCCTTGAACTGCTTGTAGTGATTCGCCACCAGCCATTCATTGACCGGGTTCTTGGGCATGCCGAAGTAGTAGTAGGCCGCGCCCTCCATGCCGGGGAACTGCTTGTAGGCCGTCATCGCCGGCAGGATGTTGCCGCCGGTGGCGATCTCGATGCCATAGCGCTTCAGGTCCAGGTCGGCGATCTTGAAGGGGTTGCCGCCGCCGGCCCAGATGATGAAGATGACCTTGCGGCCCGGCTTGTCCTTGAGCGCATCGATGAGGCGCTGCGCACCGGCGGTGAAGTCCGTGGTGCTGGTGGGCAGGTATTCCTCATGCGTGATCTTGGCGGTCTTGAGGGCCTCCTTGAAGGCCTTCACGCCGTCGCGGCCAAAGGCATAGTCCTGCGCCAGCGTCGCGATCGTCACGCCCGGCTTGTCCAGCGCCACCGCATTGGCGATCGCGTCCTGCGAGCTGTTGCGGCCGGTGCGGAAGATGTACTTGTTCCACTTCTCGCCGGTGATGGCGTCGGCCACGGCCGGCTCCACCAGCAGGATCTTCTTGTATTCCTCGGCCACCGGCAGCAGCGCCAGCGCCACGCCGGAGGAGCTGGGCCCGACGGCCAGGTCGGCCTTGTCGTCGCCATAGGCGGCGGCCAGCAGGCTCTTGCCCACATCGGGCTTGCCCTGGTCGTCCTTCTCGATCACCACGATCTTCTTGCCGGCCACCGTCATGGTGCCCTGGGTGGCGTAGTCCAGGCCCATCATGAAACCGATCTGGGTCTGCTTGCCATAGGCTTCCAGCGGCCCGGTCTTGCTGTAGACATGGGCGATGCGGATTTCCTTGCCGCCGCCCGCCTGTGCCCATACCGGGCTGGCCAGGCAAGCCAGACCCAGGGCCGAAAGGCCCAACACTCGTCGCGTGATCATCGGCATGCTGCTTGTCTCCTGTGCCCGCTGCGGGGCCTTGTTGATGGCTCGGTACCCGCTTGTATTGCAAGCCCCATGCCCATGGAAGCACGCCCCGGGCAAACACTTAGAAAGCAGGCGCAAAAAGCGCATCCGGCATCGGCCGGCAGCGGATATTGTGCGAACAGTGCACCGCCGGACCGGCCGCCGGGCCGGTTGACCGGAATATCGACAGCCGCCGGCGCGGTGTTTTGCCTCGAATCCAGACACTGCCTTACTTTCATACAACTGCCCATGAAAGCATTCCAAACCTGTCTGGCCGCCCTGCTGCTGGCTTGCAGTGCCACGATCCGCGCCCAGGAAGGCGGCGACTCGCTGGCCGACTACGCCTACCAGCCCACCCAGGGTCCGCGCAACCGCGTCGTGCATTACCTGAAGTCCAATCTCGACGGCAGCAAGCGCCTGCTGCTGTCCATCCACTTCGCCACACCGCTGAAGCTGGAGGTGCTGAAGGTCGAGGCCGATGGGCAATACCTGGCCCTGGTGGCGGCCGAGCTCGATGCGCGCACCCTCACCGAGACGCAAATGCGCTCCTACAACCGCCTCGAGCAGGGCGCGCCGCGCCTGCAGATGGCGCTCAAGGCCGAGGGCCCGCGGCGCCTGGTGGCCGGCGTGGCCAAGGCGCAGCTGCCGGTGCAGCTCAGCCACCTGCCGGCGCATCTCTACAACTTCGACCTGAGCGGCTTCAATGCGACGCTGCCGCATCTGAAGAATCCGCGTCGCGATTTCGAGGTCGGCATCATCGACCCCGATTTCGACTTCCTCAAGACCCGCTTCAAGCCCGAGGGCGGCGTACAGGAAGGCGGCTTCGTCGACAAGGGCAGCGCCAGCTTCCGCTACCTCGGGGAGGAGCGGCTCGACGAGGTGCCCTGCCTCAAGTACGAGGTCGGCGGCCCCGCCTTCCGCGGCATCCAGGGCTGGCTGTGGGTGAATGCCAAGGACCGCTTGATCGAGCGCTTCGAGCATGCGCTGCCCGACAACCCCGACTGGCAGAGCTTCCGGCTCAGCCGCATCGCCAGCCGTCCGATGGATGCGGCGGGCTGGGCCCGCTTCAAGGCCGCCACGGTGCGCCGCGCGATGGACTTGCGCGATCAGGAGTAGGCGGGCGCGATCTTGAACACCGACACCAGCTCGGTGAGCGAGGCCGCCTGCTGCTTGAGCGACTCGGCCGCGGCCGCGGTCTGCTCCACCAGCGCGGCGTTCTGCTGCGTCATGGTGTCGAGATTGGCCACCGCCTGATTCACCTGGGCAATGCCGTCGGCCTGGCCCAGGCTGGACTCGCTGATCTCGTTGACCGTGGTGCTGACGCGCTGCACCGCATGCAGGATGTCGTCCATGGACTGGCCGCCGCGCCCGACCTGCTGGGTGCCGGAGTTGACGCGCTCGACCGAATCCATGATCAGGCTCTTGATCTCCTTGGCCGCCTGCGCGGAGCGCTGCGCCAGGCTGCGCACCTCCGAGGCCACCACCGCGAAGCCACGCCCCTGGTCGCCGGCGCGCGCCGCCTCCACCGCGGCATTCAGCGCCAGGATATTGGTCTGGAAGGCCACGCCGTCGATCACCGCGATGATGTCGGAGATCTTGCGGCTGGCGCTGGAGATGCCGTCCATGGTGGACACCACCTCGCTCATCACCGCCGCGCCCTGGCGCGCCTGCCCGGCGGCCTGATCGGCCAGCGCATTGGTCTGCTGCGCCGCTTCGGTGGAATGCCGCACCTGCTGCACCAGCTCCTGCATCGAGGCCGCGGTCTGCTGCAGATTGGCGGCCGCCTGCTCGGTGCGGGTGGAGAGATCCTGGCTGCCCAGCGCCACCTCGCTGGAGGCGGTGCCGATCGAGGCGGTGGCCTCGCGTATGCCCTGCACCAGCTCGGTCAGGCGCCGCTGCATCGCCAGCACCTCGCCCAGCACCTGGCCGATCTCGTCGGCCTGGCCGGCGTCGATATGGCCGCTCAGGTCGCCGCCGGCCACCGCATGCATGAGGTCGCGCATCGCGCCCAACCGCCGCCGCAGGCTGCGCACGAACACCTCCACCCCCAGCAGCGCGGCCACGCCGGCCACCACCACCAGGCCCAGCGTGAAGATGGCGTCGCGGCGGCTCACCGCGGCCACGTCGTCCACATAGACGCCCGAGCCCAGCACCCAGCCCCAGGGCTCGAAACCCATCACATAGGAGCGCTTGGGCTCGGGCTCGCTGGCGCCCGGCTTGGGCCAGAGATAGTTGACATAGCCGGCGCCCTCGGCGCGCACCGTCTTGACGAACTCGACGAACAGCAGCTTGCCCTTGGGGTCCTTGTTGCTGCCGAGATCCTGGCCGTTCAGCTCGGGCTTGATGGGGTGCATGACCATGCGCGGCCCCATGTCGTTGATCCAGATGTACTCGTTGCCCGAGTAGCGGATCTTGCCGATCTCGGCCGCCGCGGCGGCCTTGGCCTCGGCCTCGCCGAGCGCGCCGGCCCGCGCCTTGTCGGCATAGCTGCGCGCGATCTTCTCGGCCGCCTTGACCTGCTCCACCGTGGTGGTCATCTTGACCGAGAGCAGGCTGTCCGCGGCACGCGAGCTGAGCAGCCCGATCACCAGCACGAAAGCCATCAGCACCAACACCACGGCCAGACGCAGACGCGTCGCCAACATCAGCTTGCCCATATCCGTCTCCTGCTTGTGGTTGGAGCTCGTCACGCCGCTTGAGCGACCAGACAACTATCGCTCCAACCGTGGCTGCGGAACAAGCACCCGAAGTGCAGGAATGCTTTAATCAGCGGGCGCTAATCTATTGGGCAATTGCGGTGTTTTTCCACGCCAACCCCAGCTCCGGCCAGCGCGTCAGGCGCTCGTAAAGAGAAGCCCGCGAGATCTGCAGCAGGCGGGCCGCGGCGAGGCGGTTGCCACCGGTGAGGCTCAGCGCCTGCGCGATGGCGTCGCGCTCCACCTGGGCGATCAGCTCGGGCAAGGGGCGCAGGGTCTCGCCGGCAGCGGCAGCGCGCGCTGCGGGCTCGGCGGCCGTCCGCGCCGCGGGCGCTGCCGGCGCGGATGGTGCCTGCGCCGGCCCGCCCAGCGGCAGGGGCCCGGGCTGGGCATAGGCGGCGAAGCTGGCCTCGTCCAGCACGCTCTCGTCGCTCATCAGGCTGGCCTGCTCCAGCACATTGCGCAGCTCGCGGATATTGCCGGGCCAGGGCCGCTGCTGCAGCCATTCCAGCGCGCCCGCGCTGAGCATCTTGTGCGCCATGCCGCTGCGGCGCGCGATGTCGTCCATCAAGGTGTCGACCAGGGCCTCCAGATCGCCCAGGCGCTCGCGCAGCGGCGGCACCAGGATGGGCAGCACATTGAGGCGGTAGTACAGGTCGGCGCGGAACTCGCCGCGCGCCACCATCGCCTGCAGGTCGCGGCTGGTGGCGGCAATCACGCGCGCATCCACCTTGATGACCTGGTTGCTGCCCAGCGGCTCGAACTCCTGCTCCTGCAGCACGCGCAGCAGCTTGCTCTGCAGCGGCAGCGGCATGTCGCCGATCTCGTCCAGGAACAGGGTGCCACCGTCGGCGAGGCGGAACTTGCCGTCGCGGCCCTTGCGGTCGGCGCCGGTGTAGGCGCCCGGCGCCACGCCGAAGAACTCGGCCTCCAGCAAGGTGTCGGGCACGGCGGCGATATTGATGCTCACCAGCGGCTTGTGGCTGCGCTGCGAGGCGGCATGGATGGCATGGGCCAGCAGCTCCTTGCCGGTGCCGGTCTCGCCCAGCAGCAGCACGGTGGCCTGGCTCTGCGCCGCGCGGCGCGCCTGGCGCTTGACCTCCAGCGCCGCCGGGCTGGCGCCGATGAAGCTGGCGATCGTGTGCTTGGGCCGGCGCGCCTTGCTTTGCTCGGCGGCCAGTTGGCGGCGCGTTTCCTCCAGCTCCGACTGCATGCGGCCGAACTTGCTCATGAGCGGCTGCATATTGGTCTCGGGATGGTCCAGCAGCACAAAGCCCAGGCCGCCGATGACGGCGCCGGCCTCGTCGCGCAGCGGCAGGCGGCTCACCAGGAAAGTGCCCGACTGGTTGCTGATCAGGTCGACGAGGATGGGCTTGCCACTGTCGATCACCTGGCCCATCAGGCTGTTGGGCACCACCTCCTCGACGCGGCGGCCGACGAACTCGGTCTCGCTGCCGAAACCCAGCGCGGGCAGAAAGCGCTTGTAGCCATCGCTGATCCAGACGATGCGGTGCTGGCGGTCCACCACCATCATGCCCTCGGTGGCGCCGGCCAGCACTTCGAACATGGACTGCGCGGCCAGCTTCAGCACGCCATCGGCATCCTGGGGAAACGTGGCGACGGGCGCGTTCAGGCTCATGGCGAAGAGGTGGATTTACAGCGGGTTTACAGCGGGCATTCAATGTAGCAGCCACATGGACAGCGCGGCCACCGTATCAGCCCGTAGCCGCCGCCGCGCACCTTCCTCTATAAATGCGCTCATGAGCGCATTGCCACCCGCCAGCCCGAGGGCGCA
The DNA here is from genome assembly GCF_030254645.1 of Paucibacter sediminis. Classification (NCBI taxonomy): domain Bacteria; kingdom Pseudomonadati; phylum Pseudomonadota; class Betaproteobacteria; order Burkholderiales; family Sphaerotilaceae; genus Roseateles; species Paucibacter sediminis. Next base: position 568,311 of record NZ_CP116346.1, read on the forward strand.
GCGCCAGGTGCTGATCCTGGCCCACAAACTGCTGAGCGAACGCGGCGAGGCCAACAGCCTGGCGCTGGCGCGCGAGCTGCTCGGCAAGATTGCGCGCCTGCCGCCCGATGCGCTGGCGCAGCTGTTCGAGCGCCTGGCGCAGGACTTCAACCCCGACCCGCAGGCCGTGCTGGCCGCCGCCCAGGCCTATGCGGCCACGCCCAACGCGCGCGCGCTGCTGCAGCTCACGCGCGTGAGCGAGCCGCCGCGCCAGGAGCTGTTCCGGCGCCTCAATCGCGCGCCCGGCGCCACCGGCCTGCTGGTGCGCCTGCGCCGCAGCCTGCTCGGGGGCTTGAGCAGCCACCCCGAGTGGCGCTGCGTCGAGGCCGACCTGCTGCATCTGTTCAGCTCCTGGTTCAACCCCGGCTTTCTGCAGATGCGCCAGGTGGACTGGAACTCGCCGGCCCAGCTGCTCGAGCAGATCATCCGCCACGAGGCCGTGCACGAGATCGACGGCTGGGACGATCTGCGCCGCCGCCTGCAGCCCGACCGCCGCCTGTTCGCCTTCTTCCATCCGCAGCTGCCCGAGGAGCCGCTGATCTTCGTCGAGGTGGCCCTGCTGCCCGACATGCCTGCCGGCATCGCGCCGCTGATCGACAAGGCCAGCGCCACCATGGAGCCCAGCAAGTTCAAGGTCGCGGTGTTCTATTCGATCAGCAATTGCGAGCCCGGCCTGCGCGGCGTCTCGCTGGGCAACTTCCTCATCAAGCGCGTCGCCGAGCATCTGCAGCGCGAGATCCCCAGGCTCAAGACCTTCTGCACGCTCTCGCCCATCCCCGGCCTGCTGGCCTGGCTGCGCACCGAGCCGGCGCTGGAGGCCTTCGCGCCGCTGCTGAAGAAGCCCCAGCTCGAACGGCTGCGCGCGGCGCGCGAGCTGCTGCGCCAGGCCTGCGGCGGCGAGTGGGCCCGGCTGAGCCAGCTGCAGCCCCTGGCCGCGCTGGACGGCGAGGCGCAAGCGGCCCTGCAACGCCTGTGCGCCGCCTACCTGCTGGCCTGCACCGCCCTGCCCGACGGCGACCCGGTGGCGCGCTTCCACCTCGACAACGGTGCGAGGCTCGAACGCATCAACTGGATGGGCAACCGCGCACCCAAGGGCCTGCAGCAATCCTGCGGCATGATGGTCAACTATCTCTACGACCTGGCCAAGATCGAGGGCCATCACGAGGCCTTCACCCAGGGCGAGATCGCGTATTCGCGCGCCGTCGCGGCGCTGCTCTGATTCCAACAAGACCGAGACAGGAGACAAGATGATCAGGATCACTTTCCTTGCACGCTTGCTGCAGGCGCTGGGGCTGGGCGCTGTTGGCGTTCTTGGCACGTTCGGCCCGGCGGCGCAGGCGCAGACCTGGCCCACCAAGCCGGTCACCATCGTCGTGCCCTTCCCCGCCGGCGGCGGCACCGACGCCTTCGCGCGCCCGCTGACGGCGCAGCTGACCAAGCAGACCGGCCGCCAATTCATCATCGACAACAAGGGCGGCGCCGGCGGCACCGTCGGGGCCACCCTGGCCGCCAAGGCCGCGCCCGATGGCTACACCTTCTTCATGGGCGCGGTGCACCATGCGATCGCGCCGGCCATGTACCCCAAGCTGGAATACCGGCTGGAGGAAGATTTCGTGCCGGTGGCCCTGGTCTCCAGCGTGCCCCAGGTGATCGTGGTGAATCCCAAGAACGTGCCCGCCACCGACCTCAAGAGCCTGCTGGAATTCATCCGCAAGAACCCCGCCAAGCTCAACTACGCCAGCGCCGGCAACGGCACCTCGCACCATCTGGCCGGCGAGCTGTTCAAGCTGCAGACCAAGACCTTCATCACCCACATCCCCTACCGCGGCGCCGGCCCGGCCCTGCAGGACCTGATCGCCGGCCAGGTGGACCTGATGTTCGACGGCCTCGGCAGCTCCGCGGCCCATATCAAGAACGGCCGCGTGAAGGCGCTGGCGGTGGCCTCGGCCAAGCGCGCGCCCGGCTTCCCCGACGTGCCCACCGCGGCCGAGGGCGGCGTGCCGACCTACCAGGTGGCCACCTGGTACGGCCTGTGGGCCCCCAAGGGCACGCCCAAGGAGGTGGTGGCCAGCCTGCAGGCCGAGCTGAAGAAGGCCTATGCGGCGGACGAGATCAAGGCCACCTGGACCGGCCTCGGCGCCGAACTGCCCACCCTCTACGGCGACGCCTTCGGCAAGTTCGTGCACAGCGAAACCCTGCGCTGGGCGGAGGTGGTGAAGTCCTCTGGAGCGAAACTGGATTGAAGCGGACATGAAGACCAAGAACGCGAACCTTTTTGCCGCCCTGCGCGCGGCCTTCCCCGCCGATCTCGACGCGGTGGCGATCGAATGTGCCGATGGCGAGGGGCTCAGCTACAGCTGGCGCGATCTCGAGCGCGGCACCGCCATGCTGGCGAATCTGCTCGGCTCGCTGGAGCTGCCGCCGGGCAGCCGCGTCGCGGTGCAGACCGAAAAGAGCGTCGAGGCGCTGATGCTCTACCTGGCCGTGCTGCGTGCGGGTTATGTCTATCTGCCGCTCAACACCGCCTACCAGGCCGCCGAGCTCGAGTACTTCATCGCCAACGCCGAGCCGGCGGTGGTGGTGTGCACCGGCAAGCAGTTCGGCTGGGTCAGCAAGCTGGCCTTCCAGGCCGGCGTCAGCTATGTGTTCTCGCTCAACGAGGATCGCACGGGCACCCTGCTGGACCGCGCCAGTCAGATGAGCGACAAGCACGAGCCCGCGGCCAAGCGCGCCAACGAGCTGGCCGCCATCCTCTACACCAGCGGCACCACCGGGCGCAGCAAGGGCGCCATGCTCTCGCACGGCAATATGCTCAGCAACGCGCTGACGCTGAAGGATTACTGGGGCTGGCAGGCCGACGACGTGCTGATCCATGCCCTGCCGATCTTCCATGTGCACGGCCTGTTCGTGGCCTCGCATGGCGCACTGCTGAACGGCAGCAAGATGCTGTGGTTCAACGGCAAGTTCGAGCCCAAGGCGGTGATCGCGCGCTTTGCCGAGGCCACCGTCTTCATGGGCGTGCCCACGCTCTATGTGCGCATGCTGGCCGAAGCGGCACTCGATCGAGAGGCCTGCCGGCACATGCGGCTCTTCATCAGCGGCTCGGCGCCGCTGCTGCTGGAGACCTTCCGCGACTGGCAGACCCGCACGGGCCACACCATCCTGGAGCGCTACGGCATGAGCGAGACCATCATGCTGACGTCCAATCCCTATTTCCCCGACGAGGGCGAACGCGTCGGCGGCACCGTGGGCCAGGCGCTGCCGGGCGTGGGCGTGCGCGTGCACAGCGACGCGGGTGAACTCTGCGCGGTGGACGAGATCGGCAATATCGAGGTGAAGGGCCCGAACGTGTTCGCAGGTTACTGGCGCATGCCGGAGAAGACCAAGGAGGAGTTCACCGCCGACGGCTGGTTCAAGACCGGCGACGTGGGCAAGCAGGACTCGCGCGGCTATCTGCACATCGTCGGCCGCAGCAAGGACCTCATCATCAGCGGCGGCTACAACGTCTACCCGGCCGAGATCGAGGGCTATCTGAATGACATGCCCGGCGTGGCCGAATCCGCCGTGGTGGGCGTGCCGCATCCCGACTTCGGCGAGGGCGTGATCGCCGTCGTCGTGCCCAAGCCCGGCGCGCAGCTGGAGCCGGCGGCGCTGATCGGCGAGCTTAAGCGCATGATCGCCAACTTCAAGGTGCCCAAGCAACTCTATCTGGTGAACGAACTGCCGCGCAACACCATGGGCAAGGTGCAGAAGAACCTGCTGCGCGAGCAGCACAAGGGGCTGTTCGCGTGAGCGCAGCGACACCGCCCCCCGCGCTGGACGATCGCTGCCCGCGCTGCGGCCAGCCCTTTCACTGCGGTGCGCAGGAGGCGCACTGCGACTGCTTCGAGCTCAAGCTCGGCGAGGCGCTGCGCCAGCAGCTGGCGCAGCAGTACAGCCGCTGCCTGTGCATCGCCTGCCTGAGGCAGCTGCAGGCCGAGCAGGGCCACGCGGCGGGCTGAGGGGCGCCGGGCCTTCCTCACCTCACTGGTGGCTGGCCAGGCTCACATCGAAATCCATCAGCACCGCCGCCAGCTCCAGCGCCCGCCACAGATGCGCCGGCATCTGCATGATGCGTTCGGGCGAGCGGGCGTGGCGGGTCCAGGCGTGGATCTCGGCATGCTGGTCGGGCGTGAGCAGGCTCAGCGCGAGCATTTCGTCCAGGGTCTGCATGATGAATGGGACCTCCATGGGCTGTGCGCCCATGATCTCATGGCGCGGCCTCAGCCGCCGTCGTAGGCGCGCTGCAAGTCTGCCAGATCCAGCTTGATCATGGGCATCATGGCCTGGAACACGCGTGCCGCCCTGGCCGGGTCGGGGTCGTCCATCAGGGCCATGGCCTGCCGGGGCACGATCTGCCAGGAGACGCCGAAGTGGTCGGTGATCCAGCCGCATTGCACCGGCTGGCCACCGGCCGCCACCAGCTTGCCCCAGACCTCGTCCACCTCGGCCTGGTCGTCGCAGTTGACGAACAGCGAGATGGCGGGCGTGAACTGGTATTGCGGCCCGCCGTTCAGCGCGCTGAAGGTCTGGCCCTCCAGCTCGAAGGTGGCCAGCAGCACCGAGCCCGGCACGCCGTGCCCGCCCTCGCCCCAGCGCAGGATGTTGGTGCAGCGGCTGCGCTTGAACACCGAGAGATAGAAGTTCATCGCGGCTTCGGCCTCGCCGTTGAACCAGAGGCAGGGGGAGATCTTGTCCATGGGAGATCCTTTCGGGCTATGGTCTCAAGACGACGATCCAGGCCTGCCGCTTTCGACAACAGCCGCCGCGCGCGCTCAGCCGCGCCGCAGCCTCATCATCTGCCCCGCCACCATCTCCGCCATGGTGGCGGCCACCGCCTGCGGGTCCAGGCTGGGGTCGTCGAACAACAGCTCCTGCGCCGCGTAGAGCGCGTCGATGGCCAGGCGAATCGTCAGGCGCGCCTGGGCCCGGTTGGCGCGCGGGTGCGCGTCCATGAAGGGCAAGAGCAGCATGTCGGTGACGAAGTCGTGCGAGCGGTTGCGTACATGCTGGAGCGAGGGCACGGCGCGCAGCGCGCGCGTCACCCACACGCCGGCCGGCATATGGGCGGTGAGCTCCATGGTCTGCAGGAACAGCTCGGCCACGCTGCCGGCAAAGGCCGGCTCCGGCAGCATGAAGGTCGCCGGCACCGCCCAGGGCGTGAGCAGCTCGTTCTGCACCGTCATCAGGCGCATGCCCAGCTCGTGGAGGATGGCGTACTTGTTGGGGAAATACTGATACAGCGCCGGCGGCGAGATGCCGGCGCGCTGGCACACCAGATTGGTGGAAAGCCGCTCGATGCCCACCTCGCCCAGCAGCTCCGCACAGGCGGCCAGGATGCGCTCATAGGTCTCGACGGCACGCTGCTGCGAGGGCGCCTTCTTGAGCTCGAGATCGGGCAGGGCAGCGCCAACGCTGGCTTCTTGGGCCGGCTTGGCACGCCGCTTGGACAGGGTGTCGGCGGTGGACATGGCGGGAGTCTAGCCTCCTCCTATGACAGGGATTCCCCGCATCTGCGGGTCGCGTCGAATGAATATAGTCATCGCTATATTAAATGACAACAGGAGACCTTCGATGCGCACAGCCGGAATCCATCGCCCCAGTCACATCGCCCTGGCCGTACTCGGCCTGCTGAGCCTGACCCAGGTCCGCGCCCAGCAGGCCGGCGACGCCGCACCCGCCCAGCTGGAGCAGGTGGTGGTGTCGGGCCAGGGGCGCGTGCAGCAGTTGCAGAGCGTGCCCATCGCCATCCAGGTGATGGGCGGCGACCAGCTCAAGAAGCTGGGCGCGGCCAATCTCGGCGACGTGGCCAGCCATGTGCCGGGTCTTGCCATCGACGCCACGCAAGCCACCCAGCCGCGCATCTCGCTGCGCGGCATCGGCACCGAGGACTTCGGCATCGGCACCGACTCGCCGGTGGGCATCTATGTGGACGGGGTCTACACCGGCAAGACCGGCGGCGCGCTCTTGAACTTCAACGATGTGAAGCGCATCGAGGTGCTGAAGGGCCCGCAGGGCACGCTGTTCGGCCGCAACAGCGCCGGCGGCGCGATCTCCATCGTCACCAACGATCCCGAATTCGCCACCCGCGCCAAGGCGGCGCTGCGCCTGGGCGAGCATGGCCTGCGCCACGCCGAGCTGCTGGGCAATACCGCGCTCGGGCAAGACCTGGCCCTGCGCGTGAACCTGGTGTCGCAGCGCGGCGATGGCGCCTGGCGCGATGCCGGCACGGGCGAGCGCGCTGGCGGCGAGAACGCCTGGGGCCTGCGCGCCGCCCTGCTCTGGCGCGCCAGCGAGGACACCAAGGCCCAGCTGAGCCTGGAGCACGAGAAGCTGGACCAGCGCGCCCGCCCGGCCTTTGGCGTCGTGCAAAGCCAGGCCGGCACGGTGCCCGCCTTCCCGGCCGACCCGGCCGGCTTCATCGACCCGCGACGGGCGGCGCTGCGCAACGACGTGGCCGGCGACCGCGAGGCGCGCGACTTCAACGGCGCCACCCTGCGCATCGAGCATTCGCTGCCCTGGGCCGAGTTCAGCTCCACCACCGCCTACCGCCACTTCACGTCGCGCAACCGGCAGGACAACGACGGCACGGCCAACCCCCTGCTCTACCTCAGCACCACCAACGAGGAGGCCAACAGCAGCTGGCAGCAGGAGTTCCGCCTCAGCGGCAAGCGCGGCATGGCCGACTGGCTGGCCGGCCTGAGCCTGTACAGCGAGCGCGCGCGCCAGACCGCCTTCGTCGACGCCAGCACCAGCTCTCTCGATACGCTGTTCGGCAACGTCGCCGGCCTGCCGCTGTTCCAGACCGTCAATGCCCTGGCCGAGGCCGCCGGCATCCCCGGCGTCGATGTGCTGGGCAAGCCCTGGGGCGAGGCCATGACCAACGAGGGCCGCTTCAAGGCCATCGCCCTCTATGGCGACGTGATCTGGCAGCTGAGCCCGCAGACCCGCCTCACCACCGGTGCGCGCCTGACGCGCGACGACAAGCGCTTCAGCTGGTTCAACCCCTTGCGCAGCGCCGCCGCCCTCGACGAACAGCTCGCCCTGCTCGATGCCACCCAGCTGTTCCCGGCCATGGTGGCCGCCGGCGCCCTCAGCCAGGAGCAGGCCGACCTGATGCAGTTCGCGCTGCGCAACAACGCGCTGGTGGCCACCAGCGGCGCCAGCGCCGCGGCACTGACGCGCAAGAAGGCCTGGACCGACGCCAGCCCGCGCCTGGTGCTGGACCACCGCGTCGACCGCGACCTGCTGCTCTACGGCTCGCTCACGCGCGGCTACCAGGCCGGCGGCTTCAACACCTTGCAGGTCAACTCGCTCTATGCGCCCGAGAAGGTCACCAGCCTGGAGCTGGGCGCCAAGGGCAACTGGCCGGCGGCCGGGCTGAGCTACAGCGCCTCGCTGTTCAAGTACCGCTACAACAATCTGCAGACCCTGCAGCTGGTGCCCGACGCCGGCGGCGGCATCCCGGCCTACCAGGTCAGCATCAGCGACCAGCAGGCCCATGGCCTGGACCTCGACCTGCGCTGGCAGGCGACGCGCGCGCTCAAGCTCTACGGCAACCTCGAATGGCTGGACCAGACCTACCGGCGCGGCAGCAGCAGCGCCGGCCACGACCTGGCCGGCCAGCCCGCGGGCGCGCCGCGGCTGCAGGCCACGCTGGGCGCCGAACTGCTGTGGAACGCCTTCAGCGGCCAGGCCCACGCCAGCCTGCAGGCCAGCCATGTGGGCGCCACGCGCTGCAACGAGGAATCGGTGATCCAGGGCCTGTGCCTGCAGACGCCCAGCTTCCGCGTCGGCGGCGCGCGCCAGCGCCTGGACGGCCGCGTCGGCTGGGATGCCGCCGACCAGCGCTGGGGCTTGAGCCTGCTGGGCACCAACCTGCTCGACAAGCAGTACATCAACCGCCTCTGGTACGAGTCCGCACCGCTGGGCTCCGCCTACGCCACGCTGGCCAAGCCGCGCACCTTGTCTGTGGAACTGCGCCTGGCCTACTGATCCCATGCGAACCTGCCTGCTGATCCTCCCTCTGCTGTTGGCCGCCTGCGGTGCCGAGGCGCCGCCGCCCACGGCGGCGCAGCTGGAGCACCACCGCCCCGCCGATGCGCGCCTGGCCGGGCTCTACGAGCGCGCCTGCTTCAACTGCCACAGCCGCGCCGAGAGCACGGCGCCACTCACCGGCCACCAAGCCGCCTGGGCGCCGCGCCTCAGGCGCGGCATGCCGGCGCTCGTCGCCAGCGTCAAGAACGGCCTGGCCAGCATGCCACCGATGGGCTTGTGCCCGGACTGCAGCGATGCCGAACTCGAACAACTGACCCGCTTCATGAGCGCCCCGCTATGAACAGCAAAAAAAACCAGGCCCGCCGCAAGGTACTGAAACAAGGCGCCGCCCTGGGTGCCGGCCTGGGTGCGGGCCTGCTAATGGCCGCCCAGGCAAGACCTGGCCCCGCGCCGGCCCCCGCCGCCGTGCGCCCCTGGCAGAACTGGTCCGGCCTGCAGCGCTGCGAACCCAAGGCCTGGCTGATACCCGAGAGCGAGGCGCAATTGCAGGCCCTGCTGCCCGGCAGCCAGGGCAAGCTGCGCTGCGTCGGCGCCGGCCATTCCTTCACCGCCCTGGTGCCCACCGATGCCAATCTGGTCTCGCTGGACAAGCTCAGCGGCATCGTCGCCGTCGACAAGGCGGCCGCCACCGTGAAGGTGCGCGCCGGCACCCGGCTGGCCCAGCTGGCGCGCGAACTGGACGCCCATGGCCTGGCCCTGCACAACCAGCCCGACATCGATGTGCAGACCCTGGCCGGCGCGCTCGCCACCGGTACCCATGGCACCGGACTCACCCTGCCGGCCCTGCATGCCGAGGTGCAGGCGCTGCGCCTCGTCACGCCCCAGGGCGAGCTGCGCGAATGCAGCGCCACCCAGAACGCCGAGCTGTTCGACGCCGCGCGCGTCTCGCTGGGGGCGCTGGGCGTGATCACCGAATACACCTTGCGGGTGCGGCCGCGCTACATGCTGCGCCGCAAGGTCTGGCTGGAGCGCACCGAGGCCTTGCTGGAGAAGGCGCCCGAGCTGGCGCGCCAGCATCGCCACTTCGAGCTCTATGTGCTGCCCTTCACCGGCTACAGCGCCGGCATCCTGCACGACGAGGTGGCCGGCAGCACACCCGAGCGCCCGCACAGTGCCGACGAGGACGTGCTGCGCGACCTGCGGCGCCTGCGCGACTGGCTGGGCCGCTGGCCCGAGATGCGGCGCTGGGCCGCCGCCAAGCTGATCGACCCGGCCCAGGTGGAGCATGCGCAGGACTGGTCGCACCGCCTGCTCAGCACGGTGCGCCCGACGCGCTTCAACGAGAGCGAATACCACCTGCCGCGCGAGGCCGGCATCGCCTGCCTGAAGGACGTGCTGCGCACGCTGGAGCAGCGCAACGAGGTGTTCTTCCCGATCGAATTCCGCTTCATCCGCGCCGACTCCGCCTGGCTGAGCCCCTTCTTCGAGCGCGACAGCTGCTCGGTGGCCGCCCATGCCGCCGCCGGCGAGGCGCATGAGTACCTCATCAAGGAGCTGGGTCCGGTGTTCCGCCGCCATGGCGGCCGGCCGCACTGGGGCAAGCTGCACGATCTGGACGCCAGGCAGGTGGCGGCGCTGTACCCGCGCTTCGCCGATTTCCAGCGCCTGCGTCAGGCCATCGATCCGCAGGGCCGCATGCTCAACGCCCACCTCGCGCAACTCTTTGGAGTCAAGCATGGCAGCAAATAAGCGCAGGCTGCTGCTCGGCGCCGCCGCCGCCCTGCCCCTGGCTGGCTGGCTGGCACGCCCGGCCGAGCAGGGCGGGCCGCACGATGCCTATTTCCAGAAGCTCTCGGCCGCGCTGAGGGCGGCCGGCGTGGCCCAGGCCAGCCTGGTGATCGACCTGCCGCGCCTGCGCGCCAACCTTTCAGCCATCGGCAGCCACCGTGCCAAGACCGGCATGGCGCTGCGCGCGGTGCTCAAGTCCCTGCCCTGCCTGGCGCTGATGGACGAGGTGGCCAAGGCCTGGCAGAGCCAGCGCGTGATGGCCTTCAACGCCGCCCAGACCCTGCAGCTGCTGCAGGCGCGCCCGCAGGCCAACGTGCTGCTGGGCAAACCGCTGCCGGCGGCCGCGGCGGCGCAGCTGCTGCAGGCCCTGCCGGCCGAGATCGGCGCCGGCATCGAATGGCTGATCGACACGCCCGAGCGCCTGGCGCAATACCGCGAGGTGGCGCGCCAGCGGGGCCAGGTCTTGCGCGTGAACTTCGAGATCGACGTGGGCCTGCACCGCGGCGGCTTCGAGGATCAGGCCCAGCTGGGCCAGGCCCTGGCCAGCCTCAAGAGCGACCCATCCCTGCGCTGGAGCGGCCTGATGGGCTACGACGCCCATGTGGCCGCCCTGCCGGATGCCCTGGGCATGCGCGAAACGGCCTGGGCCACGGCGCAGGCACGCTACCAGCAGGCCTGGCAGATCGCGGGCGAGGCCCTGGGCCCACAGCCGCGTGAGGCCCTCACCCTCAACACCGCCGGCTCGCCCACCTTCCGCCTGCATGAGGGGAAAAGCGTGCCCAACGAGGTCTCGGTGGGCTCGGCCGCGCTGCTGCCGCTGGACTTCGAGAAGCCGCTGCTGGCCGATCTGCGGGCCGCCGCCTTCATCGCCACCCCGGTGCTGAAGCGCTTCGAGACCTTCCGCCTGCCCGAGGGCGCCACCTGGCTGAGCCGCCTGGCCCAGGGCTGGGACCGCAACCAGGCGCGCGGCTATGCCATCCACGGCGGCCATTGGCTGGCCGAGCCGGCCTCGCCGGCCGGCCTGGCCGCGAGCGGCCTGTATGGCAGCTCGTCCAACCAGCAGGTGATGGTGAGCTCGGCGCGCGTGGACCTGCGGCCCGACGATCTGGTGTTCCTGCGCCCGCGCCAGAGCGAGGCCCTGCTGCTGCAGTTCGGCGATCTGCTGGTGTTCGACGGCGAGCAGATCGCGGCGCGCTGGCCGGTGCTACCCGCTTCCGCCTGAACACCTGTACCCCTCCAAAGGGTGTGGCGAGGCTGCCTACATGGCTTGCAGCATGAGCGGCCGCGGCCGCTATGCTCGCGGCCGCGCTCGGCACCAGTCCGGGCGCCTACAACACCATACAGAGGGATCCCCTATGAAGAAACTCATGGCACTCGCCATCGCCGCCGCCTGCGCGGCTCCCGCCTTCGCCGGCGACTTCTACATCGGCGCCGATGTGGGCCGCACCCGCATCTCCGACGACGACATGAAGTGGAGCGGCACCGGCGCGTCGATCTTCGGCGGCTACCAGCTGAACGAGAACCTGGGCCTGGAGCTGGGCTATCGCCGGCTCGGCAGCGACAGCGTGACCGTGGCCAACACCAAGGTCGACGTGAAGGCCGACGCCCTGCAGGCTTCGCTGCTGGCGACGCTGCCTCTGTCCAAGGAATTCGGCGTGTACGGCCGCCTGGGCGTGAACCGCATCGAGGCCAAGGCCACGGCCGGCGGCAACTCGGCCAAGGACAGCACCACCAAGGCGCTGTTCGGCATCGGCTTGCGCTACGCCGTCAGCAAGGAATTCGGCCTGCGCGCCGAGTTCCAGAAGCCCGAGAGCAGCACCAATGTGCTGACCGTCGGCGCCGACATCCGCTTCTAAACAAGCACGTCCCGATTCGCGATCAGGCCAAGGGCCGGCGGCGCAAGCTGCCGGCCTTTTCTTTCATGCGCCGCGCTCACTTCACCACGAACACCGGCACCTTGGCCAGGGTCAGCACCTTGTGCGCCACGCTGCCCAGCAGCACCGCATCAAGGCCGCGCCGGCCGTGCGAACCCATCACGATCAGGTCGGCGCCGTAGGCCTTGGCATGCTCGACGATGCTTTGCGCCGGCCCATGCTCGCGCAGCACATGCGAGGCCCAGGCCACGCCGGCCGCCTTGGCTGCCGCCTCGGCCGCGGCGATGCCCTGCTTGGCACCTTCCTCGGCCGCATCCAGGTAATAGGCCAACGCCTCGCCGCCGCCCTCGGGAAAGCTCACGAAGGGCACCGGATCGATCACGCTGACGATCTCCAGCGCCGCGCCATAGCGCTTGGCCAGGTCGCAGGCCACCGCGGCGGCGCGCGCCGCATGCTCGGAACCGTCGGTGGGGAGCAGGATGCGTTTGAACATGGAATCCTCCTTGGCGATGATGTCTTTACCATCATGCCACCGCACTTGCGGCCCCGGCGGCGCTGGGCACAATGAAGCGCAAATCCCGGGAGTCTCATGAGCGAGGAATTGAAGCCGCCGCCCGAGCCCGAACAACGCCTGCTCGCGCGCATTGCGACGGTCAGCCCCTACGTGGCCCTGCTGCTGGCACTGGGCATCGTCTGGGCCGCCTGGGGCTGGTTTGCGCTGGTCTACCCGCGCCAGCAGCTCGAGGCCTGGGAGCAGACCATGCACGACGCAGTGCTGGTGACCAGCCAGAACATGGAAAGCTCGCTGCGCCAGGCCGAAAGCGCGCTGCGCTCCATCGATCTGCTGCTGCTGACCCGCGCCAAGGACAGCCCGGCCAACGACGCCACCGTGGCCCTGATGGCCGATGGCCTGAAGGAAAGCTCGGCCGGGCTGATGGAGCTGATGCTGGTGACGCGCGATGGCCGCGTGTTCCGCATTCCCACCACCAGCAGCCATGCCTCGGCCGACCTGGCCCACCATGCGCTGATGCGCGAGCTGGCGGCGCAGCCGCCGGGTGGCAGCCTGCTGATCGGCAGCCCGGTGCGGCTGAAGCCGAATGGCCGCGAGCTGATGCCGATGGCGCTGCGGCTGAGCGCGCCGATCGGCGCATTCAGCCATCTGCTCGCAATGATCGATCTGGAGCTGCTGGCCGAGCAGCAGCGCCCCGACCTCGGCCACCCCGACCTGAACCCGCGCGACACTGCCGTCGGCCTGCTGCGCGACGACGGCCTGCTGATGCTGCGCCTGCCGCGCCTCGACGACGAGCGCGCCCAGCCCGGCAGCAATGTGCTGGACGAGCGCCCGGCGCTGCGCGCGCGCCTGGCCGAGCGCAAGGGCAGCTTCCGCCAGCTGGGCTGGGACGGCCACGAACGCCTGTTCTCGTTCCGCGCCTTCGAGAACTATGCGCTGCGGCTGGTGCTCTCGCAGTCGGTGGACGCCAGCCTCGCCGAGTTCCACGCGCAACGCCTGGCCCTGCTGACGGTGGCGCTGGCGGTGAGCCTGGGCGCCACCCTGCTGACGGTGCTGCTGCAGCGCGCGCGGGCGCGCAGCAATCTCTACGACGCCGAGCTGCGCGCCACCAGCGACGCCCTGCCGCTGGGCCTGTTCCGCTGCGATATGCAGGGCCGGGTGGTGTATGCCAACCAGACCTATCGCGAGCTGATCGGCGTGTCCGAAAGCGAGCAGGATTTCGGCTGGCTGAAGCTGGTGCCGGAAGCCGAGCGCGCCGCCGCGCTGCAGCGCTGGCGCGGCGGCATCGAGCGCGGCGAGCCGCAGGAGCTGATCCGCTCGCTGCCGCTGCGCGAGGGCCAGCAGCATCTGGTCTCGATCCGCACCGCGCCGCTGCGCGTGGGCAAGCGCGTGGTCGGGCAGGTCGGCACCTTCACCGACATCACCCGCGCGGCGCAGCAGCAGCAGGCCGCCCAGACGCTCACCGCGATCTTCGACCTGACGCCCAACTACGTGCTGCAAAGCGATGCCGAGGGGCGGCTGATCTACCTGAACCCCGCCGTGCGCCGCCTGCTGGGGCTGGCGCCCGAGGCGCCGCTGCAGGGCCTGCACATCGCCCAGTACCTGCCGCCGCAAAGCCGTGCCCGCTACGAGCAAGAGGTGCTGCCGGCGCTGCAGGGCGAGGGCTACTGGTTCGGCCGCGGCGAACTGCTGGACGGCGCCGGCCAGGTGGTGCCGGTGGAGACCACCGTGCTGATGCACCGCAACAGCGCCGGCGAGGCCGAGACCATCTCGATGATTCTGCGCAATATCAGCGCCGAGCTGCAGACGCAGCGCGAGCGCAGCCGCAGCGAGGCGATCCTGCAGGCGGTGGCGCAGAACTCGCAGGCGCTGATTTCGGTCATCGACCCCGACTACAAGGTGCGCTTCTTCAACGACGCCTTCGCCAGCACCCATGGCGTGCGGCTGGCCGATTGCCTGGGCCGGCCGGTGGCCGAGGTGATCGGCGCGGCCGCCTTCCAGCACACCCTGCCCTATATCCGCGCCGCCCTGCAGGGCCAGCGCGGCCAGTTCGAGCGCAGCCATGGCGAGCCGGGCGAGGCGCAGTACCTGCAGATCCAGTACGCGCCGCTGCGCAACGCGGATGGCGAGATCGAGGGCGTGATCGGCATCTCGCACGACATCAGCGAGATCAAGCGCGAGGAGCAGCGCCTGCGCGATGCCTCGCGCACCGACCCGCTGACCCAGCTGCTCAACCGCAGCGGCTTTGCCGCCCAGGTGCAGGAGCGCCTCGCCCAGGCGCATGAGCAGGACGACTGGGTGGCCCTGCTCTACCTGGACCTGGACCGCTTCAAGCCCGTCAACGACAGCCATGGCCACCCGATCGGCGATGCGCTGCTGAAGGCGGTGGCCGGGCGCCTGCGCCATGCCCTGCGCGGCGAGGACATCGTGGCGCGCCTGGGCGGCGACGAGTTCGCGGTGTTCCTGCCGCACCTGGCCCATACCGGCGACGCCCAGCTGATCGCCGACAAGCTCGTGCATGCGATCGGCCAGCTCTTCACGCTGGGCCATCTGCAGCTGCAGATCGGCGCCAGCGTGGGCTTTTGCGTGGTGCCGGCGGTGCAGGCCGAGATGGACGGCCTGGTGGCGCGCGCCGATGCGGCGCTCTACCAGGCCAAGCGCGAGGGGCGCGGACGCGCGCGCGGCGAAGTCCTCAGTGCGCCGCCACCTGCCTGACGCGCAAGAGTGCCAGCTGCAGCACGCGCGCGTCGCTGCTGGCACGGTGGCGGCTGATCTGCAGCTCGGCGCGCACCTCGTCCAGCACGCGCTGCCAGCAGGCCGTCTCGGCCTCGGAAAGCAGGCTGCGCAGATCGGCGAGGCGGAAGCTGGGCACCAGGTCCACCACATCGAAGAGCCGCGCCAGCCAGGGATAGTCGTGCGCCCAGGCATCGCAGTAGACGGTCTGGCCGGCCAGGCGCTCGTTGGCCTCGCGCGCCACCCAGGCCGCCGGCCGGCCATGCTGCAGCAGCAGCTCGCGGCTGATGCCGTGCAGGGCCTCGGCGCGCTCGTCCCAGTGCAGCCAGTCGGGGTCGGGCCGTATCAGGGTGCAAAAGCAGCTGCCGTCCGGCGCCACGAAGCCCAGCTCGATCGGGTAGCTGCCGCGGCCGAAACCCGAAGCTTCAAGATCCAGGATCGCAGGAGGCCACGGCATGGTCGCGCGCTCGCTGATGGGGGGAGCCCTCAGTGTAGCGGGCGATCGCCGTGCCCATGCGCAAGACTTGACCCTCGCGCAGGCCCGGCAGCAGCGCCAGCCCCGGCGGCAGGAACAGGATGATGGTGGAGCCATGCTGGAACCAGCCCAGCTCCTCGCCCTTGGCCGCGCTGGCGCTGCAGGGCAGCTCGTTCGCGCCGCGCCAGCCGCGGTGCAGCAGCAGGTCCAGGCAATGCAGGCGCAGGCTGGCCACCAGGATGGCGGCCACCGGCACGATGGCAATGGGAAGCTCGGGCAGCGCGCTGCCGCGCAGTCGCGCATGGATGGCGGCACGCTCGTTGCGGCAGAACAGGCGCTCGACGCGCTTGAGCGCGATCGGGTTCACGTTCCAGGTATCGCCGGCGATGTGCGTCACATGCTCGATGCGCAGATCCGCCGGCGCATGGAAGCGGTGGTACATGGCCGAGGTCAGGCGCAGCGTCAGATAGCTGCCATCCATGAAGGGCGTGGCGCGCGCCGCGCTGCCGAACAGCTCCTCGATGCGATAGGGATAGCCCTTGGCCTGGAACAGCCGGCCGGCCTGCACCCGGCCATGCGCGCCGACGATGCCGTCGCAGGGGCTGGTGAGGCACAGCGGGTCGGCATCCAGCGGGCGCGCGCCGGCTTGCAGCTCGCGGATGAAGCAGTCGTGCAGGCTGCGGTAGCCGCCCGGGGGCTGCTTGGCATCGCTGAGATCCAGCTCGGTGAAGAGCCGCCACACGCGGATCGACAGCCGCGCCAGCAGCGGGCTGCGGAGCTGGCTGAACCAGCCCATCGCGCGGGTCAGCGCAATGCGCGGCACCCGGTTGGTGAGCAGGAAGTTCAGATCCTCCTGCTGCAGCAGGGCATTGCGCCAAGGGCTTTTTGCTTGCTTTTTCATCAGAGCGTCAACTGATTGCGGTTCCATGCAGTCTGCCCACTGCATGTGACATATGGACGAGACCCTGCCCCTCTACCTCTTCGGCGCGCTGGCCCTGGGCGCGCTGGCCCGCAAGGCCTGGCGCCGCCTGCAGCTCTCGCGCGCCAAGCACCGCTCGCTGGCCGGCCACGCGCGCATGGCCAAGCGCGTGGCGGCGTGGCTGCCCGGCTATGCCTACGGTGAGGCGCAGTTCTTCGCCGCTGACGGCGCGCCGCCCGAGGTCGCGGCGCAGCGCCGCGCCGGCTTCATGGCGCTGGCGCAATGGCTGCAGACCCAGCATCCGCGCTCGATCGCACTCACCGACGAGGCCCGCGAGGGCCTCTCGGACCTGCAGTTCACCGGCGCCTACCGCGTGCCCTTCCAGTTCAGCCCCTTCCTGCGCCGGCACCTGAAGCTGGGCGCCTTCTACGCCGCCAGCGACGGCGTGCTGCTGCGCGACCTGGACGGCCAGGCCTTCTACGACCTCAGCGGCTCCTATGGCGTGAACGTGTTCGGCGTCGAGCGCTACAAGCGCTGCATCGCCGAGGGCAGCGCGCGCGTGGCGGCGCTGGGCCCGGTGCTGGGCGGCCTGCATCCGGTGGTGGCGGAGAACGTGGCGCGGCTGCGCCGCATCTCCGGCCTGGACGAGGTGAGCTTCCATATGTCGGGCACCGAGGCGGTGATGCAGGCCGTGCGGCTGGCGCGTTATCACACGCGCCGCAGCCATCTGGTGCGCTTCTGCGGCGCCTACCATGGCTGGTGGGAGGATGTGCAGCCGGGCCCCGGCAACCCGCAACCGCCGCGCGACACCTACACGCTGGCCGACCTGGACCCGCGCGCGCTGGCGGTGCTGCGCACGCGCACCGACATCGCCTGCGTGCTGGTGAACCCGCTGCAGGCCCTGCACCCCAACCGCGGCGCGCCGGGCGACAGCTCGCTGCTGGACAGCTCGCGCCGCGCCGGCGCAGATCCTGCCCAGCGCGCCGCCTACACGGCCTGGCTCAAGCAGCTGCGCCAGGTCTGCAGCGAGCGCAGCATCGTGCTGATCTTCGACGAGATCTTCGTCGGCTTCCGGCTGGCGCGCGGCGGCGCGCAGGAGTACTTCGGCGTGCGTGCCGACATGGTCACCTATGGCAAGACTCTGGGCGGCGGCCTGCCGGTGGGCGTGCTGTGCGGCCGCGCCGCACTGATGAAGCGATTTCGCGAGGAGCGCCCGGCCGACATCTGCTTTGCGCGCGGCACCTTCAACGCCCACCCCTATGTGACGGGCGCGATGGCGAGCTTTCTCGACTATCTGGAAACGCCCGAGGCCGACGCGATCTACGAGGGGTTGGACGCACGCCAGGATGCGCGCACCGCCCGCATGAACGCGGCCCTGCAGCAGGCCGGCCTGCCGCTGCGCGTGGCCAACCTCTCCTCGATCTGGACCGTCGTCTACACGGCGCCCTCGCGCTACAACTGGATGCTGCAGTTCTATCTGCGCGCCCAAGGCCTGGCGCTGAGCTGGGTCGGCACCGGCCGGCTGATCTTCAGCCTCGACTACAGCGAGGCCCAGTTCGACGCGGTGCTGCAGCGCTTCGTCGCCGCCGCTCAATCCATGCAGGCCGATGGCTGGTGGTGGGCGCCGCCCGGCCAGACCGACAAGCGCATCAAGCGCCAGCTGCTCAGGGAGGTGCTGGCGCGCATGTTCTGATCGCAGCGCTGCCACGCTGCCAGAATGTTGTGCAGTACGACATCGAACGCCGCCGCATCGGGAGCAGAGCATGACGCAGGTCCGTCCCATCGTTCACCACATCCCCATCTGCCCCTTCAGCCAGCGGCTGGAGATCCTGCTCAGGCTGAAGGGCGCGGCCGACGCAGTCGAATTCCGCGTCGTCGACATCACCAAGCCGCGTGATCCGGGCCTGCTCGCCAAGACGCGCAAGGTCACGGCGCTGCCGGTGCTGGAACTCGCCGACGGCCGCATCCTGAAGGAGAGCCTGGTGATCCTGCGCTACCTCGAGGACACGCTGGGCGGCCCGCCCGTCGCGCAGCGTGATCCATGGAAGCACGCGATCGAGCACCAGCTCGTGCGCCTGGAAGGCGACTTCGTGGCGGCGGGGTATCGGCTGCTGATGGCGCAGGACGAGACGCAACGCGCGGCCATGCGCGAGGTCATGCTCGAGCAATACGCGAAGCTGAACGGAGCCCTGCTCGAGCACGCGCCGGAGGGCCCCTTCCTGTTCGACTCGTTCGGCTGGGCGGAGACGGTCTACACGCCATTCTTCTGGCGCTTCGAGTTCCTGCCCTACTACGAAGGCTTCGAACTGCCATCGGACGCTCGCTTCGAGCGCGTGCGCGCCTGGCGCGAAGCCTGTCAGGCACACCCGGCCGCCCAGCAAGTCACTGCCGAGCAGATTGTGAAGCTCTACTACGACTATTCGCTCGGCGTGGGCAATGGCGCGCTGCCGGCGGGGCGGCAGCATTCCTCGTTCGTGTTCCAGCCCGACTGGCGCAACCGGCCCTGGCCGCCGCGCGGCAAGCCGCGCCCTGCAGCGACGGACGCGGATCTCGGGCTCGCCTGACCATCAGGCGAGCCGCCCGTCAAGGACCTTCGGGCCAGGCTGGCGACGGCGGAGCGGCATGTCGGCATCGAGGTCGACGGGGCCCTCGAGATCATCGAGCGGGCAGAGCGCTGGCCATGAGAACGGGCGGGTGCCGCTGCTTGAAGGTCGTGGCGGAGGTAGTCGCTAGCTGCAGATTTCTGGTCTGGGACGGGATGGGCGCTTGCGGCCGGGAGCGGAAGTTCGCTCATCCGGCGCAGGAGACAGTTCTAGGCTGAGGGCAGGCGTTCAATGATGACCGCTTTCAGGCCGACAAAGCGGCATAGATCGTGCCGCGGCAGCCCATTCGATCAAGAGTACCAACCGAGTGCGGGGCGATTCAAATGGAGCTGACCGCGTGCCGGTTTCGTCGGTCTGTTCATGCAGTTCGAATTGACGGCCCATTGGTCATAATCCAAAAATGGCGCGGCATGCAGGCCGGGGAGGCGTCCGATGTTATGCAGACAGGTTCGGGTGTTATGCAGCAAATCTGTCGCCCTACAACCTAGTTAGGTCTCACAGTGCCGTCAGTTCTCCATTCAGAGGTTGTCTTGACCGACGAGTTGGCCGCAGTCGACTGGGCTGAGTTGAAACGCGCAGTGGCTGAAGACAACTTCGACAACGGGCGCACACCGGGCGAGTTGGAAACGTCATTCGCAGCCACACCAGTCAGGGTGTTTGCTGTGCGCGAGGGGAAAGTCATCGGCACGGCACGTGCGCTCGCTGATGGGGTGTGCAATGCGTTTGTCGTTGATGTCTGGACGAACAGCGCGTTTCGGCGGCAAGGACTGGCCCGGCGAATGATGGGCTTCCTTGAAGAGCGGCTTGAGGGCCATCACGTCGCGCTCTTCACTGAGCACGCTGTAGGCTTCTACGGCGTGCTCGGTTATTCGGAGGAGCGTGTGGGAATGAGCAAAGTCGTTGGCACGTGGCTTCGCCGAAAGGGCGGGCAAAGAGGCCGCGAGTGAGACCTAACCCCTCCATCAAGCGGACGTCCAAAAGGCTGCTTCGCAGCCTTTGTGCAGACGCCCATGTCTAACGTTAGCCATCAAGCCACATCGCCATGCCCATTGTTCGATTGATTGAAGGGCCCGTAGGGGCTGGAAAGTCGACGTTCTCAGCGTCGCTTGCTACGCGCACCGGCGGCTTGCACATCGCTCTTGACGCCTGGTTTGCAAAGCTGTTCAGCCCAGATCGGCCAACCGGTGATTTCATCCCCTGGTACATGGCGCGAAAAGATCGCCTTCTCGATCTCATCTGGACTCACAGCCAAGCGGTACTAGCCTCTGGATCCGACGTCATCCTTGAGCTTGGCCTTATCCAGCGCCAGCCGCGAATGGACTTTTGTCGCAAGGTGATCGGCGAAGGGTTCGGCCTCATGATCTATGAACTTGATGCGCCAAGAGAAGTGCGCTGGGATCGAGTTCAGCGGCGAAACATCGATAGAGGATCGACGTTTTCCATGATTGTCTCGGAGCAAGTATTCGAACTTGCGAGCAGCATGTGGGAGCCTTCGGATGAGCTTGATCGTGAAGAGTGCGAGATTGAGTATGTATCTACTATTTCCGACAAAGAGAGAGATGGCTAACCAGTCGCTCGAGCCGACTCGCGTCGGCAGGCCGCCGCTCGCGGCTCAGCTTCAACGTTGAGTGTCGGCATTTGGGCTGCGAACTCGGCAATGTGACTGACTGCAACCGCTGCGAAGCAGTCGTCGAGCTTGCCAGCCCAGCCGACTGGATTGCGTCGACAACGCCAACTCCGCGTTTCCCGCCGCAGAGATTCGGCCCCAGCTGACCGGCCAATCCACAGCATGGCGGGCTGGATGGCAGCGCCGCGCTGGGCACCGCTACGTGAAGCCGGCTCCCGGCCGCAAAGGGCCATAGCAGCGCAGGCTTGTCCGACGCCTGCGCATCGCACCCGCCTGTCTTTACTGCCCCTGCCGTGCATGCCCCATCGGGTCGATCAGCTCGCCCTTCAGCAGATGGAGCGGCGCCCTGCGGTAGAGCCAGATGTCGTGGAAGGGGTCGCTGAGGATCTTGCACATCCACACCAGGCCGGTCTGCACATCCTTGAGGATGAAGAGATGCAGGGTGCGGAACAGCAGGCCGCCCGCACCCAGCCACAGCCACAACCAGCCCAGCTGGTGCAGCCATTCGTTGGCATTGGTGGCCGGTGCAAACAGGCCGAACAGGCCCGGCTGCAGATAGAGCGCCAGCGGTGCCGCCACCCACAGCGCCATCAGCACCACCTTGCGCTGCAGGTTGTAGCCCACCTTGATCTCTTCCTTGTACTCATGCGTGGCCTGGTTGACCTCGTCGTAGCCGCGCGGCTCGAAGAAGAAATGGCCGGCCTGGCGCGAGCTCATCGAGACCAGCCAGGCCAGCAGCGCGGCCACCGCGGGGTCGACCAGCAGCAGGCCATAGGCGGCCACAAAGCTCAACGCGCTGAGCAGATGCAGGCTCTGGTTGATGCGGCTGTGGTGGTAGTAGCGGTGGTCGTCCCAGCGCTGGGTGGCCAGCGCCTGTTTGAATGAAGGAGTCTTGTGCGTCACCTGGTGTCCTCTGCATGTCGTGACGCGATGGTGACCAGGGCCGGTGAAATTTCGGTGACGCCACGGTGCGGCGTTCGGCTCAGCCCGTACGTCACGCTGCTGTTGCAATCGCCGCCCATGATGGCCTCATGATGATGCCGATCAAGCCCGCCGCCGATGCCGAGATCGAGGTCGATGAACTGCCGCCGCAGCAGCGCTGCCTGCGCGTGGCCATCGTCACCGAGACCTACCCACCCGAGGTGAACGGCGTGGCGCGCACCGTCGCCTGCGTGGTGGAGGGCCTGCGTGCGCGCAACCATGGCGTGCAGCTGATACGCCCGCGCCAGGCCAAGCCCGACGCGGGCGAGGCGCCGGGCGGCGGCGGCGACGAAGAGCGCTTTCACGAGGTGCTGATGCGCGGCCTGCCGATCCCGCGCTACCCGCATCTGCGCATGGGCATGGTGTCCAAGAAGACGCTGGTGAAGCTCTGGACGCTGCGCCGGCCCGACCTCGTGCACATCGCCACCGAGGGGCCGATGGGCTGGTCGGCGCTGCAGGCGGCGCGCTATCTGAAGCTGCCGGTCTGCTCCGACTTCCGCACCAACTTCCATGCCTACAGCAAGCATTACGGCATCGGTTGGCTGCACAAGCCCATCATGGGCTATCTGCGCAAGTTCCATAACCACACCCAATGCACCATGGTGCCGGACGCGGGCCTGCGCCGCGAGCTGCAGGCGCTGGGCTTCCAGGGCGTGAACGTAGTGGCGCGCGGGGTCGACACCGCCCTCTTCAACCCGGCACGGCGCAGCGAGGCCTTGCGCGCCGCATGGGGCGTGGCCCCGCATGATCCGGTGGTCGTGCATGTGGGCCGGCTCGCGCCCGAGAAGAATCTGGGCACGCTGGTGGAGGCCTTCGAGGCCTTCCAGCGCCTGCAGCCGCGCGCCCGCCTGGTGCTGGTGGGCGACGGGCCGGCGCGCCGCGAGCTGCAGGCGCGCCTGCCCGGCGCCATCTTCGCCGGCATGCGCCATGGCGAGGACCTGGCCGCCCATTACGCCAGCGGCGATCTCTTCATCTTCCCCAGCATCACCGAGACCTTCGGCAACGTCACGCCCGAGGCCATGGCCAGCGGCCTGGCCGTGCTGGCCTATGACTACGCCGCCGCCTCGCAGCTGGTGCAGCCGGGCCTGAACGGCCAGCTCGCCCCGTTCGGCCACAGCCCCGAGTTCCTGCGCCAGGCGGTGGTGCTGGCCGAAAAAGACCCGGCCGCGCTGCGCCGCATGGGTGAAGCCGCGCGCCATTGCGCCGAAGCCCTGAGCTGGGACAGCATCATCGGCAACATCGAGTCGATCTACGGCTCGCTCATCGACGGCCGGCCGCTGCCCTCAGCGCTGCCCCTGCGGGGCCAGGTCTTGCCGGCCTGAGTGGCGGCGACGGCGCAGCAGCGCCAGCATCGCCAGCGCGATCAGGCTGCCGAACACCGTCATCAGCGGCAGCAGCGGCGTGTCCAGCGCCAGCGCGCCGGCATAGGCGGCCAGCATCACGAGGATGCTGAGGTTCTCGTTGTAGCCCTGCACGGCGATCGAGCGGCCCGCCGTCAGCAGCTGGTAGCCGCGCTGCTGCAGCAGTGCATTCATCGGCACCACCAGCAGCCCGCCCACCGCGCCCACCCCCATCAGCATCGGCCAGGCCAGCGCCAGGCTGTCCACCCAGGTCATCGCCACCAGCAGCAGGCCCAGCAGCACGCCCAGCGGCAGCACGCGCGCGGCCCGGCTCATGGGTACCAGGCGGCCGGCCAGGGCGGCACCGGCCACCACGCCCACCGCCACCACCGCCTGCAGATAGGCGCCCTGGTCCAGGCGCAGGTGCAACACCTGTTCCGCCCAGCGCAGCACCGCGAACTGCAGGGTCGCGCCCACGCCCCAGAACAGGGTGGTGACGGCCAGCGAGAGCCCGCCCTCGGCATCGCGCCAGAGCTTGCGGTTGGCGGCCATGAACTCGCGCAGCAGCAGGCGCGGCCGGCGCGAACAGGCCGGGTAGCGCGCGCCGCTGTCGCCCAGGCCCAGCTGCAGCAGCGCCGCCAGGCCATAGGTCAGCAGCAGCAAGGCCAGTGCGGCATGCAGCGGCTGGGCAAGACCTGACACCAGCGCGCCGAACCAGGCGCTCACCAGCGCCCCGCCCAGCACCGTGCCCAACAGGGCCGCACTCACCACCGAGACCTCGATCCAGCCGTTCGCCGCCACCAGCTGGCGCGCCGGCACCAGCTCGGTGATGAGGCCGTACTTGGCCGGCGCATAGGCCGCTGCGCCCAGGCCCACCAGCGCGAACGCGGCGACCGGATGCAGGCCGGCGAACAGGGCCAGCACGCCCAGGGTCTTGAGGCCGTTCATCCAGGCCATCAGCCTGGCCTTGGGCATGGCATCGGCGAGCGGCCCGACAAAGGGCGCCAGCAGCACATAGGAGATCGTGAAGGAGAACTTCAGGAGCGGCGCCCACCAGCCGGGCTGGCCCTGGGCCTGCAGCAGGGCAATGGTGACGATCAGCAGGGCGTTGTCGGCCAGCGCCGACGCGAACTGGGCCGCGATCAGCAGGTGGAAACCGGGCGGCAGTTGTGACGGGCAGCGGGCGGCAGGCATGGGCCGATTGAGCCAGCCCCGCATGCCAGGCTGATGACAGTCACACAAGCTGCATAGACTGCGCGCGATGAACACGACCCCTGCCAGCTACGGCGCCAGCCCCGACGGCCTGATCTGCGGTTACCGCTTCGAGCCCGGCCAGCCCGGCACGGCGATCGACACCGACGCGGCGCTGCAATGGCTGCGCCGGAGCGAGCCCGCCGCCGGCTTTGTGTGGCTGCACTTCAATCTCGCCCATGGCGCCAGCCTGGCCTGGCTGCAGGCCCATACCGGCCTGCCCGAGGACTTCTACCAGGGCCTGCGCGAGGGTTCGCGCTCCACCCGCATCGCCCGCCATGGCGAGCATCTGCTGGGCGTGATCAACGACGTCACCTTCGACTTCAGCTTCGACCCCGAGGACGTGGCCACGCTGTGGCTGAGCCTGGAGGCCGGCCTGGTGATCACGGCGCGCAAGCATCCGCTGCGTTCGGTGGACCGGCTGCGCGCCGCCGCCAAGGCCGGCGAGGCGCTGGCCACGCCGCTGGCCCTGCTGGAGCATCTGCTCTCCGACCAGGCCGACGAGCTGCAGCACATCGTGCGCACCGCCAGCGATCGGGTCGACGACATCGAGGACGAGCTGCTGGCGCGCCGCCGCCTGCAGGGCAGCGATGAACTGCCGCGCCTGCGTCGCCTCTCGGTGCGCCTGCAGCGCCTGCTGGCGCCCGAGCCGGGCGCGCTCCTGCGCGTGGTGGCGAATCCGCCGCGCTGGGTGAATGCGGCCGATCACGACAGCCTGCGGCGCGTCAACGACGAGTTTGCGGTGGTGCTGCGCGACATCGCCTCGCTGCACGAACGCGTCAAGCTGCTGCAGGACGAGGCGGCGGCGCGCGTGGCCGAGGAGAACAACCGCAGCCTCTTCACCCTCACCATGGTGACCGTGCTGGCCCTGCCCATCAACCTGATCGCCGGCCTGATGGGCATGAATGTGGGCGGCATCCCGCTGGGCGAGCACCCGCACGGCTTCTGGCTGGTGCTGGGCCTGATTCTGGGTTTCACCGCCCTGCTGGGCTGGGTGGTGGTGCGGCGGCTGCGCGCCGGCCAGGGCTGAGGCGGGCCCCGGTTCAGCCCGGCGCCGGCCAGGCCCGCATGGCCGCGGCCGCGGTGGCCATCAGGGTCTCGCGGCTGGCGCCGTCGGCGGCCTGCATGGACATGCCGCGCAGCACCGCGACGTAGAAATTGCTCAGCGCCACCGCGTCGGTGCCGGCCGGCAGCTCGCCGCTCGTGATGCCCTGCTCGATGCGGCAGCGCATGCCCTCGTCGGCCTCGGCGCGGCGCTTGGACAGGGCCGCCTGGATATGGGCCGAGGCCTCGGTGCAGTTGGTGGCCGCCATCGTCATCATGCAGCCCTTGGGATGGCAGGGCCGGGTCAGTTCCTCGGCCGATTCCTCCAGGCAGCGCTGGATCGCCAGGAAGGCGCTGGGCTCCTCGCGCAGGGCCCGCATATAGCCGCCACCGGGGCCGCTGGCATAGCGCTCGATGGCCTCCAGGAACAGGCGCTCCTTGTCGCCAAAGGCGGTGTAGAGGCTGGGGGCGGTGATGCCCATGGCGGCGGTCAGTTCGCTGATGGAAGCGGCTTCGTAACCACGCCGCCAGAACACGTGCATGGCCTGCTCCAGCGCCTGCTCGCGGTCGAATGACAAAGGCCGGCCACGGGGCTTGCAGGCCTTGGCGCAGGGGTCTTTGTTGATTTCCATAGCGATCGATAATAAATGTCTTGACGCCTAAAAACAAGGCGACTACATTCCAGCCCATAAACCGTAATGGTCGTTACGGAATCATGAACGGGGAGTTTGCATGTTCGCCATTGTCGTCCCTGCGCGCGGTCGTTGTTGACCCTGCGGCCCGCCGTGCCCTGAAGCCCATTTCGCCGGCACGCTGAACCCTTTCGCACCCTTTGTTCGCCGGAGTCGCGTGACCCCGGTGCAGCCGCCGCTTTGTCCAAAAAAATCCCTGCCCTGGAGTCAGTCACCATGTCTTCACAACACCACGCCACCCAAAGCAAGCGCCGCCTCTGGCTGGCCGGCTCGGCCTTCACCGCGCTGACCGCCCTCACCGCCATCTCGGCCGCCATCGTCGGCCTGAGCCCCGCCGAGGCCGAAGCACCGCCGGCCGCGCCGCCCGCCACCCCGGTCTCGGTGGCCACGGTGCAGGCCTCGGAAGTCGCCACCTGGGACGAGTTCTCCGGCCGCCTGGAGGCGGTGGAGCGCGTCGAGCTGCGTCCGCGCGTGCCGGGCACGGTGCAGACGGTGCATTTCCGCGAGGGCGCGCTGGTGCGCCAGGGCGATCTGCTCATCAGCCTGGACCCGGCGCCCTATGCCGCCGAGGTGGAGCGCGCCGAGGCCCAGGTGGCCGCCGCCAAGGCGCGCGCGCTCTACACCGCCAGCGATGTGGCGCGCGCCAGGGCGCTGTGGGCCGAACAGGCGATTGCCCAGCGCGAGTTGGACGAGCGCAGCAATGCGCAGCGCGAGGCCGATGCCAATCTGCGCGCCGCCCAGGCCGGCCTGCAGGCCGCCAGGCTCAACCTCGGCTACACGCAGCTGCGGGCGCCGGTGGCCGGGCGCGTCGGCCGCCTGGAGATCACGGTGGGCAACCAGGTCGCCGCCGGCCCCAGCGCGCCCCTGCTCACCACCCTGGTGTCGGTGAGCCCGATCTACGCCAGCTTCGACGCCGACGAGCAGGTCATCGCCAAGGCGCTGGGCCAGCGCAAGCAGCTGGAGCGCATCCCCGTGCAGATGGGCACCATGGGCGCCGAGGGCACGCCGCTGGAGGGCCGGCTGCAGCTGATCGACAACCAGGTCAATGCCAGGAGCGGCACGGTGCGCGTGCGCGCCCTGTTCGACAACCAGGACGGCAGCCTGATGCCCGGCCAGTTCGCGCGCCTGCGCATGGGCCAGGCCGGCAAGACCTCGGCCCTGCTCGTCAACGAGCGCGCCGTCGGCACCGACCAGAGCAAGCGCTTCGTCTTCGTGGTGGGGGCCGACAACAAGGCCGAGTACCGCGAGGTCAAGCTGGGCGCGGCGGTGGATACGAAGAGCGGGCTGCGCATCGTCAGCGCCGGGCTGAAGGCGCAGGAGCGCATCGTCGTGAACGGCTTGCAGCGCGTGCGCCCCGGCGCGGCGCTGGCCCCCACCCTGGTGGCGATGGATGCCAAGCCCGAGCTGCAGGCCAAGACCAAGCCGGCTGCGCCCGCAGCCGGCGAGAAGAGCTGAGCCGCAGGAGCACATCCACATGAATCTCTCCAAATTCTTCATCGACCGGCCGATCTTTGCCGGCGTGCTCTCGGTGCTGATGCTGCTGGCCGGCCTGATCGCCGTGCGCGGCCTGCCGATCTCCGAGTATCCCGAGGTGGTGCCGCCCTCGGTGGTGGTGCGCGCCCAGTACCCGGGCGCCAACCCCAAGGTGATTGCCGAGACCGTGGCCACACCGCTGGAGGAGGCGCTCAACGGCGTGGAAGGCATGCTCTATATGGGCAGCCAGGCCACCACCGACGGGCTGATGACGCTCACCGTCACCTTCAAGCTCGGCACCGACCCCGACAAGGCCCAGCAGCTGGTGCAGAACCGCGTCTCGCAGGCCGAGCCGCGCCTGCCCGAGGAGGTCAAGCGCCTGGGCGTCACCACCATCAAGAGCTCGCCCGACCTGACCATGGTGGTGCACCTGCTCTCGCCCAGCGGCCGCTACGACATGACCTATCTGCGCAATTACGCGCTCCTTAACGTCAAGGACCGGCTGGCACGCCTGCAGGGCGTGGGTGATGTGCAGCTGTTCGGCTCGGGCGACTACGCGATGCGCGTCTGGCTCGATCCGCAGAAGGTGGCCCAGCATGGGCTCTCGGCCGGCGATGTGGTGGCCGCGATCCGCAGCCAGAACATCCAGGCCGCCGCCGGCGTCGTCGGCGCCTCGCCCGGCCTGGCGGGCGTGGACACGCAGCTCTCCATCAACGCGCAAGGCCGCCTGCAGAACGAGGAGGAGTTCGGCGACATCATCGTCAAGACCGAGGCCGCAAATGGGTCCACGGCAATCACCCGCCTGCGCGAACTCGGCCGCATCGAGCTGGGCGCCTCGGGCTATGCGCTGCGCTCGCTGCTCGACAACAAGGACGCGGTGGCCGTGCCGATCTTTGCCGCGCCCGGCTCCAACGCGATCCAGATCTCCGACCAGGTGCGCGCCACCATGGCCGAGATCAAGACCCATATGCCCGAGGGCGTCGAGTACTCGATCGTCTACGACCCCACCCAGTTCGTGCGCGCCTCCATCGAGTCGGTGGTGCACACCCTGCTGGAGGCCGTGGCCCTGGTGGTGCTGGTGGTGATCCTGTTCCTGCAGACCTGGCGCGCCTCCATCATCCCGCTGCTGGCGGTGCCGGTGTCGGTGGTGGGCACTTTTGCCGTCATGCATCTGTTCGGCTTCTCGATCAATGCGCTGAGCCTGTTCGGCCTGGTGCTGGCAATCGGCATCGTGGTGGACGACGCCATCGTGGTGGTGGAGAACGTCGAGCGCAATATCGAGGCGGGCCTCTCCCCGCGCGACGCCACCTACCGCGCCATGCGCGAAGTGTCCGGCCCCATCATCGCGATCGCGCTGGTGCTGGTGGCGGTGTTCGTGCCGCTGGCCTTCATCAGCGGCCTCACCGGCCAGTTCTACCGCCAGTTCGCACTGACGATCGCGATCTCGACGGTGATCTCGGCGATCAACTCGCTGACGCTCTCGCCCGCCCTCGCCGCCCTGCTGCTGCGCGGCCACGACGCGCCCAAGGATGCGCTGACGCGCGCCATGGACCGCCTGCTGGGCCGCTTCTTCGCCGGCTTCAACCGCCTCTTCAAGCGCGGCTCCGAGGCCTATGGCGGCGGCGTGCAGCGCGCCATCGCGCGCAAGGGCGCGATGCTGGCCCTCTATGCCGGCCTGGCCCTGCTGACCGTGGGCCTGTTCAAGGCCGTGCCCGGCGGCTTCGTGCCGGCGCAGGACAAGCAGTACCTGATCGGCTTTGCCCAGCTGCCCGATGGCGCCACGCTGGACCGCACCGAGGACGTGGTGCGCCGCATGAACGACATCACGCTCAAGACGCCTGGCGTCGAGCATGCGGTGGCCTTCCCGGGCCTGTCGATCAACGGCTTCACCAACAGCTCCAACTCCGGCATCGTGTTCGCCACCCTGAAGCCGTTTGAAGAGCGCAAGGGCAAGGGCCTCAGCGCCGGCGAGATCGCCGGCGCGCTGAATGCGCAGTACGGCCAGATCCAGGACGCCTTCATCGTCATGTTCCCGCCCCCACCGGTGCAGGGCCTGGGCACCACCGGCGGCTTCAAGCTGCAGCTGGAAGACCGCGGCGGCCTCGGCTACGAGGCGCTGGACCAGGCCGTCAAGGCCTTCATGGCCAAGGCCTACCAGAGCAAGGAGCTGGCCGGCATGTTCTCCAGCTACCAGGTCAATGTGCCCCAGCTCTATGCCGACATCGACCGCAGCAAGGCGCGCCAGCTGGGCGTGGCGGTGACCGACATCTTCGACACCATGCAGATCTACCTCGGCAGCCTGTATGTGAACGACTTCAACAAGTTCGGCCGTACCTATTCGGTGCGCGTGCAGGCCGATGCGGCCTACCGCGCGCGCGCCGAGGACGTGGGCCAGCTGAAGGTGCGCTCGGCCAGCGGCGAGATGGTGCCGCTGGCGGCGCTGATGAAGGTGCAGCATGCGGTGGGCCCGGAGCGCGCGATGCGCTACAACGGCTTCCTCTCGGCCGACATCAACGGCGGCCCGGCCGCGGGCTTCAGCTCGGGCCAGGCCCAGGACGCCATCAAGCGCATCGCCGCCGAGACCCTGCCACCCGGCATCAGCTATGAGTGGACCGAGCTGACCTACCAGGAGATCCTGGCCGGCAACTCGGCGCTGTGGGTGTTCCCGCTCGCCATCCTCTTGGTGTTCCTGGTGCTGGCCGCGCAGTACGAGAGCCTGACCCTGCCGCTCGCCATCCTGCTGATCGTGCCGATGGGCCTGCTGGCCGCGATGACCGGGGTCTGGCTCACCAAGGGCGACAACAATGTCTTCACCCAGATCGGCCTGATGGTGCTGGTGGGGCTGTCGGCCAAGAACGCGATCCTGATCGTCGAGTTCGCGCGCGAGCTCGAGTTCGCCGGCCACACGCCGCTGGCCGCGGCCATCGAGGCGGCGCGCCTGCGCCTGCGCCCCATCCTGATGACCTCGATGGCCTTCGTGATGGGCGTGCTGCCGCTGGTGCTGGCCAGCGGTGCGGGCTCGGAGATGCGCTCGGCGATGGGGGTGGCGGTGTTCGCCGGCATGATTGGCGTGACCGCCTTCGGCCTCTTCCTCACGCCGGTGTTCTATGTGACGCTGCGCCGCCTCACGGGCAACCGCCCGCTCAAGCTGCATGGCGAGGTGCCGCATCTGGAGGCCTTTGCCGGCACGCCGGAGCTGCATCTCAGCGCTGGCGATGCCCGGCCCCTGCCGGCCGCACCGCGCCACCCAATCGACTGAGGAGCCCATCATGAGAAACAGACTAACGCCCTTGTTGTCGGCCCTGCTGCTGGCCGGCTGCGCCAACCTCGCCGTGCTCGAGCCCCATGCCATGCCGGCCACGCCGGCCGCCTTCGCGCATGCCGGCGCGGCCGGCCAGCCCAGCGCTGCGGCAGACGCCTGGTGGCAGGCCTTTGGCGACCCGCGGCTCGACGCCCTGACCGAACGCGCGCTGGCCCACAACACCAGCATCCAGCAGGCGGCCGCGCGCCTGGCCCAGGCCCGCGCACTCCTGCGCAACAGCGATGCGGCGCGTGCGCCGCAGCTCAATGTGAACGCGGGCGCCGCGCGCCAGGGTGGCGATGCCGCACGCGCCACCGGCACCGCCGGCACCCAGCTCACCGCCGGTGTGAGCCTGGCCTACGAGATCGATGTGATGGGCCGGCTCAGCCAGGCCAGCCAGGCCGCCAGCCTGGACGCGCAGGCGCGCGAGGCCCTGCTGCAGGCCACCCGGCTGCTGGTGCAGAGCGATGTGGCGCAGGCCTATTTCGCGCTGCGCGCGCTCGACGCCGAACGCGCGCTGATGCGCGACACCGTGGCCGCCTACCAAGCCACGCTGCTGCTCACCGAGAAGCGCCACGCCGCCGGCGACATCGCTGAGCTGGACGTGGTGCGGGTGCGCACCGAGGTGGCGGCCACCCAGGCACAGGCGGTCGCGCTGGAACGCCGCCGCGCCGAGCTGCTGCATGCGCTGGCGCTGCTGGCCGGCGAGCTGCCTGGCAGCCTGGAACTCGCCGAAGCCACCTGGCCCGAGGCCCTGCCGCAAATCCCCGCCGGCCTGCCCAGCACGGTGCTGGCGCGCCGCCCCGATGTGCAGGCGGCGCAAGCCAGCCTGCGGGCCGCGCAGGCGCGCCTGGGCGTGGCGCAGAAGGCCTGGTTCCCCAGCCTGGCGCTCACCGCCTCGGCGGGCGGCGCCTCGCCCGAGCTCTCTGATCTGTTCAAGTCATCGGCCGGGCTGTGGGGCCTCAACGCGCTGCTGAACCTGCCGCTGCTGGACGGTGGCCGGCGCGCGGCCGGCGTGGAGAGCGCGGCGGCCCAGGCCGATGCCGCCGCGGCCAGCTACCGCGAGCAGGTCCTGCAGGCCTTCAAGGAGGTGGAGGACCAGCTCGTCGCGCTGCAGACCCTGGCCGAGCAGGCGCAGCTGCAGGCGCGGGCGGTGAGCTCGGCCACGCGCGCGCTGCAGCTCTCGGACGCGCGCTACCGCAACGGCCTGGTGAGCCAGCTGGAGCTGCTGGACGCGCGCCGCAGCGAGCTGAGCCTGCGCCGCCAGGCCCTGCAGCTGCGCGCCGCGCAGTACCAGGCCACGGTGGGCCTGGTGAAGGCGCTGGGCGGCGGCTGGGGCTGAGCCCAGCCTCAGTCGCGCGCCTGCGTCAGCCACCAGGCCGCGGCCTGGCCACGGCTGGCCAGGCCCAGCTTGGTGAGGATGTTGGCGACATGGCGCTTGACGGTGTGCGGGCTCAGGTCCAGCTCGCGCGCGATCAGCTTGTTGGCCGTGCCACGGGCCATCAGGGCCAGCACCTCCTGCTCGCGCGCGCTGAGGCCCTCGGTCGCGGCCGGCATGGCCGCGGCCGCCGGCGCCGGGCTGGCGGGCTCGCCCCAGGCGCGCAGCTGCGCCAGCGCCGCGGCGGGCAGCGCATCGCCCCAGGCCAGCGCGGCCAGCTCGCGCAGGGCCGCCAGCGCGAACAGCGCGCCGCCGGGCTGGGCCTCCGCCAGGCAGGGCAGCAGCAGGCTGGCGGCCGCCGCCAGCTGCTGGCGCCGCGCCAGCAGCAGGGCCAGGCGCACACGCACCTCGGCCACCTGGCCATACAGGTCGAGCGCGTTCTCGTCGCCGAGCGCCTCGCGCCAGCAGGCCTCGGCCTCGGCAAAGCGGCCCTGCAGCCAGGCCAGGCTGCCGCGCAGGCCCCAGAGCGGATGCAGGCGCTGCGGCGTGGTGTCGCTCAACACGGGGCTCAGCGCATCCAGGCGCTGCAGGCGTTCGGCCAGGCCGGCCGCATCCGCGCAGCTGGCCGAGATGCGCGCCGCCAGGAACAGGCTGTGCCACATGCCCCAGTCGCCATAGCCGCGCGGGTGCTCCTGCAGGCGCTGCCGCATCTGCGCCAGCGCCTGCTCATGCTCGCCCTGCAGCAGCGCCAGCACGGCGCGCAGGGCCAGGCCATGGTGGCGCGCGATCGCCTGCTCGCCGGTCCATTGCGCATCGGCCTCGGCGCGCGCCAGCAGTTGGCGGGCATCGTCCAGCCGGCCCTGCCAGGTCTGCAACCAGGCCTGCGTCAACAGCGCCAGGCCGCGCAACGGCAGCGGCTGGTCGCCCACCACCGCCAGCGCGCCCTCGGCCCAGCGCGCCAGCCAGGGCGAGATGCCGCGGCACAGGGTCTGGCGCGGCGGCGGCACGGTGGCAAACCACAGGCCCGGTTCGAGCTGGCGCTCCAGCTGCTTCACCAGCTCGGCAAAGGCCGGCGCCACCGCGTTGAAGTGGCAGGATTCCAGCGCCAGCCAGGTGCGCGCCAGCGCCAGCGCGGCCTGGGTCTCGAGATCGTCGCGGCCCGCCGCCTCGATATCGGCCTCCGGCTCGGCCACCAGCTCGCCGGCCTGCGCCAGGCGCCCCAGCGCCACCAGGGTGATGGCGCGATGGGCGCGGGCACGGCCGGCCTGCAGCGTCGCGCCGCGCGCGCTGAACAGGCGCTCGGCCAGGGCCAGATGGTGCTCGGCCTGGCGGCTTTCCCAGCTGGCCCAGTCCACCATGCCCTGCACGCGCTGCAGCTCGGCGCTGCTGGCGGCCAGGTCGGCCGGGAACTGCTGGCACAGGCGCCGCAGGATCTCGACGCCGCCGCGCTGCGGCGCGATGCCGGGGGCGGCCTCCAGCAGGGCAGCGGCCGCCTGCTGGTGAGCGCCGGCGGCCAGCATCAGGCCCTGGCGGCGCACCGCATCGGTCTCCACCGCGGCGGCGCGCAGCAGCAGCGCCGCCTCGTCCTGCGGGCGCTCCTGGCGCAGGCGGTGGCGCAGCGCATCGCGGAACAGGTCGTGCAGGCGCAGCGTCGGCTGCGCCTCGTCGATCAGCACCGCGAACAGGCCCTGGCGCTGGATCGCCTCCAGCCAGCGCGCCGGCCGCACCTCGCCGCTGACGGCGGCACAGCGCGCCGGGTCCAGCTCCTGCAGCACCGAGGTGTCGAGCAGGAAGCGGCGCAGCTGCGGGTCCAGGCCCTCCAGCACCTCGCTGGTGAGCAGCTCGAAGGCGGCGCGGTCGATGCTGGCCTCGCTGCGCGGCTCGCCGCTGAGGGCGCCGCTGAGCGCCAGCCGCAAGCCGGCCGGCCAGCCGGCGCTGCGCGCATGCAGCTGGCGCGCCGCCGCCTCGCCGAGGCCCGCGGCGCACAGCAGCTCGCAGCTCTCGGCCTCGCTGAAACGCAGCTGGGCCTCGCCAAACTCCACCAGCGCGCCGCTGCCGCGCAGCCGCGCCAAGCGCAGCGCCGGCGCCTGGCGCGCCGTCATCGCGAGGCTCCAGCGCGGGCTCAGGTATTGCAGCAGCAGATCCAGAAAGCGCAGCACCGGCTCGCTGGCCAGGTGCTGCACATCGTCCAGCGCGATCACGCCATGCGGCGCCTCGCAGGCATCCAGCGCATTCGCCAGCGCCGCCACCAGCTCGGGCAGGGCCTCGCCGCGGCCGGCCAGGTCCAGCAGATGCTCGGGCGCGACGCGCCAGGGCGGGTCGTAGGGTTCCAGCGCGCTGAGCAGGCATTCGATCAGCTGGCGCAGCTCGTCGCCCGCTTCCAGCGATACCCAGACGCGCGCCCAGTCGGCCGGCTGCTGCTCCAGCACGCGCGCCAGCAAGGCGGTCTTGCCAAAGCCGGCGGGCGCGCTGAGCAGCACCGCCTGCGCTTCGCCCAGGGCCTGGGCCAGCATTTGCTCCAGGGCCGGGCGGGCCAGCAGGGTGGCGCCACGCAGGCGCGGGGGGCGGATCTTGGAAGCCGGGATCACCATGCCCGGATCTTAAGAGCCCCCGCGATGCCGCCTCAGTTCGCCGCCAGCCCCGCCGAGCCCATCGGCAGTCCGCCCACCGCACCCAGCGGCATCAGCGCGCCGTCGTGGCCGATCTTGAACGAGACGATCTGCAGGGCGCGCGAGGCCAGCACATGCAGTTGCTGGCCGTCCGGCGTGGCCGCGGCGTCGAGCGCGCCGGCGTTGGTGCCGGTGAGGCCGGCCTGCGCCGCCATCAGGCTGATCGCGCCCTGGGGGCCGATGGCATAGCTGCTGATGCTGCTGCTGCCGGCGTTGGAGACATAGGCATAACGCCCATTGGGCGTGACCGCCACCCAGCAAGCCGCGGTCTGGGTGGTGGGCACGGGG